>DATGHD010000210.1:0-17006 GCA_035308145.1 Roseiarcus sp.
CTCGAGATTGGGGAGACCCGCTTCGAGGGCTGCGAGATTTTCGCGTCCGAGAGCGTCGCGCGGGGCGCCGCCGTTCATTTTGAGAGCGCGGACGCTCGCCACGATCACCGCGGCTGCCGGCGTAAGATTGGCTTGCCGGCACTTGATGTCGAAGAATTTCTCCGCGCCGAGATCGGCGCCGAAACCGGCCTCCGTCACGACATAGTCGGCAAGCTTGAGCGCGGTTCTGGTCGCGATGACCGAATTGCAGCCGTGGGCGATGTTGGCGAAAGGGCCGCCGTGAACAAAGGCCGGCGCGCCTTCGAGCGTCTGCACCAGATTCGGCTTCAGCGCATCGTTGAGAAGGGCCATCATCGCGCCCGTCGCCTTAAGATCAGCGGCCGCCACCGGCTTTTTGGCGCGCGTGGCCGCGACGATCATGCGGCCAAGACGAGCCTCCAAATCGGCGCTGTCATTGGCCAGACAAAAGGCAGCCATGACTTCTGAGGCGACCACGATGTCGAAGCCGTCCTCGCGCGGATAGCCGTTGGCGACCCCGCCGAGCGAAACGACGATTTTGCGCAAGGCGCGGTCATTGACATCCAGCGCGCGCCGCCAGGCGATGCGGCGAGCGTCAATGTCGAACGCGTTGCCCCAATGGATGTGATTATCCAGCATCGCGGCGAGCAGATTGTGCGCGGCGGCGATGGCGTGAAAATCGCCAGTGAAATGCAGGTTGATGGCGTCCATCGGCGCGACTTGAGCCCGTCCGCCGCCGGTCGCGCCGCCTTTCTGGCCGAAGACCGGGCCGAGCGAGGGCTCGCGAAGGCAAATGGCCGCGCGTTTGCCGATGCGGCTCAGGGCGTCGCCGAGCCCAACCGTGGTTGTCGTCTTGCCCTCGCCCGCGGGCGTCGGGTTGATCGCGGTGACAAGGATCAGCTTGCCGTCGGGTCGGCCGGCCAGAGAAGCGATGAAGTCGAAGTCGATTTTCGCGATGAAGCGGCCGTAAGGATGCAGCGCGCTCTCGGGAATCCCCAGCTTGGCGGCGATAGCGGCTATGGGCTCGAGCCGCGCGGCCCGAGCGATTTCAAGATCCGACTGAGACATGCCCCAAGCCCTGCCGCGACGCCTTGATTCGCTTGAAAGTGAAAGACAATCCTATGGTTGCGCCAAGCGCGCAACCTTGGCAGGCCTCATCTCCCGCGCCGTCCCGTCTTGACCCCGCGCCGCGCGGCAGGCAGATGAGCCGCCGCCGGGCCCCTCTAAGCTTCACCGGAAGGTCATGATCCGCTCCGCCCTGATGAATGTGATGACCAGCGCGGCGATCAAGGCCGGTCGCGGCCTCAAGCGCGACTTCGGCGAAATCGGCACCCTGCAGGTCTCGATGAAGGGGCCAGGCGATTTCGTCAGCCTGGCCGACCAACGCGCGGAGAAAACGCTTTACGAGGAGCTCGCCAAGGCGCGGCCAGGCTATAGCTTCATCATGGAGGAGAGCGGGCGGGTCGAGGGCTCAGACAAGACTCACACCTGGCATATTGATCCGCTCGATGCGACGACCAACTTTCTGCACGCCATACCGATGTTCGCGGTTTCGATCGCGCTCGAGCGCGAGGGCCAGATCGTCGCGGGCGTGATCTACAATCCCGCGACCGACGAAATGTACGTGACTGAAAAAGGCCAGGGCGCCTTCGGCGACAATCGTCGCCTTCGGGTCGCGCAGCGCAGCGAGCTTTCGCAAGCGTTGATCGGCTGCGGCATTCCTCATCTCGGCAAGGCTGCTCAGCATCCGCGATTCAAAGCCGAGCTGGCCGCCGTCATGGCCAAGGTCGTCAATGTGCGGCGGATGGGCTGCGCCGCGCTTGATCTTGCCTATGTGGCCGCGGGTCGGTTTGACGCCTTCTGGGAGCGGGGCATCAAGTCCTGGGACATTGCGGCCGGGGCCTTGCTGATTCGCGAGGCCGGAGGATTCATATCCGGCGCTGACGGCGAGGAGAATTTCTTGGAGACGGGGTCGGTCTGCGCCGGCAACGAAATCATGCATCGCGAGTTGCTGGCGTTGATCAAGGCGGCTTGACCCGCGGTTTTTGGCGTTGGGGCGCCGATCCGTCGCAATTGGGCGTCAGTTTGGCGAGGCTTGGCGCGGCGCCGGCGAATTCTGGTAGGGTATGGGCGTTTTCCAAGCGGGACGACGCAGACGGCATGGCGATCGAAACGGAAATCCGACCCCTCTCGTCTCCCCGCATTTTCCTGGTCGGGATGGCCTCCTTCCTGGTCCTCGCCGGCTTTGTCGTGCTTGCGCTTTACAAGCAGATCGAAACCGCCTTCCAGGCCAATCCGGGTCTCAACGGGCTGATCATCGGCGTCCTGGTCGTCGGGGCTTTTTTCACTTTCCGCCAAGTCATCAGGCTGTTTCGGGAGATCCGCTGGGTCAATTCCTTGTCAGGGGCGCGGCCCTGGACCAGCAACCGCGGCCCGCGGTTGCTCGCGCCGATGGCGACCCTGCTCAACGCCGGCGTCGGCGCGCGCGGCCTTTCGACGCCGACCTCCCGCGCGATCCTCGATTCCGTCGGCACGCGGCTCGACGAGGGGCGCGAGCTCAATCGTTATTTGATCGGCCTTCTGGTGTTCCTGGGGTTGCTGGGCACCTTCTGGGGCCTGCTCGAGACCGTGCGCTCGATCAGCGGCGTCATCAACGCGATGCAAACCAACGCCGACGCCGGCGTGATGTTCGACGATCTCAAGAATGGCCTCTCCAAGCCAATCGCCGGCATGAGCATATCGTTCACCTCGTCGCTGTTCGGCTTGGCGGGATCGTTGATCCTCGGCTTCCTCGATCTTCAGGCGGGCCAGGCTCAGAATCGCTTCTACACCGAGCTCGAGGATTTCCTCGCCGGCCATGTCGAGACGGCGTCCGCGCCGCCGCCCCTCGAAATGATCCCGGATAAGATCGTGCCCGCCTTCGATCCGGCCGAGCAGCGAAAGAGCGCCGCGGCCATGGCCAATCTTGCCGAGGGCATCCAGGGGCTGGTGACCCACATGCGCCAGGAGCAACAGCTTATTCGCGACTGGGTCGAAGCGCAGGCGGCGCAGCAGGAGGAAGTCGGCAGGCTCTTGCGCCGCCTGATGGAGGAGAAAGAGACGCATGGCACGTAAGCTAGGACATCCTCTTACGGCGCCCGCGCCGGCCGGTCCTGGGAGCTCACCATGGCGTTAGCGCGGCGACGCACCGAGAGCGTTAGCTACTGGCCGGGCTTTGTCGACGCGCTGTCGACGATGCTGCTCGTCATCATCTTCCTGCTTTCCGTTTTCATGTTGGCTCAATTCTTCTTGTCGCGCGAAGTCAGCGGCAAGGACACCGTGCTGACCAAGCTCAACCAGCAGATCGAGGAGTTGACCAGCCTTTTGGCGATGGAGCGGTCGGCCAAGAATCAGGCCGAATCGAATCTGGCGGGACTATCGGCAACGCTCGAGACGTCGCAGAAGGAGGAGCAACGTCTCCAGGGCGTCATCGACCTGAACAACCAGAACGCGCTCAGCGCGGGCGACAAGGCTTCGTCGGCTTCGACCGCGCTTGACGCCGAAAAGCAAGTGTCGGCGCGCGCGCTCGCTCAGGTCGATATTCTCAACCAGCAGATCGCGGCGCTGCGACGACAGCTCGCCGCCATCGAGGACGCGCTTTCCGCCTCGGAGGCGTCGCAGAAGGAATCGCAAGCGAAAATCGCCGATCTTGGCTCACGGCTCAATGTCGCGTTGGCGCAGAAGGTCCAGGAGCTCGCGCGCTACCGGTCGGACTTTTTCGGTCGCCTGCGCCAGATTCTTGGCGCCCGGCCGGGCGTGCGCGTCGTCGGCGACCGTTTCGTTTTTGAATCTTCCGTTTTATTTGAGTCGGCCAAGGCTGACGTCAGCCCGGCGGGTCGCCAATCGCTCGACGATCTGGCGGCGGCCGTCAACGACCTTGCGCGGGAAATCCCGCCGGACATTCCCTGGATCTTGCGCGTCGACGGACATACCGACAAGCAGCCGATCACCGGCGGCCAGTTCAAATCGAACTGGGAGTTGTCGGCGGCTCGCGCCATCGCCGTCGTTCAGTATTTGATTTCGAAAGGCGTGCCGGCCGATCGGCTGGCGGCGGCCGGTTTTGGCGAATTTCAGCCGATCGAACCCGGCGACGACGAGGAATCGTTCGCGCGCAATCGCCGCATCGAGTTGAAGCTGACTGAGCGCTAACGCGACGATTGGAGCCCCTATCGGTAGCGACTACTCCGCCGCTCGCCGCCCTTCCGCGAGGGCGGCAGCTCCCGCTTCGAATTGCAGGCGCGCCAGGCGCGCATAGAGGCCGTTTTGGGCAAGAAGGCTCACGTGAGTCCCTTGCTCGACGATCCGGCCAGCCTCGATGACAAGAATGCGGTCGGCGTTGACGACCGTCGCCAGGCGATGGGCGATGACCAGCGTGGTCCGGCCGGCCATCAGCGCTTCGAGCGCCTTCTGGACCAATGTCTCGTTCGCCGCGTCAAGCGACGACGTCGCCTCATCGAGCAAGAGAACCGGGGCGTCCTTCAGCAAAGCGCGGGCGATCGCCAGGCGTTGGCGCTCGCCGCCGGAAAGCGTTACGCCGCGTTCGCCGACCGGCGTGTCGTACCCCTGCGGCAATGCGGTTATGAAAGCGTCCGCCGCCGCGCGCTTCGCCGCTTCCTCGATCGCGGCGCGGCTCGCCTCGCTCGCGCCATAAGCGATGTTCTCCGCGATTGTCGCGGCGAATATGACCGGCTCCTGCGGCACGAAAGCGATGCGCCGGCGGAGCTCGGCGGGATCGACCGTCCTCACATCGACGCCGTCGAACGCGACTTTGCCTTCGCCCGGATCGTAGAACCGCATCAGCAATTGGAAGACGGTCGATTTGCCGGCGCCCGATGGGCCGACGAGGGCGACGACCTCGCCCGGCGCGACGATGAGGCTAAGGTCTTTCAGAACCGGTCCGGCCGGCCGCGTCGGATAGGCGAAGGCGACGTGGTCGAGGGAAAGCCTGCCGCGCGAAGGCGACGGCAGAGACGCGGGCGCCGGCGGCGGCGCAATTTTTGGGCGCACGCTCAGCAATTCGGCGATGCGGCCGGCGGCGCCCGCCGCGGCGGAGACTTCGGTCCACACTTGCGAAAGTTCGCCAAGCGCGCCGGCGGCGAAGACCGCAAAGAGCAGAAACTGCGACAGCATTCCCCCGGTCATCCGATGGCTGAGCACGTCTTGCGCGCCGAGCCACAGCACGACGACGACGCTGCCGAAGGCGAGGAATATCGCGGCGATCGTGACAAAGGCCCTAGTCAAGGTCGTCGATCGCGCCGCTTCATAGGCGGCCCAGGCGGCGGCTCGGAACCGGGCGGCGCTCGCCGCTTCCGCGACAAAGGCCTGCATCACGCGAACCGCGCCGAGGCTCTCGTTCGCAAAAGCGGTTGCGTCGGCGAGCGTATCTTGCGCGGCTCTCGACTTGGCGCCGACCGCGCGACCGGCCGCGTAGAGCGGCAGCACGATGATCGGAATCGCGATCAAGACATAGGCGGATAGTTTGGGACTCGTGACCACCATCATCGCCGCCGCGCCGAAGAACAGGAAGAAATTGCGCAGCGCAATCGAGGCCGAAGCGCCGAATGCCGATTTCAGCTGCGTCGTGTCAGCCGTCAGCCGCGACACGATCTCTCCCGTTCTCTCCGCGTCGAAGAACGAGCCGTCGAGTGACGTCAAATGAGCGAAGACGTCGCCGCGCAATCTGGCGACCACGAGCTCGCCGAGCGTCATGACCAGGTAGTACCGAAGGCCCGACGCCGCCGCCAAAACAGCGACGACCGCGATCATTCCGCCGAAATAGGCGTTGATCAGGCCTGCCTGGCCGTCGGAGAAGCCGAAGTCGATCATGCGCCTGACGGCGAACGGCACAACAAGAGTCGCCGCTGAGGCGACGATCAGCGCGATCAACGCGCCGATGATCCGGCCGCGGTACGCGCTGGCGTAAGGCGCCAGCGGACGCAGTGCCGCGAGCGAGACCGACGGCGTGGCGCGTAATCTCGTGTCGGACGATACGCTCATGAAAACTTCAGCTCCGAGCTCCTTGGGCCGTTCGCCGGATCGTCGCCCGCTTCAGGCGCCGCGGGGAACGCCAAGCGCCTTTGCGCTGCGCTTAATCTCGCGGGCTCGCGGGGTCAATGCGCCGAAATGGCGCCGTTAACGTAAGACCGTCGCCTTGACCCACCAGTGAGGACGAGCTCCCGCGATCACGCGCGCCGCGGTCAAACTGGCGTCGTGGCTCTCGAAAAGGCCGAAGCACGTCGCGCCCGAGCCGGACATGCGGCTGATCGCCGCTTTAGCCGCGCCGAGTCTCTCGAGAACTTCGCCAATGCTTGGCGCAAGCGCCCGCGCCGCCTCCTCCATGTCGTTACGGCCGCCCCTCAATGCGGCGAAGACTTGGCTCCGGGTCGGCGCAGCGGGCAGTCGCGGCGAGGGCGCCGCGCCTGTCGCCTCGCCTTTGGCGAGACCCAAGCGGCCGAAAACCTCGGCGGTCGGAACGGCGACGCCGGGGTTGGCCAGCACGGCATGGAGCGGCGGCAGGCGAATCGGCGCCCCCAATTGGTCGCCGAGGCCCGTCATGAGGCGCGCTTTGGGATCGAGGCAGACGGGCGTGTCGGCGCCGCAGGCGCGCGCCGCCGCCAGCACCATTTGATCGTCGCGGGAAAGGCCGTTCTCTTTGGCGAGCGCGCGCAACGCCGCCGCGGCGTCGGCCGAGCCGCCGCCCAGGCCCGCCGCGACGGGCAAAAATTTGCGCAAGTGAAATCGCCCGACCCGCAGCTTTGGAACGCGCTCGCCGAGCAGCCTCGCGGCGCGCAGGACGAGATTGTCGTGCTGAGGACCGAGAGCCGGCGCGGCCGGACCGTCGAAGCTCAGCTCCAGGCGCGGGCCTGGCGTGAAGGACAGGAAATCGCCGCAACCGGCAAAGGCGACGACGCTGTCGAGCTCGTGCCAGCCGTCGTCGCGCCGCCCCAAAATATGGAGCGTCAGATTGACCTTCGCGGGCGCGCGCCAAGTGCGAGGCGTCTCGGCGGCGAGTAAGGCGCGCCGGGCCGTCATCGAGGCGGCGACTGTCGCCGCCAGGACGCGCGAAAGATCAACCGCCGTCCTTTTTCGGCTCCGCCTGTGCGGCGGCGGGCGCTTCGGCCTGATCGGGCAGGCCTGATTCGATCTTGCTCAAAATCCGCGGCAGATCTTCCGGCTCGGGGCCCATGTCCCGGGCATGGTTCCATTGGAAATGCGCGTCGAGTTTTCTTCCGAGCCGCCAATAGGCGTCGCCGAGATGATCGTTGACGACCGGATCGGCGGGTTTCAATTCAATGGCTTTCTCCAGCAGCCGTGCGGCCTCGTCATAGTGGCCGAGCCTGAAATTCGCCCAGCCAAGGCTGTCGACGATGTAGCCGTCGGTCGGCGCGAGATCGACCGCCCGTTGCAACATCTTGAAAGCGTCGTCGAGATTGACCCCCTTGTCGACCCAGGAATAGCCGAGATAGTTCAGCACGAGCGGCTGATCGGGGTACAATTCAAGCGCCTTCTTGAAGTCGGCCTCCGCTTTTGGCCATTGCTTCGAGCGCTCGAAGCAGATGCCGCGGAAATAGAACAGCGTCCAATTGCTGCGGTCCGGCTTGTCGAGGAGCGCGATGGCCTGGCCGTAAGTGTCGGCCGCCTCTTCGTACTGCTTGGCGTTGCGCTGAAGGCTGCCAAGCGCCGATATCGCTTCGACGTTCTTGGGATATTCCGCGACCAGATCCTTCAAGCGCTTGACCGCTTCATCCTTGCGGCCCAACGCGTCGAGCGCGAGCCCGGCCTGAATCTCGGAGCTGGGGCGCAGCGGCGAGTCCTTCGGCACCATCTCATAGGCGTCGATCGCCGCGCCGTTCTGCTTGAGCTGCTGATAGAGATCGGCGACGGTGACGGCGGCGAGCGCGTGGTCGGGCCGCAGGTACAGCGCCAGACGCAGATAGATCAACGCCGCCAATTCGTCCCCCTGGCGGCTGCCGGCGGCGCCGAGGCCGTAGAGCACCTCGGCCGCGCCGTCCTTGGCGTTGCGCACGACGGGATCGAGCGTCTTGCCAGCCGCGATATCCGCCAACGCGCCCTCAATCAGCGGATGATGAGGCAGGACATGCGCCAGATCCTCATAGACCTTCGTTGCGCCCGCGACGTCGCCGCGCCGGTCGAGATAGCGCGCGTAGGCGTCCGCCAGACGCAGCGTGTTCTTCTCGCCGTCATAGGCGGATTTGAAACGCTTGGCCGCCTCGGTCGGGTTGTTGAGAAGGTCGGCGATCAGCCCGGCATGATAATCGCGGAACACCGTGACCGAAGCGTCTTGGACGAAGTCGAGGGATTCCAGGGCGTGGCGAAGGTCGCCGACCCCTGCGTAAGTCCAAGCCGTCAACAAGCTCGTCGTCAGATCATGCGCCCTGCCGGCGCCGCCGCCGGCCAATTGAGCGCGCGCGATCGGATACTGCCCGTCGCCGAATCCTCTCGTCGCCGAGGTCAGGCGGGCCAAGCTGTTGCTCGGATCGCGAATCAGAAGCCGATCCGCGAGCTGGAACGAATCGGACATGTCGCCATTCGACAACGCCGCCGCGAAGGCGCGTTCAATCAAATCGGGATTGTGCGGATCGGCGCGAAGAGCCTCGCGAAAATAAGTCGCGGCGGCCGGCGTGTCGCGATCATCCCCCGCGATCAGGGCGGCGAGATAATTGCCGGATTGGCTCTCGCCAATCTCGTAAGGACCTGAAGTAACGGTGTCGCGCGCCGCGGCGGGATTTGCGGCGGCAACCGCGGCGAGGCCGAGCGAGACAGCGAACCCGAGGCGGGCGGCGAGCGATCGACGAATCTGGCGAGGCACGGTGTCGGACTTTCTCTTGCCGTTGTCCGCGAAAAAAAACGCGGCTCACGAACGGGCGTTAGAAGGGTAGCTTATAGGCCAATCAGTCGGGACGAAAAATGGCGGTTTTGCGCAATCGTCAAAACCTTACGGGAAGCCGGCTTCCGCCGCTTCGGCTCACATGTTCTGATAGTTCGGCCCCCCGCCTCCTTCCGGCGTTGTCCAATCAATGTTTTGGGCCGGGTCCTTGATATCGCATGTCTTGCAATGCACGCAATTCTGCGCGTTGATCACAAAGCGCGGGTCGGCGCGATTCTTTTCATCGCCATAAACAATCTCGTAGACGCCGGCCGGGCAATAGAGCCGGGCCGGCTCGCCATATTCCGGCAAATTGACTCTGATCGGGATGCTCGGATCCTTAAGGCGGAGGTGGATAGGCTGATCTTCCTCATGATTGGTGTTCGAGAGGAATACCGACGACAATTTGTCGAATGACACGCGGCCGTCGGGTTTTGGATAGATGATCGGCGTAACTTGGCTCAGCGGCTTCAGCGTCGCGCTGTCCGGCTTGTCGTGTTTCATCGTCCCGAACGGCGAAAAACCGAAGAGTTCGTTCGTCCACATATCGAGCCCGCCCAGGGTCACGCCCATGGCGAGGCCAAATTTCGTCCACAAGGGCTTGACATTGCGGACCTTATAAAGGTCGCGGCCGATTTCGGAGCCGCGCCAGGCCTCATCGTAAGAAGTCAGTTCATCGCCGGCCCGGCCGGCGCTCAGCGCCTCATGGGCCTTCTCGGCGGCGAGCATGCCAGAGAGGATCGCGTTATGCGAACCCTTGATCCGCGCGAAATTGACGAAGCCCGCCGCGCAGCCGATCAGGGCGCCGCCGGGGAAAACGAGCTTCGGAACCGATTGCCAACCGCCCGAACTGATCGCTCTTGCGCCATAGGCGAGGCGCTTGCCGCCGAGAAACGTGTCGACGATGAGCGGGTGGGTCTTGAAGCGCTGAAATTCGTCAAAGGGCGATAGCGTTGGGTTGACGTAGTTGAGATGAACAACAAAGCCGACGGCGACCAGATTCTCATCGTAATGATAGAGGAAGGAGCCGCCGCTCGTCCCGTGGCGGAGCGGCCAACCGAATGTATGCTGCACGAGGCCCGGCTGGAATTTGGTCGGATCGACCGACCAGATTTCTTTCAAGCCGATGCCGAATTTTTGGGGCGCGCGCCCGTCTTCCAGCCGGTAACGGGCGATTATCCCCTTGGCGAGCGATCCGCGCGCGCCCTCGGCGAGGAGCGTGTATTTGCCGCGAAGCTCCATGCCGCGAGTGAAGCTGGCCTTGTGCTCGCCATCGCGACCAATCCCCAAGTCGCCGGTCGCCACCCCGACGACCTCGCCCTTCTCGCCGAACAGGGTCTCGGCGGCGGCGAAGCCGGGGTATATCTCGACGCCGAGCGCTTCGGCGCGCCCCGCGAGCCACCGCGTCGCCGCGCCGAGCGATCCGATGAAATTGCCGTGATTGCTCATCAATTTCGGCATTGGCCAATTGGGCAGCGTGACGCCGCCTGAGGGGCCGAGCACAAGAAAACGGTCCCTGGTCACTTTGGTCTTGAGCGGGCGGTCGGGGTCTTCGCGCCAATCCGGCGTCAGCCGATCAAGGCCGATCGGATCAATGACCGCGCCGGACAGAATATGCGCCCCGACTTCGGAGCCTTTTTCGACGACGACGACCGAAATATTGGCGTCAAGCTGCTTGAGCCGAATGGCGGCGGCGAGGCCCGCTGGTCCGGCGCCGACGACGACGACGTCGTAGTGCATCGATTCGCGCGGCGGCGCGGCTTCGTCGGTCATGCGTTTCTCTCTGAGAGGCGAGAAGCCCTCGCGCTCTCTGGTCGATGACAGTCAGTTTTGGACTGCCGACCGCCAAAAGTCGACAGGCCTGTCAGCCGAAGACCGTGGCATGCTAGGGAGCGTGCGAAACGAAAAGTCATGGCGTCAGACAATACCCATCGAACTTTCATGAATCCGGCGCAGGTTCTGCGCTGGTGGGCCGAGGCCGGCGTCGACCTGCCGGTCGACGAGACGCCGCATAATCGCTTTCTTGAAGCAAAAGCGCCCGCCGTCGCGCTGGAGCAGCCGCCGAGCCGCGTCGAGCCGATGCGTGCGCCGCCGCGAATCGACCCCGCGGCCATCGCTCCGCCCGACGAGGCCCTTCGCTCGGCGCGCGCCCTCGCGGCAGCGGCGACGACGCTCGACGAGTTGCGCAAGGCGCTGGAAAATTTCGACGGTTGCGGCCTCAAGGCCACTGCGACGCAACTCGTCTTTTCCGACGGCGCGCCGAACGCGCGGGTGATGTTGGTCGGCGAAGCGCCGGGCGGCGACGAAGATCGCATCGGCCGGCCTTTCGTCGGCAGGGCGGGACAATTGCTCGACCGCATGCTGGCCGCGATCAATCTCGATCGTACGAAAGTCTATATCGCCAATGTCGTCGCCTGGCGCCCGCCCGGTAATCGCACGCCGACCTTGCAGGAGACGGCGATCTGCCTGCCGTTCATCCAGCGTCAGATCGAACTCGTCAATCCTTGGCTGCTCGTCTGTCTCGGCGCCTCTTCCGCTCAGACCTTGCTCGGCGTCAAGGAGGGCATCACCCGCGTACGGGGCAAATGGTTCGACTATTCGCTGGGGGACAAGATGATTCCTGCTCTTGCCATGCTCCATCCCGCCTATCTTTTGCGGCAGCCGGCGCAAAAGCGGCTGGCGTGGAAGGATTTACGGGCGCTGGCGAGCGCCCTGGCGGAAATCGAGAAGGGCGAATAAGGATGGTGTCATCCCGCGAAAGCGGGAATCCAGCTGAGTCTGCTTCAGGCGCGGCGGTTCTTTGGATTCCCGCTTTGGCGGGAATGACAGGCGCCTTCTAACGGGACTTTCATGAACCCTCCGCTCACTCGCCGCGCGGCGATGCAAAGCGCGGGCGCCGCGCTTGTCGCTGGGCCGTCGGAGCGCGGCAGCGCCGCTAGCCCGGCGCGCCTGCGCCTGCGTTTGATCGGCACGAGCGATCTTCACGCCAATATTTTCGCGTACGATTACTATCGCGATAAGCCGGACGATACGGTTGGCCTTGCCAAGACGGCGGCCTTGATCCGCGCCGCGCGCGCCGAGGCGCCGAACGTCCTGCTGTTCGATAATGGCGACATCATCCAGGGCACGCCGCTCGGCGACTATTGCGCGCTCTCGGCCGGCATGAAGGAGGGCGAGGTCCATCCGATGATCGCGGCGATGAACGTGCTCGGCTACGCCGCCGCGACCGTCGGCAATCATGAATTCAACTATGGGCTGGATTTCCTCGAAAGGGCGCTGGCCGGCGCCAATTTCCCAATCCTTTGTTGCAACGTCTTCAAGCCGGACGGATCGCCCTATTTCACGACATGGCAGCTAATCGAGTGGTTTGTGCGAGACGAAGCGGGCGCCGGGCGCAAAATCCGCATCGGCGTCATCGGGTTCACGCCGCCGCAGATCGTCCAATGGGACATGAGTCACCTCGCCGGCCGCGCGACGACAGCGGGGATCGCGGAGACGGCGCGGACTGAAATCCCGAAGTTGCGCGCGGAAGGCGTCGATCTCGTGGTGGCCCTGTGCCATTCCGGCATCGCCCGCAAAGGCCCGCCGCAGCCGGGCGAGGAAAACGCGGCGCTCGCGCTCTCAGAGGTTCCGGGAATCGATGTGATTGTTCTCGGCCATCAGCACCTCTTATTGCCTGGCGCGGATTTCGCCGGCGTCGGCGGTGTTGATGTCGACAAAGGAGCGCTCAACGGCGTTCCCGCCTTCATGCCGGGCTTTTGGGGCAGCCACCTCGGCGTCATCGATCTGGACCTTGAGCTTAAATCTGCCGGCTGGCGCATCGCGGGCGCCAAAGTCGAGGCGCGGCCGATCTACGCGCGCGCGCAAAACGGCGTGACGCCGTTGGTCGCGGCGGAGCCCGACGTGCTCGCCGCCGCGCAGAAAGCGCATGACGAGACGCTCGCCTATGCGCGCGCGCCGGTCGGCGACATTGCCTCGCCAATCAATTCCTATTTCGCCCTGATCGCCGACGATCCTTCCGTCCAGATCGTTAACGCCGCCCAGCTTTGGTACGCCAAGAACCTGATTGCGGCCATGCCGGCGCTCGCCGGCCTGCCGATCCTGTCGGCGGCGGCGCCATTCAAATCGGGCGGGCGCGGCGGGCCGGATTATTATACCGACGTCAAGGCGGGCGCGATCGCCCTCAAGAACGTCGCGGACATCTATCTCTACCCGAACACGATCCGCATCGTGAAGGTCAGCGGCGCGATCGTTCGGGAATGGCTCGAGCGCTCAGCCGGGACGTTCCTTCGCATTGACCCTGCCGAGACCAAGGAGCAGCCGCTGCTCGGTACGGCCTTCGCTTCGTACAATTTTGACGTGATCGACGGCGTGACCTATGAGATCGACGTGACGCAAGCCTCGCGATACGACGAGGACGGCAAGCTCATCGCGCCCAACGCGCATCGCATCCGCGATCTCAAATTCGACGGCGCGCCGATCGACGAGGCTAAGGAATTCCTCGTCGTGACCAACAATTACCGCGCCTCGGGCGGCGGCAATTTCCCTGGCTGCGACGGCTCGACGGTGGTCCTGGAAGCCCCCGACGCCAATCGCGACGCCTTGCTGCGCTATATCGTCGAAACGAAACACGTCGAGCCGAAGGCCGACTACAATTGGCGTTTCAAGCCTTGGCCGGGAAACGTGGTCGCGACCTTCCTGACCTCGCCGGCCGCCGCGGCGGTCACGCCCCCGCGGGGGGTCAAGCTGACGGCGATGGGCGAAGCGGCGGGCGGATTCGTGAAGTATCGCGTGGAGCCTTTATAATCGGAGCGGTAAATGAGCGCGCCAGAGAATCTGGTTAGCGGCGGCGCTTAGGCCTCCTCTCCCGGTGAAGCTAAGCGGAATGGGGAGAGGTAAGGGGCATGTCGCTTGACCGTGGCGTTGAAGCTAAACGACCAGCCCCTCTCCGTACCTCTCCCGCTGATGCGGAGAGAGGGGGACCGAGCGCGGAGCTCAGAACTTCAGCCGCTTTCGCCCTTGATAGGCGTCCGATCCGGCGGTTCGGCCAGCCCATTGGACAAATCCCTTGACGATGGTTTGATCCCTGGATTATTCTTTTTTCTCAATTTGAAGGCGAGACTCGGCCGTGGTCGCGAAGCTTATTGTAACCGAAGCGCTGGAGACGGGACAGGCTTAAGAACCTGAGATCCCGAAACTGGCGCTACCCGAAGGCCCCGCTGAGGGCCTTTTTTATTGCCCAAATTCAGCTAGCAGACTCAAAGGCTTATCGAAGCGGAGCTTGAGGGACATGTCGAAGCAGATGACTGGCGCGGAAATGGTCGTCGAGGCCTTGAAGGACCAGGGCGTCGACGTCGTCTTCGGCTATCCGGGCGGCGCGGTGCTGCCGATCTATGACGCCATCTTCCACCAGAACCACCTTCGCCATGTGCTCGTCCGCCACGAGCAGGGCGCGGCCCATGCGGCGGAGGGCTATGCCCGCTCGTCCGGCAAAGTTGGCGTGCTGTTGGTGACGTCTGGACCTGGCGCGACCAACGCCATCACCGGCCTCACCGACGCTTTGCTCGATTCCATTCCGCTCGTCTGCATCACCGGCCAAGTGCCAACCCATCTCATCGGCTCCGACGCGTTCCAGGAGTGCGACACGACCGGCATCACGCGCAATTGCACCAAGCACAATTATCTGGTGCGCCGCGTCGAGGACCTGCCGCGCATCCTGCATGAAGCCTTCTATGTCGCCGCCAATGGGCGCCCCGGTCCGGTTGTCGTCGATATTCCAAAGGACATCCAGTTCGCGACCTGCCCTTACACGCATCACAAGAATATCCAGCACAAGACCTACCGGCCGCAGCTCAAGGGCGATCTTTCGAAGATCAAGCTCGCCGTCGAGATGATGACCAAGGCGCGGCGGCCGATTTTCTACACCGGCGGCGGCGTCATCAACTCTGGCCCGGCGGCCTCGAGCCTTTTGCGCGAGCTCGTCCGCCTCACCGGCTTTCCGATCACCTCGACATTGATGGGCCTCGGCGCCTATCCGGCCAATGACAAGCAATGGCTGAACATGCTCGGCATGCACGGCTCCTTCGAAGCCAACAACGCTATGCATGATTGCGACCTGATGATTTGCGTCGGCGCTCGTTTCGATGATCGCATCACCGGTCGGCTCGACGCCTTCTCGCCGCATTCAAAGAAGATCCACATCGACATCGATCCATCCTCGATCAACAAGAACGTCAAGGTCGATCTCGGCGTCGTCGGCGATTGCGCGCACGTGCTGGAGGACATCGTCCGCATCTGGCGCACCAGCGGCGCCAAGGCGGATCAGGCCGGCCTCGCCAAATGGTGGAAGGAGATCGACCATTGGCGGGCGAAGAACTCCTTCGCCTTTCGCAATTCGTCAAAAATCATCAAGCCGCAGCATGCGGTGCAGCGGCTCTACGAATTGACCAAGGACCGCGACGTTTACGTCACCACCGAAGTCGGCCAGCATCAGATGTGGGCGGCGCAGCATTTCAAATTCCAAGAGCCGAATCGCTGGATGACGTCCGGCGGCCTCGGCACGATGGGCTATGGCCTGCCGGCGGCGATCGGCGCGCAGATCGCTCATCCCAACGCGCTCGTCATCGATGTCGCCGGCGAGGCCTCGATCCTGATGAACATGCAGGAAATGTCGACGGCGCTGCAGTACCGGCTGCCAGTGAAGATTTTCATCGTGAACAACCAGTATATGGGAATGGTGCGGCAGTGGCAGGAACTTTTGCACGGCGGGCGGTACTCGGAGAGCTACACCGCTTCGCTGCCCGATTTCGTCAAGCTTGCCGAAGCCTATGGCGCGCATGGAATCCGTTGCAGCGATCCGGCCGATCTTGACCGGGCGATCACCGAGATGATCGAGACGCCGCAAGCCGTCATCGTCGATTGCGTCGTCGACCAAACCGAGAATTGCTTCCCGATGATCCCGTCGGGCAAAGCGCATAATGAAATGATCCTCGCCGATCTTTCCGACGACGCCGGGATCGAGATCGGCAGCGTGATCGATGAGAAAGGCAAGATGCTCGTCTGAGCATCGCTTGAAGGGGCGACTGATGTTCGGGCTCGACGAGATTCGCGACGCTGAGACGATCGTTCACGCCGCGCTGCGGCCGACGCCGACGCTTGCCTGGCCCCTCCTGGCGGAACGCGTCGGGGCGGAGGTTTTCGTCAAGCACGAGAACCATCTGCCGACTGGCGCCTTCAAGGTGCGCGGCGGGCTCGTCTATGTCGATCGCCTTCGCCGCCGGTCGCCGGAGGTCAAAGGGCTGATTTCGGCGACGCGCGGCAATCATGGCCAGAGCGTCGCCTTCGCCGCGCGGCGCTTTGGCCTCGCCGCGACGATCGTCGTTCCTTATGGCAACTCGATCGAGAAGAACGCCGCTATGCGCGCGCAAGGCGCCGAGTTGATTGAGCATGGCGTCGATTTTCAGGCCGCGCGCGAGGAAGCGCAAAGACTGTCGCTCGCGCGGGGTCTCGCGATGATCCCCTCGTATCATCGCGATCTGGCGCTCGGGGTCGGTTCGTATGCGCTCGAAATGTTCGCCGAGCAGTCGGATCTCGATGTTCTCTACGTGCCGATCGGCCTCGGCTCCGGCATTTGCGGTTGCATCGCCGCTCGCGATGCGCTCGGACTGAAGACGGAAATCGTCGGCGTTCAGGCGACGAAGGCGCCGGCTTACGCGCTCTCCTTCAAGGCCGGCAGACCTGTCTCGACCGACCGCAGCGACACGCTCGCCGACGGGATGGCGACCCGCGTGCCAGACGAAGAGGCGCTGGAGATCATACGACGCGGCGCCGCGCGGATTGCGCTGGTATCCGACGCCGAGATTGCCGCCGCGGTGCGCGCCTATTGGACCGACACGCATAACCTCGCCGAGGGCGCTGGCGCCGCGCCTTTGGCCGCGGCGTTGCAGGAACGGGCGAGCCTTGCCGGCAAGCGCGTCGGCCTTGTTCTCAGCGGCGGCAATATCGACTTCGATCTCTTCCAGAGCTGGATCGTCGCGCCGCGCGACGCCGCCGCTGCATAGCC
>DATGHD010000211.1:0-4503 GCA_035308145.1 Roseiarcus sp.
CGTGGATGCCCGGCACAAGGCCGGGCATGACGGCGGAGGTAGGACGAAGCGCCGCGCCCTCTGGATCTCATCGGAGACGATCGACGCCTGCCCTGCATCCGCCGTCTGGCGCCCTCACCTCGCGTCGTGGAAGATAATCCCCAGCGTATGTCGTCTTCCCGACCGCACCCGGCTGACGCCATGACGCATGTTGACCCGGTAGTTCCCCTTCGTACCTTTGACCGGCCGGTTATGCACGGCGAAAGCTACCGCATCGCCTTGCCGCAGCGGCGCGACTTCGACTCGGCTCTGCATGCGCGGCCGCTGTTCGGTCATCACGAATTCGCCGCCGGTAAAATCGCGGCCCGGCTCCGAAAGCAGGATCGCAACCTGCAAGGGAAAGGCGAGGTCGCCGTAAAGGTCCTGGTGAAGGCAATTGAAGTCGCCGGGGACGTACTGCAGCAAAAGCGGCGTCGGCCGGGTCTGGCCGGCGCCATGGCAGAGCCTTAGGAATTCCTCATGCGCGCCGGGATAGCGCGCCGCTTCGCCCATTCGCTCCGCCCACTCATTGGCGATCGGCGCAAGGCGCGGATAAAGCGCGGCGCGCAAGTCGCCGATGAGCGGCGGCAGCGGATAGTTGAAATAGCGATACTCGCCCTTGCCGAAACCATGCCGCGCCATGACGATATGGCTGCGGAAATGCCGCTCCTCAGGATAGAGCGCGGCGATCGCCTCGCATTCGTCGCGGCTCAGCAGCTTGTCGAGAATGGCGCAGCCATAGGCGTCAAGCTCGCCGCCAAGCGCGGTCCAGTCGTAGCGCGCAACGCGCGTCCCGGCTGGCGCGGCGCCGGCCGAGGCGAGCTTCACCTTCGCCAGCGCGCTCACGCCGCCTGCTCCTTGGCGAGCAGCGCGCGCTTGCGCTCGACGCCCCAGCGATAGCCGGAGACGTCGCCGTCCTTGCGCACGACGCGATGGCAGGGAATGGCGACGGCGATTGTGTTCGCCGAGCACGCCTGCGCCACCGCGCGTATCGATGTCGGCGCGCCGATGCGCTTGGCGATCTCGGCATAGCTCGCCGTCTCGCCGGCGGGGATTTTCCGCAAAGCGTCCCAAACGCGCTGCTGGAACGCCGTGCCGCGGAGGTCGAGCGGCAGATCAAGGCCGAGCGCCGGCGCTTCGACAAAGCCGACCACCTTGGCGACCAGCGCCTCGAAGGTCTTGTCGCCGCCGATCAGTTTCGCCTTCGGAAAGCGGTCCTGCAGATCGCGGATGAGCTGCTCCGGGTCGTCGCCGAGCAGGATGGCGCAAACGCCTTTCTGGCTGCGCGCGACCAAGATCGCGCCGAGCGAGCATTGGCCGATCGCGAATTTGATCTCGGCGTCGGCGCCGCCGGCGCGGTACGCCGAAGGCGTCATGCCGAGCACGTCCTTGGCCTTTTCATAGAAGCGGCTCGAAGCGTTGAAGCCCGCGCCATAGATGGCTTCGGTCACGGTGGATTGTCCTTTCGAGAGTTCCTGGCGGACGCGCTTGGCGCGATGGGCCGCCGCATAAGTCTTCGGCGTCACGCCGGTGACGGATTTGAACAGCCGGTGGAAATGCGACGGGCTCAACCCCGCCTTGGCGGCGAGCGCGTCGAGCTTCGGCGGCGTCTCGGCCTTCTCGATCCGGCGGCACGCCTCGGCGACGAGCGCCGCGCGACGCTCGCCGGCTGAGGCTTCGTTCGGCCGGCACCTTTGGCAGGGCCGGAAGCCCGCCTTTTCGGCCTCGGCCGGCGTCGCGTAAAAGGCGACATTCTTAAGGTTCGGCCGCCGCGAGGCGCAGGTCGGCCGGCAATAGACGCCGGTCGTCTTGACCGCATAGACGAAGGCGCCCTCGGCGGCGGGATCGCGGGCGAGCACGGCGGCCCAGCGCGGATCGCGCTCGATGAGCGGGGCAGGGGCTTTGGCCGGCCTGGCGGCGGGGTTTTCCATGACGAGGCTCATTGTCGCGTTCCTTCGAGCTGCTGTCATGGAAATAAGCGCTCCGAGCGCCGCCCGCACTCCGGCTCTTGCTTTCAAATTCGATGGGCCCCTGAGTCAATCGTAGCCTATCCCGGCCGCTTTTCGCTCCGCCGTCATGGCCGGGCTTGTCCCGGCCATCCACGCGCCGATGAAGCGCGCAATCGCGTCCCACTACGTCACGATTGCGCCGGCCGCTCATGTCATCCACTCTCCGCCCATGCGGCGCGGCGGCTGGGTCTACATCATGACGAACCGCCCGAACGGCACGCTCTACACCGGCGTGACGAGCAATATCGCGCGCCGCGCCTTCGAGCATCGCGAAGGCCGGATCGAGGGCTTCACGAAACAATACGGCTTGAGGCGCTTGGTCTTCATGGAGTTCTACGAAGACATCCGCCACCGACCTTGCGGAGTGACGGGTATTACCCGGCGCTCGGGCCATCCTATTCCGTCCGCCACGGCCAGGCTTGTCGCGGCCATCCGCGCGGCGCTGAAGCACACGACGGCGTGGATGCCCGGCACAAGGCCGGGCATGACGGTGGAGGGTGACAAAGGGGCCGCGTCTAACGAACACACGCCGAGGCGAGAGCGCAATCCGTCATTGTTTGGAACGCCAAGCAGGCGCGCCGGGAAAAGAGGCTGTCAAGGGTCTCGACCGCGAAGCGGCGCTTGGTAGTGTCTCAGGCTCAAAATTCAAACTGAGACACTACCCGGCGCTTCGCGCCCTTGACAGCCTCTTTTCCCGGCGCATTCGGGCCAGCGTTCCAAACAATGACGGATTGCGCTCTGTTCGGTAGGATGAGCCGGTACAACAATGACACCTGAATAACTCCGAGAACACCGGTAGACTGTCTGTCTGACCACGAAAATCGTGTCGCAATGGATTCATGATGTCCGACGATCAATCCGATCTCCGCTCGTCGATGAGCGAACTTGATCTGGTACAACACCTGTTGGCTGATCTACACGACGATCTGCCAGGCAAGATAGCTCGATCTCGTCAATTGGTCGACCTATCTGAAACGCTTGGTGCGCTTGGAACAATGATGTTTGGTGGCGAGACCGGTTATGTCGCTTGGAGAGAGGCGCGTTGGTGCTTCATTCATGGTAACTTCATGGCAACAATTCTTTTATGCCAAACGCTGGCGGAACACACACTTGCTGGCTTCCTTCACGCCGTCGTACCCAGCAAAAAATTGCCACAACGTATTTCATTCTCAGATACTCTGGACCGTTGCCGCGACGAGCGCGTGATTTCTGCGGGGGAGGCCGAGGATCTTCGACGACTGATGAATCTTCGAAACCCTCTATCTCATTTCCGAAATCTTGATGATCCCGGAAACCTTTCGCGACGTGCGATAAGCATGGATACGCATGCCAACGATGCGCTCAAACAGGACGCATGTTTTGCAATAGGCGTGGCGACGCGCGTGCTTGCTTTACCGCACTTTCGATTGGGACAATGACGGGCAGGGCTCTGCGCTTCTCAGCCCCCATTTGACATCCCGCCCTCCACCCCCTATCTCCCGCCCTACATTCGTCAGGTTCGTCCTCGTCGATCAACCGACCAGCCGTTAGAGGCTGGAGGTCCCCGCCCGGCAGCGCGATGCGCCCCCGGGCGCGATTGGCGCTGGCGGACCGCCAGGAGAAAGCCATGTTCGAGAGCCTTTCTGAAAAGCTCTCCGGCATATTGGATAAGCTCACCGGCCGCGGCGCGCTCTCGGAAGCCGACGTGACGGCCGCGATGCGCGAAGTGCGCCGTGCGCTGCTCGAGGCGGATGTCGCGCTCGACGTCGTGCGCTCCTTCACCGACCGAACCCGCACCAAGGCGGTCGGCGCGCAGGTTCTAAAATCCGTCACGCCCGGCCAGATGGTCGTCAAAATCGTCCATGACGAGCTCGTCGCAACGCTCGGCGGCGAAGGCGAGCCGATCGACTTGAACGCGCCGGCGCCCGTGCCGATCATGCTCGTCGGTCTGCAAGGCGCCGGCAAGACGACGACCGCGGCCAAAATCGCCAAGCGCCTCACCGAGCGCGACAAGCGCAAAGTTCTGATGGCCTCGCTCGACGTGAAGCGGCCGGCCGCGCAAGAACAGCTCGCCGTGCTCGGCCGTCAGGTCGGCGTCGAGACGCTTTCCATCGTGCCCGGGCAGGGGCCGGTCGAGATCGCCAAGCGGGCGGAGCAGACGGCGCGCTTACAAGGCTATGACGTCGTCATCCTCGACACCGCCGGCCGCACCCATATCGACGAGCCTTTGATGGCCGAGATGGCCGAGATCAAGGCCGCCGCCCATCCGCACGAGATCCTGCTCGTCGCCGACGCCCTGACCGGCCAGGACGCCGTGAACCTCGCTAAGAATTTCAACGAACGCGTCGGCGTCACCGGCATTGTGCTGACCCGCGTCGACGGCGACGGGCGCGGCGGCGCGGCCCTGTCGATGCGCGCGGTCACCGGCAAGCCGATCAAGCTGCTGGGCGTCGGCGAAAAAATGGATGCGCTGGAGGATTTCCATCCCCAGCGCCTC
>DATGHD010000212.1:0-6868 GCA_035308145.1 Roseiarcus sp.
CCGCGCGACGCATTGGGCCGCCAAGCTGGTGCTGATGGACGAGCCAACGGCCGCGCTCGGCGTCGCCGAAACGGCCAAGGTCGAAGCGATCATCTTGGGGCTCAAGGCGCGCAGGCTGCCCATTCTCATCATCAGCCACAGCCTGGACCAGGTGTTTCGCTTGTCTGATCGTATCTGCGTGCTGCGTCGCGGTCGACAGATCGGCGTGCGCAAGACGACAGAGACCGACAAGAACGAGATCGTCTCGATGATCACCGGGCTCAGCGCGTGAAGAGCCAGGCGTTCCTGGCTCACCGCCTTCGGCGGCGATGCGCTTCGCGCATTGTTCTTGAGTTTGAATTTCTCACGCGCGAAATCGCGAGCATGCAATCAATGGAGATGTGACGCTGAGAGCAGCGCCATGTTGAGCGGTCGCCGCACTCACCTAGGAGTCGACAATCTTCTCCCTCCGGGACGCCCGTTGAAAGAGACCTTCGACCTTATCGCCGCCTTGCGCCGCCTCGGGCTGATCGAGCCTGGCGAGGCGGCGCGCTGGACGCCGCTGACGGGAGGCGTTTCGTCCGACATTGTGCTCGTCGAGACGGATCGCCGCCGCTTCTGCGTCAAGCGCGCCTTGCCGCGATTGAAAGTGGCGGCCGTATGGGAGGCGCCGATCCGGCGCAACGCCGCCGAGGCGGCCTGGATGCGCGCCGTCGCCCGCTGGCTGCCCAGCGCCGTTCCCGCCGTGCTTGGCGAAGACAGCGCAGCGGGACTCTTCGCGATGGAATACCTGCCGCACGATTCGCATCCACTGTGGAAAGCGCAGCTTCTCGCCGGCGAAATCGACGTCGATTTCGCCGCCGCGGTCGGACGCGACCTCGCCGTCATCCATGGCGCGAGCGCCGTAGAGCCTGATATTCCTGCCTCATTCGCCAATGACGACACTTTCGAAGCGATCCGCATCGAGCCTTATCTCCGCGCAACCGCTCGCGCCCATTCGGCGCTCGCCGGCCGGCTGGACGAGCTGGCGACGATAACGCTCGCAACCAAACGCGCGCTCGTCCACGGCGATGTCAGCCCGAAGAATATTTTGCGCGGCGAAAAAGGCCCGATTTTTCTCGACGCCGAATGCGCCTGGTTCGGCGATCCGGCGTTCGACGTCGCCTTTTGCCTCAATCATCTGTTGCTCAAGGGCGCCCGGGCCGGCGCAAACCGCGACGCATACTTGCCGGCCTTCGGCGCGCTGAGCGAGGCCTATCTCTCCCGCGTCGACTGGGAGGCTCCTTCCGCGCTCGAGGCGCGCGCCGCGGCGCTGCTGCCGGCGCTGTTTCTCGCGCGAGTCGACGGAAAATCGCCGGTCGAATATTTGACAAGCGAAGCGGAGCGCGATGCGGTTCGGCGCGTCGCGACGCCGCTGATCTTATCGCCGCCGCGCTGCTTAAGCGAAGTCGCCGAGTTTTGGAGTCGCAGTCCATGACGGCGGCAGTCATTCAATCGTTAAGCGCGCGGCGCATTTGGGACTCGCGCGGGCGCCCGACCATCGAGGCGGAAGTTGCGCTGAGCGATGGCGCAAAGGCGCGGGGCGTCGCGCCGGCGGGCGCCTCGCGCGGCAGCCGCGAGGCCGTGGATCGGCGCGACGGGGGAATGAAGCTCGCCGGCCTCGACGTTAAGGACGCTCTCAAAAGCGTGCGCGAAGAGATTGCGCCGGCCCTCGCCGGTTCTGATCCTTTCGACCAGGCGGGGATCGACGCGCGGCTCGTCGCGCTCGATGGCACGCCGAACAAAGCGCGCCTTGGCGGCAATGCGCTGACCGCTGTTTCCCTGGCGGTTCTCGCCGCCGCCGCGGCCAGTCGAGGCGTTCCGCTGTGGCGATATCTTGCCGGCGAGGGGCCGGTGGTCATTCCGCTGCCCGAAATCCAGATCTTCGGCGGCGGCGCTCATGCGGGCCGACGCGTCGACATCCAGGACTTCATGATTGTCGCGCGCCGCGCCACGAGCTTTGCGGAAGCGCTCGAGACCACGGCGGAAGTCTATTACGCTGCTGGAAAGCTGATGGCCGAGCGCGGCGCGCTCAACGGCGTCGCCGACGAGGGCGGCTGGTGGCCGGCGTTTTCGAGCAACGAGGAGGCGCTTGACGCGCTGATGCGCGCGATCGAGCGCGCCGGCTTGTCGCCGGGCGAGGATGTCGCAATCTCGCTCGATATCGCCGCTTCCGAATTTGGCAAGGACGGCCGCTATCGCCTCGGGCTCGAGCGCCGCGAACTCGATCGCGACGGCTGGACGGAATGTCTCCTCGACTGGCTTCAACGCTATCCGATCGTCTCGATCGAGGACCCCTTTGGCGAGGACGATCGGGAAGGGTTCATCCGGTTCGTCGCCGCAATCGGCGACCGGGCGCAAGTGATCGGCGACGATTACCTCGTCACGAACGCTTCGCGCGTGCGCGAAGCGGCGCGGGATCGAAGCGTCAACGCCGTCTTGATCAAGGTCAACCAGGCCGGCACGGTCAGCGAAGCGAAGGCCGCTCTCGACGAGGCGCGCCGCGCGAGGTTCGGCTCAATCATCTCCGCGCGTTCGGGCGAGACCGAGGACGTCGCCATTGCCCATCTCGCCATTGGCTGGGGCGCCGGCCAGTTGAAGGTCGGCTCGTTCTCGCGATCGGAACGGATGGCGAAATGGAACGAGGTTCTCAGGATCGAGGAAGAGCTCGGGCCTAAGGCGCAATTCGCCGGCATTGGGGCGATGCCCTTCATGCGCCGATAGCATGCCGGCGACGACGTCGCACGAGGGGCTCCGATTGGAAGAGCCGGTCGCGACCGCCGAGCGTCTGCTTCGTTCCTTACGCGACCCGCCGACCGACGATTTTCTCTTGGCGTGGCCGAAGCAGCCCTGGCGCCGCCGCGAGGTCGCGCTCTATCTCTGGCGCGACGGCGACCTTGCCGAGAAGTCGCGTCTCGAATGAGATGGGCGGGCTGATCGGCGGAACCAAAGAGGATCCCGATATGCCCCGCCTCCCGGATTTCGACGTTGCCGCCCTCAACGCCGAGCAAAAGCGCATTTATGACGCGATTGTCAGCGGGCCGCGCGGCAAGGTCGAAGGACCTCTGCGGGTCTGGCTGACGAGCCCGGCGTTTGCCGAACGCGCTCAGGCGCTCGGGGCCTATTGCCGCTATCACACTTCGCTGCCGCCGCGTCTTTCCGAACTCGCCATACTCGTCACAGGCGCCTATTGGCGGGCCGGCTTCGAATGGTTCGCCCATGCGCCGATTGCGATTGCGGCGGGACTCGATCCAGCGGCCGTCGAGGCGATCCGGCAGGGCGTCGATCCAACGCTGACGAACGACGATGAAAGGGCGGTCTACCGATTTTCCCGCGAGCTGATTGCGGAGCGCCGGGTGTCGCAAGCGACCTATGATTTCGCCGAGAACGTTCTCGGCCGTTCGAGCCTCGTCGATCTCGTGGGCGTTCTCGGCTACTACGGCCTGATCTCGATGACGATCAACGCGTTCGAAGTCCCTATTCCCGCACCGGGAAAGGATCCGTTCGAATAGGTCGCAGACGCGCCGCGCGCGGCGAACCGACTGACGTTGAACGCCGCCGCGAGCTCCCGTTCAAAGCGTCTTGAGATAAGCAAGAAGCGCTCTGCGCTGCTCCTCGGTGAACTTCGACGCGCCGAAGTCGTGTCCCTGATTGGAATTGCCGGGGATGGACGTTTGAAACAAGAAGTTGTTGTCGGCGCTTCTTGTGGTCACATAGCCCGCGTTCTCCGGATTATATTCGCGTGTTCCGATCCAGAATGACTTCGGGCGATCTTTCGGCGCGCGAAGGAGATCATAGAGGGTCGGAACCGAGCCGTTGTGCAAGTAGGGCGCAGCCGCCCAAACGCCGTCGAGCGGCCTTGCTTTGTAAACAATCTGAACGCCCTTGCTCCTACACGCCAACTCTCTCAGATTCGCGAGGCGCTCGTTCCGGACCGCGCCGACCAGCAGATGCTTCGGAGGAATCACAATCGGCTGCGGAACCGCGCCGATCCATGACCCGATCGCATCTTCGGCGATCTCGACCTTCTTGTTCAACAGGACGGCCGTCACCGTCGCGAACAGCATCTCCACCGAAGCCGCGACGCGTTTCAGCGGCTTGCCCGATAGAATGAATTGCTTGGTCCCCTGAAGGAGGCCCGACGCCGCCGTGTCGAGCGCCGCATTGCAGGCCATCAACGGGTCTGTCCATTCATCGGATGGGACAGGCTGCGGCTTCACATCGATGGGAGTGGAAAGATCGTTCTGGCTGAAGACGGCGTGACAGGCGACGCAATGGTCCCTGTAGAGCTTCTGGCCTTCCGCGACCGCGGCCGGGTCGGGCGTTCCGAACGCATCAGGCCACGACGGCGGCTCCAATTGGCCGAGCATGAGTTCGTACGCGACGAGCGTGGCGATTTGGACGCTCGAATTGAAACCGGAAAGGTCGGGATGAGTGACCGGCTCGATATCGCCGAAGACGCCGACGACTTCGCCTGTATTGCGCGCCAAGGCGCCGAAGTCGAACGGCTCGACCAAAGTCAGCGTCGATTGCTTCGGAACGGAAGCGTTCCACTGGGTGAAATTCTCCTGCGGCACGTTCCAAAGGACGGGATAACGGACGGGCGCATTGGCGGGATTGGCGGTTGGATGCGCCGAGACGATGTCAGCGACCTTGTTGAAAATGTGCCCGAAGGCGTCGAGCCGGCCGTAGCCATAGCGAATGTCGCGGCAAGCGACGCCGTGGAGTTCCGCGCAATCGAGGCGCTCCAGGCCCATTTCGAATTTGATCCATTGATTGAGCGCGGCGCGCAGACGGGCCTGATTGCCCGGCGTGTTCTCGCTCTGCAACACCTTGGCGGCGAAGCGCTGGAACTTGGCCGCTTGCCTGGAAGTCTCGATGACGGCCCGTTCGAGCGCCTCGATGAAGCCCTGGAAATCGGCGCGGGCGGGGCCTCCCTCAATGCGCAGGCTCTGGCCCTTATAAGCAATCTCCGCGGTGTGGCAGGCCGCGCAGGTGAAGCCGACCCAGGGCTCCTTGCTGTCCTGGCCGCTCTTCCAGCGCAAGACGCGATCCCTGCGTGCCATTGTACCATTGCTCGATCGCGTCAGGTGTCCAGTTTTGCGTCCGCGGCGCAGATTCGACGGAACTGGAGGAAGACGGCCCCGCCTTTGAGGTGGAGGCGGGCGCGCCCGCCGAAGCCGCGCCGACCGCCGCCGCCAAGACGATTAACGCCCCGGCCGCCGCTTTTCGCACGTCAATCACAAAGCCGCCCCTCGCTGCGGTTCGCCGCATCGGCAAGACCGCCGGACGTCACAATACCGAACTCGTGGGAAAGAACCATAACCGGCGATCGGCGGGGCAAGAAATCCGCCGAAGACCACCCCCGATTTTGATTTTGCGCGTCATGGGTCTAAATCGAGCTAGTCGGACGATTTGGGGGGCCGGCGATGATCGTCGAAAGCTTCATGTGGGCGGTCGAGCGTTATCCACGAGTACGCCCGACCCTTTGGCGCAGTTTTTATGGCGCGCTTGCCGCCTATTCGCGCCGCGCCGAATACTGGACTTTCATGAACTATGGCTATCTCTATGATGATTCCAGCCTCGTTCCGGCGCTCGCCGCCCTCGATCAGGTCGAACGTTACCCAATCTACCTTTATCACCGCGTCGCCGCGCGCGTCGACCTTAAGGATCGCGACGTCCTCGAGGTCGGAAGCGGCCGGGGCGGCGGCGTCTCCTACCTCAAGCGTTACCTTGGCGCCCGGCGGGTGCTTGGCGTCGACATCGCTCAATCGGCGATCGCGTTTTGTCGGCGCGTACATCGGATCGACGGCGTCGAGTTCCGCCAAGGCGATGCGATCGCTCTTCCCGTCGACGACGCTTCTTTCGACGCCGTGCTGAATGTCGAGTCCGCTCATTGCTATCCCTCGATCGAACGCTTCTTGAGCGAGGTCCGGCGGGTCCTGCGGCCTGGCGGTCATTTTCTCTATGCCGACCTCCACATCGCCGACCATGTGCGTGACTTTGAGCGCTCGGTCGTCGCCAGCGGGCTGGAGGTCGCGGAGCGAGCGGACATCAGCGCCGGCGTCGCCGCCGCGCTCAGTCTCGACAGCGATCGACGAAAACGCTGGAGCGAAGAAAATGCGCCGGGCCTTATTCAACGTCCCGTCCAAGCATTTATCGGCGTGGCCGGCACGCGCGTGCCGCATGCGCTGGCTCGCGGCTCGACGGTGTATCTCGCTTATGTTATGCGTAAGCCGGCTTCGACCGACCGCGCGAGCGAGCGACGTTGAAGTCGAGGCAGAGGTCGTGAGTACGCCGCCTTAAGATGGCGTACGCGCGCGCCTCCTCAAGGCGGCAGACGTGAACTCAGGCATGGACGTCGCGGAATGGCTGCGTAGCCTCAGCCTCGGCAAATACGAGGCCATGTTCCGCGACAATGAAATCGACCTCGAGGTCCTGCCCGATCTGACCGACGCCGATCTGGAAAAGCTCGGCGTGCCTCTAGGCCATCGAAAAAAGCTGCTTCGAGCGATCGCGAGTCTGGCGGCGGTCGACGAGAGGGGAGACGCTTCGCGACCGACGACGAGCGCCGCCGGAGAGAGGCGGCAGTTAACTGTCATGTTCTGCGACCTTGTCGGTTCGACGTCGCTCGCCGCGCGGCTTGATCCTGAAGACATGGTCGATCTCATCCGCGATTTCCAAACTGCTGTAACGGCTGCTGCGGCGAAGTTCGACGGCTATGTCGCAAAATGGCTGGGCGACGGCGCGCTTGTCTATTTCGGCTACCCGCGCGCCCATGAGGACGACGCGGCGCGCGCGGCCCATGCGGGGCTCGCCCTTGTTCCGGCGATTCGCTCGTTGCGGCCGG
>DATGHD010000213.1:0-10564 GCA_035308145.1 Roseiarcus sp.
AGACGAAATTCTCGCCCTCCGGCCGCACGAACACGCCCGTCGTATCGATGACCAGCGGACAGCGCGCGATCTTCTCCTTCGCGGCGAAGACGAAGACGCAGCGCTTTCGCGAGCGCACCGGAATTTCGACGCCAAGCAGCGCCGCCAGGCGAGCCGCGCCCGAAGCGCCGGCCGTATTGACGAGGGCGCCGCAGGCGATGCGCTCGCCGCTCTTCAGCCGCACCGCCTTGACCTTCGCGCCCTCGTATTCCGCCGCGACGATCTGATCCTCGCGGTAGACGACGCCGAGGCTTCGCGCCTTGCGCCGAAACGCCTGCATCAGCGCATAGCCGTCGAACCAACCTTCGCCGGTCAAGCCAAATGCGCCGAGCGCGACGCCATCGAGATTGAGGAAGGAGAAGCGTTCATGAAGAGCGTCAGGTTCGAGCAGGGCGATGTTCGCGCCCTCGGCGATCTGCGTTGCGTGATTTTCCACAAGGATCGGCGCGCCGGCGTCGGTCGCCAGATAAAGATAGCCGTTCTCGCGGAAGGAGAGGTCGGGCGCGTCGCCATCGACGGTCAGGATTTCCTTGGCGCGGCGGAAGAAGGAAGCGCCATAGAGGCCGACGCGGATATTGATCGGCGACGAGAATTGCTGGCGCACCGAGCTCAGCGACAACGCGCTCGCCGCGCGCTGGTACGTGAAGTCCTTTTCGACCACCAGGATGCGGCCGGAAAAGCCCGGATGCGCCGCCAGATGATAGGCGGTGGAGGAGCCCATCACGGCGCCGCCGGCGATGACGATGTCGAACGATTCGCTCATCGCGTCACGACCGGGCGAATGTTGAACGCAAGAAATTGAAAAATCGCGCCCGATCGGCGTTCAGCGCGACATGGCAGTTGGGCGGGCGCGTGGTCCGCTTCTCGTGGTCGACCACGGTTCGGCCGATCGTATAGTCCCCGCGAGTCTCGACCACGACATTGAGAAAACGCGTATCGATGACTTCCGGCTCGATGAGCGCGGCGATGCACAAAGCGTCATGGACCGGCGCCGTGTCGGGGACGCCGGTCGGCTGGTTCGCCTGATAGCCGACGATGCGAAATTCGATGAATTCCGCGGCGGCCTTGCCGGCCGGCGTTCCCAGCGCGCGAAGCGCGGCGCATTGATCGCGCGAGATGAGCGCCTGGTGCGTGGCGTCGAGCGGAACCATTGTCGTCTTTGCAAAAGGCGCAGCGAGGACGATCGCAGCCGCCTCCGGATCGGCCCAGATGTTGAACTCGGCCGAGGGCGTGACGTTGGATTTGTCGATCGCCCCGCCCATGATCATCAGCTCCGACACATTCTTGGGAAACTGAGGGTCGAGCGCGAGCGCGGCGGCGACGTTGGAGAGCGGCCCGACCGCGACGAGGGTGATCGCGCCAGGGCGCTCGGCAAAAGTTCGAACCAGGAATTCCGGCGCGGAAGGCGGCCGTTTGGCCGTTCGCGCTTCCGGCAGAGGCAAGACGTCGAGATGTACTTTTGCGTCGCGCTTCAAGGCGCGCGGGGTCGGGAAGTCCTCGCGGACGATCGGCCTTGCGAGGCCCTCGTGGACGGGGATGTCGCCGCGGCCGATCCAATCGAGCACCCTTAACGTGTTGTCGGTGCAGCGCGCGACCTCGACATTGCCATTGACCGTCGTCACGCCGAGCAGATTGAGTTCGGGACGAAGCGCCGCGAGCATGACGGCGACGGCGTCGTCCGTGCCTGTGTCGACGTCCAAGACCAGCGGGCGGACCATATTTGACGACTCTTTCGAAAGTTGCGCTTTCGGCGGCGCGTGCAAACCTCCTTAACCCACGCCTCGTCCGTCGTCCAAGGCCTTTCCAATCGTGGCCCTTAAAGAAAATAAGCTCATGGCCGCGCCCCGCCGAACAGGATATGAGGCGTCGCCGAGGGATCGCCGCGCTCCGTTTTAGGCGCCCGGCCGCTTTAAAGAAGGGCATGTTCAGATGACGCGTCTCAACGGAAAAGTCGCTATCGTGACCGGGGCCGCCAATGGCATCGGCCTTGCGTGCGCCCGTCGCCTTGCCGCCGACGGCGCGGCGGTAGCGCTCGCCGACATCAACGTCGAGGCGGGCGAGGCTGCGGCGAGAGAGTTGCGCGAGAAAGGGGCCAAGGCGATCTTCGTCGCAACTGACGTCGCCCGGCGCGAAGCGCTCGACGCGCTGATCGAGCGGGCGTCGAACGAATTCGGCCGGCTGGACGTCATGCTGAACAACGCCGGCATCGCCCTGAATGCGCCGGTGCTCGAGATGAGCGACGAGATTTTCGACAAGGTCCTGTCGATCAATCTGCGCTCCGCCTTCATCGGCACGCAGCTCGCGGCGCGACGGATGATCGCATTCAAGAATGGCGGCGTCATTATCAACATGTCGTCGGTCAACGCGCTTCTGGCCATTCCCGGTCTTGCGGCCTACGCTTGCACAAAGGGCGCGCTGAACCAATTGACCAAGGTCGCGGCGATCGAGCTTGCCCCGCATAAGATTCGCGTCGTGGCGATCGGGCCGGGCACGATCCTCACCGACCTCGCAAAGAAATCCGTGATGGGCGATGAAGCGGCGCGCCGCCGCATCCTGTCGCGCACGCCGATCGGACGAGCCGGCGAGCCGGAGGAAGTCGCCTCCGTCGCCTCCTTCCTCGCCAGCGACGACGCTTCCTACATCACCGGCCAGACGATCTATCCTGATGGCGGCCGGCTTGCCCTGAACTATACGGTGCCGACTCCGGATTGAATCGAAACATAGGTTGCGCCGCAGGGCGCCCGGCGATACTGCCGCGACCAATTTTAAGGATATTTTCGATGCGCCCTTCCCAACGCGCCGCAGACGAATTGCGCAAGGTCAGCTTCGAGCGCGGCGTTGCGCGCTATGCTGAAGGTTCGTGCCTGGTGCGGTTCGGAGAGACGCATGTGCTTTGCGCGGCCTCGCTCGAAGATAAGCCGCCGCCCTGGCTGCGCGGCCAGGGGCGCGGCTGGATCACCGCCGAATACGCCATGCTGCCGCGCGCCACTTTGACGCGCACGCGCCGCGAATCGACGGCTGGGAAAATCTCCGGGCGCACCCAGGAGATTCAACGTCTGATCGGCCGTTCTCTACGCGCCGCGGTCGATCTGCCGCGGCTCGGCGAGCGTCAGATCACGCTTGACTGCGACGTTCTCCAGGCCGATGGCGGCACCCGCACGGCCGCGATCACCGGCGCCTGGATCGCGCTGCACGACTGTCTCAAATGGATGACGCAGCGCTCTATTCTTCGCGACAATCCTTTGCGCGATCATGTCGCCGCGGTCTCCTGCGGCGTCTGCCAGGGCGAGGCCGTGCTCGATCTCGACTATGCCGAGGATTCAGGGGCGGAGACGGACGCCAATTTCGTCATGACCGGCGCCGGAGCCTTGATCGAAGTGCAAGGTTCTGCGGAAGGCGCGCCGTTTACCGAAGCGCAGCTGCTGGCGCTCTTGGCGCTGGCGCGCGGCGGCGTAGCCAAGCTGATCGAGTTGCAAAAGGCGACGCTCGCCTAGGGCGCGTACCCTTCTCCCCCTTGTGGGAGAAGGGGCGCGAGGTTTTTGCCGCCGCGCCGCTTGCGCTACGTCTCCTCCACCCACGCGCGCAGAATGTGATGGGCGATCGCCATCGGATTGGGCGCGCTCAGGCGATCGGGATGGAGACCTTCCAACATCGACCGCGCCTCCTCGCGCGAGAACCAGCGGGCGTCTTCGAGCTCGATCTGGTCGATCTTGATCTCGCGCGTGGCGGCTTCGGCAAGGCAGCCGATCATCAGCGAGCTCGGAAAGGGCCAGGGCTGCGAGAAAAGATAGGATACCGCGCCGCAAAGAATGCCGGCCTCTTCGCGGATTTCGCGCCTGACTGCATCCTCGATCGTCTCGCCCGGCTCGATGAACCCGGCGAGGCAGGAGTACATCGACTTCGGAAAGCGCGGCTGGCGGCCCAAAAGGCAATTGTCGCCGTCGATCGCCAGCATGATCGCCACTGGATCGGTGCGCGGAAAGTGTTGCGCTTTGCAGACGTCGCATTCGCGCCGCCAGCCTGCGGCGGCGAGACGGGTGGGCGCGCCGCAATTCGGACAGAAGCGATGCCGGGCGTGCCATGACAGGAGGGACTTGGCTTCGGCGAGGACGCCGACCATCGGCGGCGCGAGAAGGCCTTGCGCGGCGATCGAGCGCGCGTCGATTAAAGCTAGATCGTCGCGGCCGGGGACGACGAGGACGCGCTTATCGAGAAAGCCATCGCTGCCGTCGGCGCGTAATTCGACGGCGGCGTCGTCGAGAAGATCGGCGAAGACCGGCGCGCCGTCATCGAGCGCGCCGAGCAGGGCGCTATCGCGGGGCCGGCCGAGGGCAAGCGCTTCTGGGAGCGTGAACAACGCTTCGAGGCCGGCGGCGCTTTTCTTCAGGATCGGCATATCCCGGGCGAAGACCATTGCGCGGGCCTTAGGCGCCTGGCGGGCGGCGGCGAGGAACGCCTGGTCCTCGCGCCGCTCGGACAATCGATCCAGCGGATTGCCGGCGAAACCAAAGCGCGGCGGCGCCTGTGCCTGAGACAAAGCCTTGTTCATGCCCAGATTTCCTCGTTGAACCGATCGACCGGCCGCGGCGCGAGGCGTGAGAAAGCGCATGGGCGGCGGCGCTGGTCAAGCAGCCGCCGAGCAGATTAAATCGTAAGGCGAATCATCGGCGTCGCCTTCGAGACTTTGAGAATGGCCGGCATGTTCACCAGGCGCTCGGCGCTTCAATTCGCGGGTCTCGGCCTTGCGGCCGCCGGCGCGCCGTGGCGCGTCCTGGCGGCGGCGGGAGAAATCGAGACGCATGGCCTGTCGGCCTTCGGCGATCTCGCCCTGCCGGCCGACTTCAAATATTTCGACTACGTCAATCCTGACGCGCCGAAGGGCGGGTTGCTCTCTCTGCAAATCACCGCGACCGGCGGCAATCAGACGTTCGACACCTTCGACACGCTGAACATGTATTCGAAGAAGGGCGACGGCGCCGCCGGCATGACCGCGACCTTCGACAATCTGATGGCCGCGACCGGCGACGAGCCCGATTCCGTCTATGGCTTGGTCGCGCGCGCGGTCAGGGTTTCTCAGGACAAGCTCACCTACCGTTTCTTGATCCGGCCGGAGGCGCGATTCCACGATGGATCGAAACTGACCGCAGGCGACGTCGCCTTCTCGATTGAGACTCTCAAGACAAAGGGCCACGTGACTTTCGAGCGTCTGTTGACGGACGTGGGTAGTGTCGACGCGGAGGGCGACGACATTTTTGTGGTCGGGTTTATTCCGGAGCGCAGTCGCGACGCGCATTTAATCGTCGCCGGCATGCCGATCTTTTCGAAGGCTTATTGGGCGACGCGCGATTTCGACGCGGCGACGAACGATCCGCCGTTGGGATCAGGACCGTACAAAGTCAGCGCGTTCGAACAGGGACGCTTCATCGAATTCGAGCGGGTGAAGGACTATTGGGCCAAGGATCTGCCGGTCAACGTCGGTCAGAACAACTTCAACCGTCTGCGCTACGAATATTATCGCGAACGGCAGGTCGGTTTCGAGGCGTTCAAGGCCGGCGCGATCAATTTTCATGAGGAGTTTACGTCGCGCATCTGGGCGCAGGGCTATGATTTTCCGGCCTATCGTGACGGCAAAGTCAAGAAGGAGGCGCTGCATAATGGCGCGCCGACCGGCAACCAGGCCTGGTATTTCAACACGCGGCGCGAACAGTTCAAGGATCCGCGCGTGCGGGAGGCGCTCGGATTGGCTTTCGATTTCGAATGGACGAACAAGAACATCATGTACTCGCTCTACAAGCGGGTGTCGTCCTACTTCCAGAATTCCGACATGGAGGCCAAGGGTCCGCCGGGCCCTGAGGAGCTCGCGCTTCTTGAACCGTTCCGCGGCAAGGTCCCTGACGAGGTCTTCGGCGAGCCTTATGTTCCGCCGGCGTCGGACGGCTCGGGAAGCGACCGTCAGCTGCTCCGCCGCGCCAACGAACTTCTCCTGGCCGCCGGCTGCAAGCGTGAGAACAGCGTTCTCAAACTGCCAAGCGGCGCGCCTCTCGTGATGGAATTCCTCGATTTCTCCGACGCGCTCGAACCGCATACCGCGCCCTTCCAGCAGAACCTGCGCCGGCTGGGCATCGACGCCCATTCGCGCATTGTCGACGCCGCGCAATACAAGGCGCGCACCGAGAGTTTCGACTTCGATGTGGTCAGCGCGCGCTTCACCGGCAATCCGACGCCAGGCCTGGAATTGCGCATCTTCTTTGGCTCGGCGGCGGCCGCCGAGCCCGGCTCGCGCAACATGGCCGGGATCGCCGATCCGGTCGTTGACGCGTTGATCGAGAAAATCGCCAAGGCTCAATCCCGCCCCGAGCTCAACACCGCCTGCCGCTGCTTCGACCGCGTGCTGCGGGCCGGCCGCTATTGGGTTCCGATGTGGTACAAGGATGACGCCTTGCTCGCCTATTGGGACGCGTTCTCCCGGCCCGACCGCCAACCCAGGCTCGGCACAGGCGCGCCCGACACCTGGTGGTGGGACGAAGAGAAGGCCAAGAAGATTGGGCTTTGACCCCGGCGCAAGCAGGCTCGGCGCCACAGGCTATGCATCGGCGTCATTCCCGCGCAAGCGGGAATCCAGCGCGGCGGAAGTCCTCGACGTCGAGGCTCCTTGGATTCCCGCTTGCGCGGGAATGACGCGGCGTGGCTTGGAGGGGTAAGCCTTGCTCGGCTATATCGCGCGTCGCCTCCTCCTGATGGTGCCGACGATTTTCGGCATCATCTTCATCTCATTCGTCATCGTGCAATTCGTGCCCGGCGGCCCGGTCGAGCGCGCGATCGCGCAATTGCAAGGATTTGACGAGGGCGGCGGCCTTGGCGGCGGAACGGGTCAAATCGGCGCGGGCGCGACGGCCCATGCCGGCGACATATCCTCGCATTATCGCGGCGCACAAGGGCTCGATCCAAAGTTCATCAAGGAACTCGAGAAGCAATATGGCTTCGACAAGCCGGCGCCCGAGCGCTTTTGGCTGCTCATCAAGAATTATGCGACCTTCAATCTCGGCGAGAGCTACTTTCGCAATGAGCCGGTCTTGAGCCTCGTCAAGGAGAAGCTGCCCGTCTCGATCTCGCTGGGCCTATGGATGACGACGATCTCTTACGCCATTTCGATCCCGCTCGGCGTGCGCAAGGCCGTCAAGGACGGATCGCGCTTCGACACCTGGACGTCCGCCGTCGTTATCGTCGGCTACGCGATCCCAAGCTTTCTGTTTGGGGTCCTGCTGATCGTCCTTTTCTGCGGCGGCTCGTTTTGGCAGATCTTTCCCTTGCGCGGACTGACCTCGGACGATTTCGCGGACTTTTCCTGGCCGCACAAGATTCTCGACTATCTCTGGCACATCACGCTGCCGGTCAGCGCGCTGGTGCTCGGCTCTTTCGCCACCACGACGCTTTTGACCAAGAATTCTTTCCTCGACGAGATCAAGAAAGCCTATGTCCAGACCGCGCGGATGAAGGGGCTGACCGAGCGGCGCGTCCTCTATGGCCATGTCTTTCGCAACGCGATGTTGATCGTCATCGCGGGCTTTCCAGGCTCTTTCATCTTCGCGTTCTTCACAGGCTCGCTGCTGATAGAGCGAATCTACTCGCTCGACGGGCTCGGCAACCTTTCGTACCAATCGCTGATTGATCGCGACTATCCGGTCGTGCTCGGCACGCTTTATATCTTCTCGCTGCTCGGGCTCCTCGTGAATCTGGTCTCCGACCTCACCTATACCGTGATCGATCCGCGTATTGATTTCGAGACGCGGGAGACGTGAAGCTTTGGACGCGACCGCCGCAGCCCCTCCCCAAGCGCCGGCGCGCCGCTGGCTTGGCCCGATGGGCCGGCGCCGCCTCGACAATTTCCGCCGCAACAAACGCGGCTTGTGGTCGACCTGGATCTTCGTCGTCCTCTTCGGCCTGTCGCTCGGCGCCGAGTTTATAGCCAACGACCGGCCGATCGTCGCCTCTTATAAAGGCGAGCTGTTGTTTCCGGCCTTGGTCGACTATCCCGAGGATAAGTTCGGGGGCTTCGAGGCCACGACGGACTATCGCGATCCTTCCATCGCCGATGAGATCAACGCGCATGGCTGGATGATCTGGCCGCCGATCCGTTTCGCCAATTCCACCACCAAGCTCGATCCGCCGACGCCGTTCCCCTCGCCGCCGACCTGGTGGTTGAGCGAGGATCAGTGCCGAAAGGCGCTCGCCGCGGAGGCCGCGCGCGCGCGTCTGGCGCCGCCCAAAGACGGCGGCTCGTGCGGCGATCTCGAGCCGGAATGGCTCGGCACCGACGCCGGCGGACACGACGTGCTCGCGCGCGTCATCTATGGCTTCCGTCTCTCGGTGGTGTTCGGCTTGGTGCTGGCCGGCGTATCGTCGATCGTGGGCGTCGCCGCCGGCGCGGTGCAGGGCTATTTCGGCGGCTGGATCGATCTCTTGATGCAGCGGTTCATCGAGATCTGGTCCTCGCTGCCGCATCTCTACATTCTGATCATCCTCTCGGCGGTCCTGGCGCCGAGTTTCCTCTTATTGTTGTTCATCCTTCTCTTGTTCTCATGGGTGAGCCTCGTCCATTTGGTGCGCGCGGAATTCCTGCGCGCCCGCAACTTCGAATATGTCAATGCAGCGCGCGCGCTGGGCCTCTCCAATCTCAAGATCATCGTCAAACACGTGTTGCCGAACGCCACGGTGGCGACGCTGACCTTCCTGCCGTTCATCGTCAACACATCGATCAGCACCCTGACCTCGCTCGATTTCCTCGGGCTTGGCATGCCGCCGGGCTCGCCCTCGCTCGGCGAATTGCTGCTCGAAGGCAAATCGAACCTCTCGGCGCCCTGGCTCGGCCTCTCCGGTTTCGTTGTGATGGCCCTGATGCTGTCGTTGTTGATCTTCATCGGCGAAGGAGTGCGCGACGCCTTTGATCCGCGAAAGACCTTCGCGTGAGCGCGGCGCCGCTTCTCGACGTCCGCGATCTTTCGGTCGCGTTCAGCCAGGGCGGGCGCGCCCAGCTCGTCGTCGACCGCGTCTCGTTCAAGCTTTCAGAAGGCGGGGCGCTCGCCCTCGTCGGCGAATCGGGCTCCGGCAAATCGGTGACCGCGCTCTCGACGGTCCGCCTTCTACCTTATCCGGCGGCGAGCCATCCGTCCGGCGAAATCCTGTTCAAGGGCAAGGACGTGCTCAAGGCGAGCGACGCGGAGCTGCGCGCCATGCGCGGCGAAGCCGTGACCATGGTCTTCCAGGAGCCTATGACCTCGCTCAATCCGCTCCACACCATCGAGCGGCAGATCGGCGAGATCATTGAGTTGCACACCGGCGCGCACGCGCTGCGCGAACGGATCGTCGAACTGCTGAAAGAGGTCGGCATCGCCGACCCGACCTCGCGGCTCGGCGCCTATCCGCACCAACTGTCGGGCGGCCAGCGGCAGCGCGTGATGATCGCGATGGCGCTCGCCAATCGGCCGGACCTTCTCATCGCCGACGAACCGACAACGGCCCTCGACGTCACCATTCAGGCGCAGATCCTCAAGCTCTTGAAAATGCTCCAGGCCAAGCATGGCATGGCTCTATTGTTCATCACCCACGACCTCGGCATCGTCCGCAAGATCGCCGATAATGTCGCGGTGATGCAGCGCGGGAAAATCGTCGAGGCCGGTCCGGTCGCCGAAGTCTTCGACAATCCGCGGCACGACTACACCAGGATGCTGCTTGCCGCGGAGCCGAAAGGCCGCGCGCCCGCCGCCGATCCGGCGGCGCCGACCATTGTCGAGGCGCGCGACGTTAAAGTGTGGTTTCCGATCAAGCGCGGCTTTCTTCGCCGCACTGTCGGCCACGTCAAGGCGGTCGACGGCATATCGGTCGCCGTGAGGGAGGGGCAGACGGTCGGCGTAGTCGGGGAGTCGGGCTCGGGCAAAAGCACATTGGGCCTTGCCGTGCTGCGGCTGATCCGCTCCGAAGGAACGATCGTCTATTGCGGCAAGCGCATCGACGGTCTCAAGAGTCGCGTCATGCGGCCGTTCAGGCGCGATATGCAGATCGTCTTTCAAGATCCCTATGGCTCGCTGTCGCCGCGCCTGTCGGTGGCGGAGATCGTCGAAGAGGGATTGATCGTGCAAAGGAGCGGCATGAGCGCGACGGAGCGGCGCGCGGCCGTGGCGCGCGCGCTCGCTGACACCGGCCTCGATCCCGCGGCGATGGATCGCTACCCGCATGAATTCTCCGGCGGCCAGCGCCAGCGCATCGCGATCGCCAGGGCCATGGCGCTCGACCCGAAATTCGTCGTGCTCGACGAACCGACGTCGGCGCTCGACATGTCGGTGCAAGCGCAGATCGTCGATCTCTTGCGTGAATTGCAGAAAAGGCGCGCGCTCGCCTATCTGTTCATCTCGCATGACCTGAAGGTGGTCAGGGCGCTTGCGTCCGAAATCATCGTCATGCGCCAGGGCAAGGTCGTGGAGAGCGGATCGGCTGAGGCGGTCTTCGCCGCGCCTCAGAGCGACTATAC
>DATGHD010000214.1:0-5117 GCA_035308145.1 Roseiarcus sp.
CTCGCTCACCACCACGCCAAAGCGCGCCGCGACCTGTGCGACGAGACGCACCAGGATCGGCGCCGTTTCGGTGGCGAGGCCGCCGTTGACGATGAAGCGCGCGCTATCGCTGACGGTCTTCGCCAAGGCGCCGCGGATCGCGAAATATTCCCCTTCGAGCACCGCCTCGCCGGAGTTCGAACCACCGAGCGCGAAGACCTCGAGGCAGGCGAGCGCCGTCTCCGGCTGGCGCAAATCCTCGCCCTCGGCGCGCGCGATCTGGGCGATGGAGCGCATCATGATGGCGGTCGAGACCGGCAGCTCGATCGCGAGCGCGGCGAGGCCGAAAGCGCCGCCCGCCGCGCCTGAGGCGGCCGCCATCGTCTTATGGAGGCCGATTTCGGCCCGCGGCGGCGCCTTTTGGTCGATCGTCCGCGTCGCCACGCGCAAGGCGGCGTTCAGCGCCTTCTCGCTCGCCGCGGCGACGAGTTTGCGGGCCGCCGAGGGCAGGGCGCGGCCCACGGTCTGGACCTGGCGGCCGACCGCATTGGCGAGACGCGAGGCGAAGCTCCCGCCCTCCAGAGCGCGAACAGCCCGGCGTAAGGCGTCCAGATCCTCTGTCGCCAATTGTGTGGTCATGACTTCTACGGTCATCGTCGCCTCGTCCGGCTACGAGCCGGCGCTGTGGAATATGGGCGCGCTTGGCGTTTCGCCAAGAGCGCCTTACGCGCAGAGGCCGAAATGCGCGCCAATCCGGCGCGCGACGGCGTCGATCAACGGCTCCGGAGTCCAGCGGCCTCCTCGAAAGAGAACGCTTAAGACTAGGGCCAATGCAAACGGCGACATCAAGAAGAGCGCGCGCCAGGGAACGATCAGGTGTTTCGGCCGCCCGCGCAACGCCGCGAAGATCAGGACGCAAACGCCGCCGATCAATAGACCCGCGACGACCTCCTCGGGCGTATGGGCTTCGACGGCGACGCGGCTGAGGCCAATGAGCAGGATCAGAGCAAAAGCGCCTATGAATATGAGAGCTTGGCGCCCGGCCGGACGTTCCGTCGCCAGGAGTACGGCAAGAGCGCCATAGACCAAGGCGCTGAGGCTGGCGTGCCCGCTGGGACTCTCGATTCCCAAGCCTGAAACGCCCCAGCGGCACGCTTCGAAGGCAAGCTTGGCGCCGAGCGTCCCCGTGAGACAAACGACCAAGGCGACGGCAAAGGCGAGCGCGTCGCGCCGCGCATGCGCCGTGACCAGCACCGCGATCAAGGCGATCGATGCGGGAAGAAGGATGAGGCTGTGGCCGAGAATGCTGATCAGATGCATCAAATCGCGCGTCAAGTTCCGATTGGCCGCGCTTGGTTAAGCCGAATCTCCGCCGATCTCCAAATTGCGTCGGCGCGACGCGGGCGCGCGGGTCTGGACGGAAGCGGGGATCAAAGTTCGATCGAGCGCAGTCGCAACGCGTTGCCGACGACGCTGACTGAAGAGAGCGCCATCGCCGCGGCGGCGATGATCGGCGACAGAAGAAGTCCCAGGAATGGATAGAGGATTCCCGCGGCGATCGGCACGCCAGCGGCGTTGTAGATGAAGGCGAAGAACAGGTTCTGGCGGATATTGCGCATCGTCGCCTGCGACAGCCGGCGCGCGACCACCATACCCTGAAGATCGCCGCGCAAGAGCGTCACCCCGGCGCTCTCGATCGCCACATCCGTCCCGGTCCCCATCGCGACCCCGACATCGGCCGCCGCGAGCGCGGGCGCGTCGTTGACGCCGTCGCCGGCCATGGCGACGACGCGGCCTTCCTTGCGCAGGCGTTCGACGACCTTGCCCTTGTCCTGCGGCAGAATCTCGGCCTCCACTTCCGAAATGCCGAGCTTGCGGGCGACCGCTTCCGCTGTCGTGCGATTGTCGCCCGTCAGCATGACCACGCGCACGCCCGCGTCGCGTAGGGAGGAGACCGCGCCTGCCGTGGTCGCTTTAATCGGGTCGGCGATGGCGATCACGCCGGCGGCCTTGCCGTCGAGCGCGGCGAAGATTGCGGTCGCCCCGTCCCTGCGCAGGTCCTCCGCCGCCTTTTCAAGGCTAGCAATGTCGACGCCAGCCGCCGCCATCATAGCCCGGTTTCCAAGGACAACACGTCGCCCGTTTACGGTTCCGGTTGCGCCCTTGCCGGCGGGAGAGTCGAAGTTCTCGACCTTGGCGAGCCCAACGCCGCGCTCCGTCGCGGCGCGCACGATGGCCGCCGCGAGCGGGTGCTCGCTGCTTTGCTCGAGGCTCGCCGACAAGCGCAGCAATTCGTCCTCGCTGATTCCGACGGCGCGCAGCGCGACGACTTTCGGCTTTCCCTCGGTGAGGGTTCCAGTCTTGTCGACGACGAGCGTGTCGACCTTCTCGAACCGCTCCAGCGCCTCGGCATTCTTGATCAACACGCCGGACCGCGCGCCGCGGCCGACGCCGACCATGATCGACATCGGCGTCGCCAAGCCGAGCGCGCAGGGGCAGGCGATGATCAGCACCGATACGGCCGCGACCAGCCCAAAGGCGAAGCGCGGCTCCGGCCCGAAAATCGCCCAGACGACGAAGGCGAGGATCGCAACGAGGATGACCAGCGGCACGAACCAACCCGAAACCTGGTCGGCGAGGCGCTGGATGGGCGCGCGGCTGCGCTGCGCCTGCGCCACCATCTGCACGATTTGCGCGAGCACGGTGTCGCTGCCGACCTTGTCGGCCCGCATGATGAAGCCGCCGCTTTGATTGAGCGTTCCGCCGATCAGCTTATCGCCAGGAGTCTTCGTCACCGGCATGGATTCGCCGGTGACCATGGATTCGTCGATTGCGCTGCGGCCCTCAATGAGTTCGCCGTCGACCGGGATCTTCTCGCCGGGCCTTACTCTAAGCCGATCGCCGACCGTGACGGCTTCGAGGGCGATTTCTTCATCGAGGCCATCGATGCGGACGCGGCGGGCGGTCTTCGGCGCAAGATCAAGAAGCGCCCGGATCGCCCCGCCGGTCTGTTCTCGCGCGCGCAACTCAAGCACTTGCCCGAGCAGAACGAGGACGGTGATCACCGCCGCGGCTTCGAAATAGATCGCCACCGCGCCATCGGCGCCGCGGAAGGCTGGCGGAAAGGCGCCTGGGGCGACCGTCGCGACCACGCTATAGACCCAGGCGACGCCGATCCCCATCGCGATCAGCGTAAACATGTTGAAATTGCGCGTTTTCAGCGACGCCCAGCCGCGCTCGAAGAACGGCCAGCCAGCCCATAGCACGACCGGCGTCGCCAGAACGAACTGAATCCAATTCGACGTTTGGGCGGCCAGCATCACGTGCAGCCCAGTGAGATGGCGGCCCATTTCGAGCGCGAGGACCGGAACTGAGAGAATCAGCCCGACCCAAAAGCGTCGCGTCATGTCCTTCAATTCGGGACTCGGCCCGGCGGCGGCCGTCGCCACTTCCGGTTCGAGCGCCATGCCGCAGATCGGGCAGTTTCCAGGGCCCGGCTGGCGAATCTGCGGATGCATGGGGCAGGTGTAGATCGCGCCGGCCGGCGCTGGCTTCAGAGCTGGTTGCGCGGAAGGCTCGGCGATGAATAGGACCGGCTCAGCGACGAATTTCTCCCTGCAACGCCCCGAGCAGAAATAGTACGTCTTGCCGCCGTGCTCGGCCTGGTGCTTGGCCGTGGCGATCGTCACGCTCATGCCGCAGACGGGATCGCGCGCTTGCCCCTCAGGGAGAGGCGCGTTGCGATCGCCTGGCGCCTTGTCGTCGGGGTGATGCATGGGGTGGACGTGCGCGGTCATTGCGGTATCCGTTTCTCTTGAATCGTCAGCCCTTGAAGTTCGACGGCTGCATTGTTACACCTTCCCATCATGGGAAGGTCAAGGGATTTCACGCCATGAATATCGGTCAGGCGTCGGCGGCTTCGGGCGTCAGCGCCAAGATGGTCCGCCATTACGAAGCGATCGGCCTGCTGCGGCCGGCGGCGCGGAAAGAGAACAGCTACCGCGACTATGGCGGCCATGACGTGCATGAGCTGCGCTTCATCGGTCGGGCGCGCAAGCTCGGCTTCTCGATGGCGGAAATAGCCGCGCTGCTGGCGCTGTGGCGCGATAGGAGCCGGCCGAGCCGCGACGTAAAGCAAGTGGCGGCCGCGCACCTCGCCGACCTTGAAGGGCGTATCGCGGAGATGCAGAGCATAGCGGCGACCTTGCGCGAGCTCGTGCGCTCCTGCCATGGCGACGATCGCGCCGACTGCCCGATCCTGGCCGATTTGGAAGGCGGTGCAACGCGAAGCGGCGCCGCTCGGCGACACGCTTCTCATGACGCGGTGGCAAATCCGGCAGTCGCCGCTGGTAGCGGCCCCACGCGCCTTTAACGAGTTTATCGACATCCGCGCGCATAAAGCGCCCTCGTTCAGGGACCTCTCGCGAGCGGAGCCGGCCGATCAGGACACGGCGCGCGGCCCGTTTCGCAAGCGGTCCGTAAACGGATCTTATCCAGTCCATCTCGAGCCTGGACGGTCCGCCTAACATCGAGGCCTCCTCATTTTGCCGAGAGATCGCGGCGCAGGGTGGCGTTGCGCTGGCCGAGGCGAGGAATGAACGCCGGCGTCGCTCGCGCATAGGCTTCCCATTCCTCGCCAAATTCCGCGGCGGCGGCCGCCTCCTCGCGGCGCGCGAGACGAACATAGAACCACACCAGAATCGGGAACATGATGAGCGTCGCCAGCGTCGGCCACTGAAACAGGAATCCGGTCATGATCACCATGAAGCCGGCATATTGGGGATGGCGTATCCAAGCGTAGAGTCCCGTCGTCGCAAGCTTGTGGTCGCGCTGCGCCGCGTAAAGCACGCGCCATGATTCAGCGAGCACGAGGAAGCCGCCGAAGATCAGCACGTTGCTCAAAATGTGGAACGGTCCGAAATGCGGATTGCCGCGCCAGCCGAACATCATTTCGAGAAGGTGCCCGCCGTCGTGCGACCAGAAGTCGACGCCGGGGAAGGTCCGCCCGAGCCAGCCGGACAATAGATAGATCGTCAGTGGGAATCCGTACATTTCGCTGAACAGCGCGACGACGAAGGCCGAGAAAGCGCCCAGCGATCGCCAGTCGCGGCCGACGGTCGTCCGGGTGAAACTTGCTG
>DATGHD010000215.1:0-2548 GCA_035308145.1 Roseiarcus sp.
GCACCCGGTTGAGGACGACTTGCGCGACGGCGGCCTGCCCGTCCTCCGGTTCGCTGCGCGCTTCAAAATAGATCGCCTCGGCGAGGCAACGCTGCTGGCGCGCCGCATCTTTCTGATCAATCAGCGAGGCGTAGTCGGGCTGGCCGTTGGGCAGCGTCTTGGCGATCTCGGACGTGTCGGCCCCAGGCTCCTCCGGCTTGGCCGCGACGGTGGCGATCGGGACGTCGTCGCTTGGCGCAGGCGTCGCTGAATTCAGGGCCGCTTCGAGCGGCACCGAAGGCGTCGCGCCGTCGTCGAACGTCAGCGCCTCCTTCGCAGGCGCCGGCGCCGACCACTCAGGCGCGCCTGCTCCCAGCGTCTCCTCGCTATAGGAGAGGGCCGAGCCATAAGGTTCGGAGAAGGAGACTTCGCCGTCGCCATCCGCCGGGCCTGTCGCGCCGCCCTCGATAATCGTAGGGCGCCGCAGTCTTCTGGCGTCAAAGCCGGGCCGCAGCCCGAGGAAGGGATCGCCTTTGAGCGTGCGATCGACGGTCGGGAAGGCGTCAGCGACCTGCTTGAGGTCAGGGCGAGGATCGACCTCGTCGTCGACCGCCGCTAGTTCATCGGGAGCGCCAAGCGTCAGACTGGCTTCGACGAAATAAGGGCTGCTTCCCGCTCCGTCGAATGGGTCGGGCAATTGAAAGGTCGCGGCGTTGAGCGCTTGGCGAACCGGCGACTCGGCCCCTTCGATGGCGACGCTGCCGCCCTGGGCCGGATCTTGGCCCGCCTCAGCAGTGATGGAGACGAGGCCCAGCGCGACGCACCACGGCGCGATAGCATTTAACGCCCACCCCAGCCGCGAACCACCCATACGCAACCTAGCCCATGGTTCGATTGCCAACCCTCAAAAGGCGTCGTTCGAACCGCTAGGCGGCGCGCTTCGCCCCGTTCGGCGAGACGCTGAAACGCGTTTCGATCAATCCGAACGATTGCATTTATCCCAGCTTAACGTTGCGGGCGGGTTACTGCGGAGCCGGCTTTGGCGTCCCGGAATGGCTCACCTGCGACCAGCCTGCCGGGGTCAAAAGCTCGGCGGCGTGCAGGCCGAAACCACCACAAGATCGCCTTCGCCAATGTTCTTGAAGGCGTGCGGCTTGCGGCTGTCGAAGAAATAGGCGTCGCCCGCGCCAAGCTCGTAGCGGCGTCCGTCGACTTCGAGGCCGAGGCGTCCCTTGATCACCACGCCGGCCTCTTCCCCCTGGTGCGAAAGCATTTTCTTGCCAGATTGAGCGCCTGGCCGGTATCGCTCATGGAGCATTTGCAGCGACCGGCCGCGTAAGTCCGCGCCGACCTGCCGATAGGAGACCGGACCGCCGGCGATCTCGATCAGCTCATCGGCGCGAAAGACGACGCGCCCAGCCTCGGCCTCGGGCGCCGCGAAGAAATCGCCGATGCCGACGCCGATCGCCGCCAGCACCAGTTTGAGCGCGGCGATGGAGGGGCTGACCCGGTTGGACTCGATCATCGAGATGGTGGCGTTGGAGACGCCGGCGCGCCGGGCGAGCTCGCGTTGCGAAAGGCCGAGCCGCAGGCGCAATCGGCGCAGCCGTTGGCCAACGTCCGGATCATGGGGCGCGCTGTTCATCTGTTCAGAATATAGAACAATCTGAACAGGCTCTCAAATGGACAAAAGCGAGTTCTGCTGCCAATGTTCAGTAAAGTGATCATCCGGCGCGGCGGTCGCCCGCGCGAAATGCGGCTTCTAAGAAGAGGCCAGGCTCGGAAACGAGCCTCCGTTCGAGTATGAATCGCCAATCTGGGAGAAGATGAAATGTCCGCTGTTCCGTCCCGTCATGATGCGCCCGTTCCCTCGCGCCACGACGCGCCTAATGACCTCGAAGCGCTTTGGCTGCCCTTCACGCCGAACCGCGCCTTCAAGAAACGGCCGCGTCTGATCTCCCGCTCGAAGGACATGCATTATTACACGCCGGAAGGCCGACCTATCCTCGACGCCACCGCCGCGCTTTGGTGCTGCAACGCCGGTCACAATCGCCAGCACATCGTCGAGGCGATCCAACGTCAGGCTGCGGAACTCGACTTTTCGCCGACCTTCCAGTTCGCCCACCCGCAGGCCTTCGCGCTATCGGCTCGCCTCGCCGCGATGGCGCCCGGCGACCTCGACCATGTGTTCTTCACCAATTCGGGCTCGGAAGCGGCAGACACTGCGCTGAAAATCGCCCTCGCCTATCACAATGTGCGCGGCCAGGGATCGCGCCAGCGCTTGATCGGCCGCGAGCGCGCCTACCACGGCGTCGGCTTCGGCGGCATTTCCGTCGGCGGCATCGTCAACAACCGCAAATTCTTCGGCACGCTCTTGGCCGGCGTCGACCACCTGCCGGCGACCTATAGCCGCGAGCATCAGGCCTTCACCAAGGGCGAGCCGGAATGGGGCGCGCACCTTGCCGATGAGCTTGAGCGCATCGTCGCGCTGCATGGCGATTCGACGATTGCCGCGGTGATCGTCGAGCCGATGGCGGGATCGACCGGCGTGCTGCCGGCGCCGAAGGGT
>DATGHD010000216.1:0-7718 GCA_035308145.1 Roseiarcus sp.
CGCCTATCAGATCGGCGGCAAGCGCGCTTACGCGCTCGAAGGTTCGATCTTCATCGCCGGCGCGGCGGTGCAATGGCTGCGCGACGGCTTGAAGATCATCGAGAGCGCGGCGCAATCGGCCGAACTCGCGGCGGCCGCCGATCCCGAGCAGCGCGTCGTCCTTGTTCCGGCCTTCGTCGGGCTTGGCGCGCCCTATTGGGACAGCGAATGCCGCGGCGCCATCTTCAACCTGACCCGCGCGACGACGCGCCGCGAGCTTGCCAAAGCGGCGCTGGAGAGCGTGTGTTTTCAGACCCGCGATCTTCTGGAAGCCATGCGGCGCGACTGGCCCTCGGCCAGGAGGACGGTGCTGCGGGTCGACGGCGGCATGGCGGTCTCCGACTATACGATGCAGCGCCTCGCCGACATCATCGCGGCGCCCGTCGATCGGCCGGCGATCGTCGAGACGACCGCGCTCGGCGCGGCCTATCTCGCCGGGCTCGCCGTCGGCCTCTATCCGCCGATGGAGAAATTCGCAGCGGAATGGCGCCGCGAGCGGCGCTTCGCCCCTGAGATGACCGCTTCCAAGCGCAATGCGGCGTACGACGCCTGGCGTGACGCCGTCGCAAGGACGTTGACTCGCGGGAGACTGCGAAAGGGCTGAGCGCGCCAAGGGGCCCGCCGGAACGGACGGTCCATCAGGGCGATGGGCTACGGCAATCTTCTCCGCCCGCCGGCGAGCAGTCCTCGCGCCGCGTCAGCCGGCGCCGCGCCTGCGTCTTCCTGGAGCGCCGGCCGCTCGGCTTCTTGCGGCAAATATAGCTGGCAGGCCGGCGACCCCTCCGGGCAGCGGGATTTTCTGCTGCGCCAGAAGCGGTAGCCGCGCCCAACTCGATATTCTGAATTGGTTCGATCTTGACAGTTTGCCGCGCCTCCGCCGTCATTGCCTTTTCATGTAAGCTTTGGGACCAATGCCGCAAATCGTCTTCGAAAATGTCAGCAAACGCTATTCGGAAGGATTTTATGCGGTTCGCAGCCTCGATCTGACGGTGCAGGACGGCGAGTTTCTCGTTCTCGTCGGGCCGTCGGGTTGCGGCAAGTCCACCGCCTTGCGCATGGTCGCCGGCCTCGAAGACGTCAGCGAAGGCAAGATTCACTTGGGCGGCGTCGTCGCCAACGATCTCTCGCCGCGCGAGCGCAATATCGCGATGGTCTTCCAGAGCTATGCTCTGTACCCTCATCTGACCGTCGCCGAAAATATCGCCTTCGGCTTGAAGGTGAGAGGCGCGTCAAAGGCCGATATCGCCGCCAAGGTCGCCGCCACGGCGGAAATCCTGGAGCTGTCGCCCTTTCTCGGTCGCAAGCCCGCGCAGCTTTCCGGCGGCCAACGCCAGCGCGTGGCGATGGGCCGCGCGATCGTGCGCGCGCCGCAAGCCTTTCTGATGGATGAGCCGCTCTCCAACCTCGATGCGCGTTTACGCGTCCAGATGCGCGTCGAGATCGCCCGCATTCAGAAGATGACCGGCGTGACGACGATCTATGTCACGCATGATCAGGTCGAGGCCATGACCATGGGCGATCGCGTCGCGGTGATGAACCACGGCGTGCTTCAGCAATTGGCGCCGCCGCGTGTCCTCTATCACGAGCCCGCCAATCTCTTCGTCGCGAGCTTCATCGGCTCGCCGGCGATCAATCTGGTCGAGGGGCGGATTCTCGGCGACGGCGGGGGCTCGTACGTTCTCGAACTCGGCGATGCGCGCTTGAGGTTTCCCGACAGCGTCGTGAAACGAAAGCCGGCGATCGCCGATTGCGCCGGCCGGAAAGTCACGGTGGGCCTTCGCCCGGAAACGCTCAGCCTCGACGCTTCCGGCGGCTCATCGAAAACCATGATCGAAGGCAGAGCGGCGATCGTCGAGGACCTTGGCGCTTCGCTGCTCGTTCATTTTGACGCGGCGAGCCTTTTCGCGCGGCCGGGAGGCCTAGCACAGGACGCGGAGGCGGACGATCTCAACGGCGCGATCGATCGCGGCCGCATCCGGGCGATGGTCGACGGCATGTCGGGTCTGCGCGTCGGCGACCGCGCGCCGATTGCGATCGATCTCGAGCGGGCGCATCTGTTCGATCCTGAGACCGGCCTCGCGATTGGGTCGGCAACGCATTGAGGCGCTAAAGCAGTAAGCATCAGAAGCCAAAGCTCAAGAACGTGAGCTTGCCTCGTGTGAACCGATTAGGGACGGATTCCCCCATTGATTGCATGGCGGAGCGAAAGCGCGAAAGAAATTTGAAGTCAAGGACGATGCGCGTAGCGCATCGCCGCCTCCGGCGGCGCTTCGCGTCCTTTAGTTCAAATTTCTTTCGCGCAAGATGCTCACCATGCAATCAATGGAGGCCTGACGCTCAAGGAGCGCCGTCTTCGGGCGCGCGCCCTGAACACAGTAACGCCCGCCTGCGGGGCTTCAATGCACTCCCCGCGTCAGCCCCTGCACAAAGTAGCGGTTGAGCAGCAGCGCAATCAGCACGATCGGGATCGTCGAGAAATGGGCGAGCGCGCCGAGCGTTCCCCAGGTGATGTCCTTTGTGCCATAGGCGGTGAGAAGCGCGACTGAGATCGGCTTCGACTCGGCGCGGGTGAGGAAGGACGAATAGAGAAAGTCGTTCCAGGCGAACATCACGCAGAGCAGCGCGCTGGCGATGATCCCCGGTCTAACCAGCGGCAGCGCGACGCGGGCGAAGCTTCCAAATAACGTGCAGCCATCGGTCAGCGCCGCCTCCTCCATCTCCTTGGGCAGCGAGCGGAAGTAAGAGAACATCATCCAGACGACGAAGGCGGTGTTGAGCGTCGCATCGATGAGGATCACCGCCCACCAGGTGCCCAGAAGGCCGATATCGCGCATCAACAGGTAGAACGGGATGAGGGTTGCGACCGGCGGCACAGTGCGCACGGCGAGAAAGAAATAGGCGAGGCCGATCGCCCATTTCGTCCGCGCCCGCGCCAGCGCGTAACCGGCCGGAACGCCGATCGTCAGGGACAGCGCCGCCGCGCCCAGGCTGATGATCAGGCTGCTCTCGACGAGATGGGCGAGATCAAAATAGCGGAAGACGCCGACGAAATTCGCCAGCGTCGGCTGAAAGGCGAAGGTCGGCGGAATGCTGAAAATGTCGCGCGCCGGTTTATAGGCCGTCGTGATCATCCAGGCGACGGGCGCCAGAAAGAGCGCAACAGCGAGGGCGAGAGCGCTTCGCTCGGCGAAAAGCGCGCGGGCGGAAGGCCGCCGGCTCATAATTCGTTGGCCCTTTTGTCGGCGCGGCGCACCAGCGCGATGAACAGGATCGAGAAGACCGCGATGCAGAGGATCATCAGATTGGCGATCGCCGAGGCAAAGCCGATGTTGAAGAATTCGAGGCCCTGCTTCACCGCGTAGATCATGAGGACATTGGTCGCGTCGGCCGGCCCGCCGTTGGTGGTCGCGAAGACAATGTCGAAGATGCGAAACGCGTCCATCGTTCTGAGCACGAGAGCGAGAAAAACCGCCGGCAGCAGCATCGGGAAGACGATCATGCGGAACCGCTGAAGCGCGGTCGCGCCGTCGGCTTCCGCCGCCTCCAAAATGTCGGTCGGCAGGGATTTGAGCCCGGCGAGCAGGATCAGAGCCATGAAGGGCGACCATTGCCAGGCGTCGACCGCGACGAGGGTCGAGAGGGCGGTGGTTGGGTCGCCGAAGAGGCCATGCGGACTGGAGAGGCCTGAAGTCGCGAGGTAATAGCCGATCAGACCATAGTCGGGCGCGAGCAGCGCGCGAAAGACGAGGCCCGCCACGATCGGCGTCACCGTCACGGGGATGAGCAAAAGCGCGAGGCATGCGCGCTGAAAGGGATGATCGCGCCAGAGCAGCAGCGCCAGGCCAAGGCCGAGCGCGAATTCCAGCGCCACCGCGGCGATGGTGAAGACCGCCGTCGTGACGATTGATTGGCGCGCGGCCTCATTGGTCCAGAGCGCCGCGTAGTTGTCGAGGCCGACGAAGGCCGTGCGAGCGGGCAACAGGCTGTAGTCGTAGAAACTATAGCCGATGCCGCGCGCGAGCGGCCAAAGGGCGATTGCCACGACATAGATCAGCGCCGGCGCGCCGAGCAGGATGAGAAAGAGCCGCCGCCGACTTTGATAGGAGAGGCGGCGTCCGTGAACGATGACGGCCGGACTTGCAACTCCGTCATTGCGAGGAGCGAAGCGACGACGCAATCCACTCATAGGGCGCGGCTCTATGATTGGGTTGCTTCGCTTCGCTCGCAATGACGAACTTCGACCTTAAGATACAGACAGACGCCCTAGAAGAGTTTCACCGCTTCGGCCTGAGCGTCGTCAAGCGCTTTCTTCGGGTCGGCATGGCCGACCAGCACGGCGTTGACCGCGGTCCCGAGCAAGTCCTGGATCTGCGGATATTGCGGGATGCGCGGGCGATATTCGCCGTCGCCGTTCTTGAACACTTCGTCGACGACCGGCAGGAAGGAGAACTTCGCCACAAGATCGGGATCATGCGTCTCGCTGATCCTCAAATAGCTGCCGGCGCCGCGGAGGTTGAATTCCTTGTGCACCGCCGGGCTCGTCAGCCATTTGATCCACAGCCAGGCCGCTTCCTTGTGCTTCTGATCGATGTCGGCGTTGATCGACATGCCCCAGCCGCCGACGCCATATTTCTTCGGCAGGCCCTTGCCGGGCGGCGCGACGGTGATCGCCACCTTGCCGACGATCTTGGACATCTCAGGATTCGAATAGCCAGGCGCGCCGATCGACCACGTCTGCATTTGCGCGGCGAGGCCCTGACGGAAGCTCTCCTCGCGGCCGCCCCAATCGTAGTCGGCGGCACCGGGCGGAGCGGTCTTATCGAAGAGATTCTTGTAGACCGTCAGGCCCTTGATATTGGCCTCGGAATTTAGGGCGGGCTTGCCGTCGGCGCCGAGGATGGAGCCGCCCATCTCGGCATTGTACTGCATCCAGTCTTGCGCCACCGCCGGTCCCTTCTGGCCATTGGCGACGAAGCCGTAATGTTTGGGCGGATCGGTGAGCTTATAGGCGTTGGCGACCATGTCCTCCATGGTCTCCGGCGGCTTGAGGCCCGCCGCAGCGTAAAGATCGGTACGATAGGCGAGCACATTGGCGTAGCCGGCGAAGGGGAAGGCGACTTGCTTGCCTTTGTAATTGCCGAGCGCCGACATCAGGACCGGATAAATATCGTCCGGCTTGATCTCGGCGGCGTCGCGTTTGATCCAATCGGTGAGATCGACCGTGTAGCCGCCCTCGGCGAATTGGCCGGCCCAGACGATATCCATCGTGGCGAGGTCGTAGCCTTTGGTGTGACCGACAAAGTCAGCCGTGACTTTGCTGAGCAATTCCGGATAGCTCAGGATGTCGACCTTAACCGTGACGCCGGTCGCCTCTTTGAACTTCGGGGCGAGGTCGGCCATCACCGTGGCGAATTGATCGTTCTGAGAGGCAAGCGTCAGCGTGACGCCGTCATAAGGCTTATCGGCGGCGCTCGCCGACGACAGAGCGGCGAGCGAAATCGCCGCGGCGACCCTTAAGAGATAACGCGTTCTCATCGATCGTCCCCTACTTTCACGGGCAGTTGGCAAAGCATAGGACCGCGCATAAAATGCGCGCTCTCGAAGGAGCAGGATTGCGCGTTTCTCAAATAATGTCCACACGCTCGACGCTCGCCTTTGCGCCCCAGAGCCACGGCTCCATGCTGTTTTATTATGCATCGCCGCGCCGATGTTCGCGCCCCGCGTCTCTTCCTGTTCGAGAGACCGGAAGAGGCGAATGGACTAACGAAGTACGAGAGGATGCGCCGCCGCCCCGCGCTGCCAATGGAGGCGCAGCATGACCGTCGCTCTGCGCTCTGAAAGCCGCAAAGTCTTGCGCGACGAGACTGAGCTCGAACGCCTGCTCGCGGAGGGACGAAACTATAGCGGGGAGTTTCCCGTCTTCCTCGCCAATCACTTGCCGATGATCCTTGTCGCCATGCATCGGCTGGGCGGATCCGACGAACGGCTCGCCGAATATTTCGCATATTATCGCGACGCCAATCATCTCGTCCCGGCGCCGGCGCCCGTCGCGCCGATCGAGCGGGCGAATTGGACGAGCGCGCTCGGCGCGCGCGAGCGCGAAAGCGATTATCGCGCCTTCTTCGATGACGAGGTCGCCCGGCTCGGCGCCCGGCGCGCCATCGCCGACTATCTGCCGACGCTCCTGCCTGGCCTCGCGGCGAGCGCCACTCACGGCTTCATGCGCCTCGCTTACGGCGTCATGCGCGACGATGCCGCGGAAATCGCCGCCGCGCTCGGCTATTGGTCCGCGACCTATCTGGAGCTTGGCCGCGCCACGGGCGCGCCGCCCTCGTGCAGAGACCCGGCGGAAGTGCTCATCAGGATGAAGCCGATCGAAAGCTTCCGTCACGTCGAGACGGAGCTGGACCTTCTCTGGCATTTCATGCGCGCGATGGCGGCAAAGCCCGAGTTCGCGCCCATCGTCGATTGGCTCGACATCGCGCCGGAGACCTATCAGCGCGTGCGCGAAGCCTCGCTCGCCCTTTTTGCCGGAACGGACGATTTTTGCGCGCTTCACGCCTTGACCGGCTGCCATTGGCTGAGGCTCCTTCAGCCGGCGACGCCCGATCCCGCCCTGGCGCTGCGCTATTTCTGGCAGGCGATCGCCGCGCTTTATCCGAAGATCGGTTTTCCGGACCTGCCCCGCGCTGAAGCGATCGACGCTTGGCGGCGCGGTCCTTGCCCGGAATGGCCGGAGATCGAGGCGGCGGCCGTGGCCTCCAATGACGAGCATGATTTAAGCCTGACCTTCTCGGCGCGCGAAGAATGGCGGGTCTATGGCGATCGGTTGTACCAAGTCGTGGCCGCGCGAAGGCTCAAGCTGATCGCGTGAGCGCTCTTCTTCTCGCCAATGCGCTGTTGCCGGACGGATCGCGCGCCGATCTTGCTATCGAGAACGGCCGCATAGCGGAAATCGTCAAGCCGGGCGGCGCGCCTCGCGAGGGCGCCGAGCGGATCGATCTCGAAGGCGCGCTCGTCGTCCCGGGCTTTGTCGACGGCCATATCCATCTCGACAAGACGCTGCTGGGCTTACCGTTTCAGCCGCATCGGCGCGGCGATTCGGTCGCCGAACGCATCGCGCGCGAGAAGGAGCTGAGGCGCGAGCTCAAATATCCCGTCGAAGAGCGCGCCAAGCGCCTGATTGCGCAAGTCGTCGCCCATGGAACGACCGCCCTTCGCAGCCATGTCGACATCGACACGGAGGTCAAGCTTTCCGGGCTGCACGCGCTCCTTGAGGCGCGCGAGGCGGCGCGGGAGCTGATCGACATCCAGCTCGTCGCCTTTCCGCAAAGCGGGATCGTCGCCGATCCGGGAACCAAGGACTTGCTGGACCAAGCGATCCGCGAGGGGGCCGATCTCGTCGGCGGCCTCGATCCGGCGGGAATCGACAATGACGTTGGCGGCCATTTCGACGCGATTTTTGGCGTCGCCGAGCGTCATGGCGTCGGCCTCGATATCCACCTTCACGATCCCGGCCCGCTCGGGTGCTTCGAATTGCGCCAGATCGCCGCGCGGGCGGCGGCGCTCGGGCTCAAAGGCAAGGTCGCGGTGAGCCATGCTTTTGCGCTCGGCGCGGTCGATGACGCGGAATTTAAGCGCACCGCCGAGGCCTTGGCCGTGGCCGACGTCGCGATCAT
>DATGHD010000217.1:0-3743 GCA_035308145.1 Roseiarcus sp.
AAATGGCCATTTTGGATCGCGCCGAGGCCGATCAAGAATCCGTCATGACCGCCGCTATGGGCCAGAGATCCGCCAATGCATCCCATGAGCGCGCGTCATGAATTGGCTGCAGCGCCGCGTCCGCCCGGAGCAAATCCGCGAGTTGAGCCTGCTCCTACTCATCGTGGTCGCGATCCTCTTCTTTGGCTCGCTCATCGACGGCTATTTCACGTTCCGGACGTTCAATCGAATCGCCTCCAGCGTCGCCATCATCACCGTGGTCGCGGTCGGCCAAACCCTGGTCGTGCTGACGCGCAACATCGATCTCTCGGTCGGTTCTATCGTCGGCTTCACGGCCTATTTCGTCGGAACGCTGATCGCCGCGCACAATGAGATCAATCCCGTTCTCGCTGTGGCGATCGCCATCGTCCTTGGCGCGGCGCTCGGCGCCGTCAATGGCGCGCTCGTCGCCTGGGGCCGGGCGCCCGCGGTCGTGGTGACGCTTGGGACGCTGGCGATCTACCGGGGCGTGCTCGTCGATCTATCGGGCGCCAAGACCGTCACCACGGATAGCCTGCCGCAGTGGCTGATCGATTTGCCGCTGCTCAACGCCGTCCCGTTTGGCGATCTCGATATCCGCGCGGTGTTCGTCTTTGCGGTCGTCATCGTCCTTGTCTTTCACGTCGGCGCCGCCAACCTGAACTTTGCTCGGCGCCTCTACGCGATCGGCTCCAACCCGGAGGCGGCCCAGCTCATCGGCCTGCCAACGAAGGCGATCGTCTTCTTCGCCTTCTGCGTTTGCGGCGCGCTGTCCGGCCTCGGCGGCTTCATGATGCTCGCCCGTTTCGGAAACATCACGGTGGAGGCCGGACGCGGCCTCGAACTCAGCGTGGTCGCCGCGGTCGTCGTCGGCGGCGTCAACATTTTTGGCGGTTCGGGAACGGTGGCGGGCGCGATGCTCGGCGCCGTGTTGATCGGGACTTTGGAGCAGTCTCTCTTTCGGCTGGGCATAAGCGAGTTCTGGCTCGACGCGGTGCTTGGCCTCTTGATCTTGCTGGCGGTGGCGAGCGACGCCGTCATCCTGCAGCGCCTTCGCGCCCTTTGGGCGCGCTCCGAACTGAAGATTCTCGACGAAGCGCCGAACGAGCGGGGGGCGGAGCGATGACCGGCGCGGCCGCGATGCTCAGACGCTGGGAAACGGCGATGCTCGCGCTGTTGATCGCGATCATCGCGCTGAACAGTCTCGATTCTCGCTATTTCCTCAGCGTGGGCAATTTCGTCAATTTGTTCCAGCTCTCGATCGAGAAGAGCATTGTCGCGCTGACCATGACGCTCGTGATCATCGGCGGCGAGATCGACCTTTCTGTCGCGTCGGTGATGGGCCTCGCGGCCTGCGTCATGGCCTGGACCTTCCATCAAGGCGCGCCGTTGCCGCTCGCCATTCTATTAGCGCTTGCCGCAGGGGTTCTCGCTGGGCTCAACAACGCCTTCTGGATCGCTTACGTCGGCCTCCCTTCGCTGGCGGTCACCCTCGCGGGCCTTATCGGTTATCGCGGCGTCGCCCGCATCCTCCTCGAAGACCGCGCCATCGGCGGCTTTCCCGACTGGTTCAACAGGCTCGGCCAGCAACCGGCGATTGGGCCGCTCACCGCGTCGATCGTGATATTTTTCATTTTGTTCATCTTCTTCGCCGTCGTCCTGCACTTCTCCTTCTTGGGCAGGCTCATCTATGTCGTCGGCAGCAATGCTCAGGCGGCGCGCTATTCGGGCGTGCGCGTCGCGGTCGTCAAAACGGATCTTTTCGTGAGTTCCGCGCTTGTCGCGGCGCTCGCCGGCGTTCTCTATGCGGCGCGCCTCGGCTCGGTGCGCGGCGACATGGCCGACGGGTTCGAGCTCGACATCATCACCGCGGTGCTTCTCGGCGGCGTCAGCATTTTCGGCGGCAAGGGCACCCTCGCCGGCGTCGGCCTGGCGATCCTCGTCATATTGAACCTCCGCAACGGAATGGGGCTTGCCGATATCACCGGCAACACGCAGAACTATGTGATCGGAGGGCTTCTCATTTTGTCGGTCTTGGCGCCGAATGTCTGGGAAGACATTCGCAACAAGTGGAAAGGGAGAGAAACATGAGAAAATATTTGATGAGCGCGGCGGCCTGCGCGCTGCTGGCGCTGCTGCCGCAAACCGCATCGGCGCAGGTCGCCACGGCGACGCCCGGAAAGGACGTCAGCATGGTGCTCTTGCCAAAATTCCTCGGCATTCTGCCGTTCGATCAGGCGCACAAGGGAGCCGAGGAAGCCGCAAAGGAGCTTAAGAACCCGACGGCGTTGCAGTTCCTTGGCCCGACGCCGCAGAACAGCGTCGCCGGTCAGATCGAGATCGTCACCAACGCCACCACGCAGGGCGTCAAGGCGATCATGATTTCGAACAATTCCGGCGATCAGATCGTCCCGGCGGCCAAGGCGGCGCAGGCGAAGGGCCTCAAAGTCGTAACCTGGGACTCGCCGATCCCTTCGGCCGACGGCGAGGACGTCTTCGTCGCGCAAGTCGACTTTTCCGATATCGGCAAGGTCATGGCCGATATGACGCTGAGCATTCTCGGCCCCGACGGCGGCAAGTTCGCCATATTGTCGGCTTCGCCCGACGCGTCCAATCAGAACGCTTGGATCGCGGCGATGAAGACGGCGTTGAAGGATGCCAAATACGCCAAGCTTGAGCTGATCGACACCGTCTATGGCAATGACGAGTCGGAAAAGAGCTACACGCAAGCTCAGGCGCTTGTCGACAAGCATCCCGACATGAAGCTGATCATGGCGCCGACTTCGGTCGGCATTGTCGCCGCGGCCAAGGCGCTTCAGGACGAGAAGCTGTGCGACAAGATCAAGGTCAGCGGGCTTGGCCTGCCGAGCGAGATGCTCGCCTATACGAAGAACGGCTGCGCGCCGCAATTCGCGCTATGGAGCTTCATCGACCTCGGCTACCTCACGTACTATACGGCCTATATGCTCGCCACCGACGCCATAAAGGCCGAGGAAGGCGTGAAGTTCAAAGCCGGCCGCATGGGCGAATATTCGATCACCAAGGACCCGACGCGCGCCAAGGGCTTGCGCGTGCTGATGGGACCGTTCACCGTCTATAACAAGGACAACGTGGAAGCGGCTGCGAAGTAGTCAAGTTGGTTACGTTGATCGTACGTTGCCGGGGATCGGAGCCGCTGCAATGGCTCCGATCGCCGGCTTCGTAGGCTAAGAGCTAATCTAGCGGCGGCCGCGAGTCCCGCCGCGGCGAAGATTTGGAAAATTCTTGGATCGCGCCAAAAGAGCCGCTCGGCCAAATTTTCTCGCTCGAAAATCCCTTTCGTATCAATGGCGCCGCCAGCGCGTCGTCAAACTTTTCCAAATTTTTGTTTGGCCGTTTTGGGCGATTCCAATGGCTTAGAGCGCAAAAAATTTGGAAATGCGTTTTTAAAATTCCTTTCCTTCGTACAGCCGCGAATCGGCGATCAGCGTTCCATTCTCTCTGAGACGGAGCAAATCATAATCGAGACGAAGCGTTTTATAAAGAATTCTCTTCGTACTATCATTGTAAGTAACTGATGTTACTTTGCTAATCGTTCCTAGAGAGGAACAGGTTTCCACGCTCAAGTTGAAAAGCAGCCGATGATCTCCCGCGCGGTCTGCTCAGCTGTCCTGCTCGCCGTATCGACGCGACAAGCTGACGCCGCCCTTCAAGGTCATTCCGAAGCCGGGACGATCGCTCGGACG
>DATGHD010000218.1:0-2218 GCA_035308145.1 Roseiarcus sp.
GAAGACGGCGTCGACGGAACCAAGGTCTTCGACGTCGCAGGGCAGGGCGATCGCCGAGCCGACGCTTTCGGCGAGCGGGCGGACGCGTTTCCCGAGCGCTTCGCCCTGATACGTGAAAGCAAGCGAAGCGCCGTTTTGCGCCAGCGCCTTGGCGATGCCCCAGGCGATCGAATGATTGTTCGCGACCCCCATGACGAGGCCGCGCTTGTTCGCCATCAGGCCCGCTGCGATGCGGTCCATGACTCCCCCCTCCTTGCGGGCTCAAGCGTCCGGATGCTTGAGCACGATCGTCGCGTTGGTGCCGCCAAAGCCGAAGGAATTGGACAGCGCGGCGCCGACTTTCACATTGTCGCGCCGGGCGCGAACGATCGGCATGTCGGCGAAAGCGGGATCGAGCTCCTCGATATGCGCGCTCTCGCAGATGAAGCCGTTCTGCATCATCAACAGCGAGTAGATCGCCTCCTGCACGCCGGTCGCCCCGAGCGAATGGCCAGTCAGCGATTTGGTCGCGGCGATCGGCGGGCATTTATCGCCCGACCCGAAGACCTCGCGGATGGCTTCGATCTCCTTTTCATCGCCAACCGGCGTCGAGGTGGCGTGCGGATTGATGTAGTCGATCGGCGTCTTCACGCCGGCCACCGCCAGGCGCATGCAACGCACCGCCCCTTCGCCGGACGGCGCGACCATGTCATAGCCGTCCGACGTCGCGCCATAGCCGGCGATCTCGCCATAGATGCGGGCGCCGCGGGCGCGCGCATGTCCAAGTTCTTCTAGTACGAGAACGCCGGCGCCGCCGGCGATGACGAAGCCGTCACGGTTCTTGTCATAGGCTCTGGATGCCGTCGACGGGCGATCGTTGAAGCCGGTCGACATCGCGCCCATTGCGTCGAACATCGCCGACATCGTCCAATCGAGATCTTCGCAGCCGCCCGCGAAAATCACGTCTTGCTTGCCCCATTGAATGAGTTCGTAGGCGTTGCCGATGCAATGATTGGAGGTCGCGCAGGCCGATGAGATCGAATAGTTGACGCCTTTGATCTTGAACCAGGTCGACAGCGTCGCCGAGGCGGTGGACGACATCGATTTGGGAACTGCGAAGGGGCCGATGCGCTTGGCCCCCTTCGCCCGCGCGATATCGGCCGATTCGACGATTGTGCGCGTCGAAGGGCCGCCGGAGCCCATCACCAGGCCGGTCCGCTCATTGCTGATCTCGTCAGCCTCGAGGCCGCTGTCTGTGATCGCCTGCTCCATGGCGATGTGGTTCCAGCCGGTCCCTGTGCCATGGAAGCGCATAGCGCGGCGATCGACCGTGTCTTCGGGCCGGATGCTCGGCGCGCCATGAACCTGACAGCGCATGCCGATCTCGGCGTATTTTTCGGCGCGGATGATTCCGGATTTCGCCTCGCGCAGACTGGCGAGAACCTCCTGCGTGTTGTTTCCGATCGAGGAGACGATCCCCATACCGGTGACGACGACGCGCCTCATCCAATTCTCCCGACTCTTCGGCGCAATGGCCCTTCGAGCGCTCAGTTGGGGGCTAGAGGAGGATTCTCAAGCGCTCGCGCCCTTGGCGGCGCCGAACAGACCGACGCGCATGTCCTTGACTTCATAAATGCGTTTGCCGTCCGCCTCGAGCCAGCCATCGGCGATGCCGAGGACAAGCTTGCCCTTGAAGACGCGCTTCATGTCGACTCCATAGACGACGCGTTTGACCGTCGGCAACACCTGATCGATGAATTTCACTTCGCCGACGCCGAGCGCGCGGCCGCGGCCGGCAAGGCCCAGCCAGCCAAGGAAAAAGCCGCAAAGCTGCCACAGCGCATCCAGGCCGAGGCATCCGGGCATCACCGGGTCGCCTTTGAAATGGCAGCCGAAAAACCACATTTCCGGTTTGATGTCGATTTCCGCGCGGACGCAGCCCTTGCTGTTTTCGCCGCCGCCTTCCGAAATCTCAGTGATGCGGTCGAACATGAGCATCGGCGGGAGGGGCAATTGCGCGTTGCCGGCGCCGAACAATTCGCCGCGACCGCAAGCCAAAAGGTCCTCATAGGCGAAACTGGACCGACGCTCGTTCATAAGCGCTTCGACTCCTCAAGGATTTGGCGCTGTTTGACCGGCAGTCCTATCACAGGCGGACCGCTCTCGAAAGCGTGAGCGGCCGCCGACGCAGGCGCGCCGACCGCGGCGATCCGGCAGGTTGCGGAGCAAGGCCCGCGTT
>DATGHD010000219.1:0-4127 GCA_035308145.1 Roseiarcus sp.
TATTCAAGGCCCCATCATACGGGGTCGATAAAGCCCAGCAATTGCCTTATTTGGGGCGCGGAATAAGTCGTGACACGTAGGAGCCAATAGGAATGCAAACTCGTATATCGAAACTGGCGCAAGCCGTCGGAGGCGTTGCGCTTCTTGCCGGGGCCTATAGCCTGCCCGCGGCTGCGGCCGAGCAGTATCGTGATATCCACCACCGAATGGTGCACCGGACCCATTATCCGGTCCACAACAACGATATTGTCGTGAGAAGGCGCGTTTATCCCGAGCCGGTCGCCGCCGGGCCCGACGCTTTCCATAATGGGCCTGCTACCATCATCACGGCGCCGGTCGCGATTGCCGGTACGTTCGTCAGCTTGCCATTCCGGGTGGTCGAAGCCGTGTTTCCCCCGAGCACGAACGATCCGCGCGTACTGGTCGGCGCGCCAGTTCATCTCGCCGGGCAGATCGCGGAATTCCCGTTCTTCGTGATCAACGGCGCCTTCGGCGTGCAATCGACCTATTATTGATCGATCGCGCGCGGTCGCCACGGGACGGCCGCGCGCGATGGCCTGCGGCGCAGGTTCAGGCTGACGACTCTGCCCTGCTCGCGGTCTTGTCCCTGCCCGCGCGAAGCAAAAGCGCGCCCGCAGCTTGCCAGTGGCCGTTCTGCAGACGCAATTCCGGCAGGCCCATCATCAGGGCGCGGGGTCGGCGCGGGTGACGAGCCGCTGACCGTCGTCAAGGGCGATCTGAGCTTTCAGCTTTGCGGGTCCAGGGCATTCGGCAGGCCTAGCTCGACCGCAGCCGGGCGCCATGGCAGCCTGCTCAGCCTTTGTTCTCGCTAAGGACCGCGCAGAAAAACATGAGCGCCTCGAACTCGCTGAGGAGATCGCTCGCTTTGTCGAAGGACTGCCGGCTACCATCCAGACAGACGTTTGTTATTCGTATTCGTACGGTTTGGACGAAGCGCCGAAGGAAATAGAGGACTTCGTTCCGACAGTTAAAAGCGCTCTCACAAAATCTCGTGGCATGAAACGAATGAGCGCGACAATCCGCGTCGCGGCCGCGCTGGACTTTATTTTATGAGCGCGGCTTCGCGCCGCCTCAGTCTGGGTCTTCTCCGTCAACCCTTCCCCGCGAGCGTCTCGAATCCGCCGTCGAGTTCACGAACGGCGAGCAGTCGGGGCGAAGCCGTCGAGATCGGCGAAAGATGTGACCCGCATACGGTGTCCTCACTTATAGTTGATCTTCACAGCGGGGCGACGGAACGCGGCCTATTGCCGCTCCATTCGAAGCTTTTCGAAGGATCAAATTGGCGTGACGACGCCTTGTGATGGCTATTGTATGAACAAACGCCTTGAGTGTCCGTTGAGAAATCTAGGCGGCCAAACCGCTTAAGGAGAGCCGACATGATCACTTTATTAAAACGGACAGCTATCGCCTCACTGACGGTTTTGACATTGTCTGCTGTTGCTCTCGCGACGCCAGCATCGGCGGCAGGCGGCGCTTGGCGCGGCGGCCACGGCGGCGGCCGTTGGCACGGCGGCGCTTGGGGCGCGGCCGGCGCGGGGTTGGCTGTTGGCGCGCTCGCCGGGGCGGCGCTCGCGGCCCCTTACTATTATGGCGGCTATCCCGGTTATGGGTACGGCTATGAGGGACCAGCGTACTACCCAGGGTACGGCAGCAACGTCAACAACTGTTACCCCAGTGAGTCTATGTACGATGGTTGCTAGGGAATCCTTGACGCCAAACCGGGCCCCGCCCCAAGCGGGGCCTTTTCACATGGTTATAGGCACCCAAGTTGAAAATTCGCCGGCGGACTACGCGACGCGCTGAACGCTATGCACGCGTTCTGCCGCGGGATCGCCGACCAAACCCGCGGGTTCGGCCGAAGGCGCATCGAGACGGCCGGGATGGCGTCCGCTTTTGCTTCGAGCCGGCCGAGCCAGCGGACGCCTTTCATGCCCGCTTCGGCGGGGAGAGCCTGACGGGTCGAACGTCGGTCGGCGCCTCTGCCCGTCAATCTAAACCTCGACAAACTTCGGCGGAGATTTGAGACCGGGAGGCTATGAGCCGGCGGTCGTCCCGCGGCCCGGCGCGTTTCGGAATGAACCTTGCCCAAACCGCCCGCGACTAAAGGGGGCGAGCCGGCAGCGGCTCCGCAAAAGGAGCCGAAATGAGCAACGCCTTCAGGAAAGTCGCCGCCCTCGTCGCCCTAATCGCGACGGGCGGTTTGACGATCTCCGACGCTTCCGCCGATGGCGGGGGCGGCGGGCCGCCTTCCGCGGTCGCGGCTGTGGCGGATACGAAGCCCGCGACGCGCGTCGCGGAAAGTCGGATGAATTCCTGCGGCGGCCAATTCGCCGCCATACGCTGGTGCGTCGCCGATGCTCTCGACGCCTATGCCGACAGCTTGCGCGATCTCGCGTTGCCGGCGCCCTTGCGGGGGCTGCCGGAGATCGTAGCGCGTGCGGCGCATCGAGTGCGCGTCGCCAGGACAAGCGCCGAGGCGACCAAAGCGATCAAAACCGCCATTGCCGAAGTTCACAAGGAGATATCGCTGCTGAAGGCCGACGATCCGTCTTCGCTCACGGCTGAGATTCGCGCCGGCTCGTTTGTCGCCGAGACTCTTGAAGTCGCCGACAATGACCTGGAGAGGGCTATCGGCCTTTGAAAGAGAGGCGCGTCGCGCTCACGCGCCGGATGATGGAGCGCCGCTCGTCTCTTGAGGCGTCGATCGCCCCCATGGCCTCGCGAAGAGAACCAGCAGCAGGCCAAGCGCGGCAAGCCCGATCCGAATCGCGCTGAACGAAGCCGACCCGCCGCCCTCTGCGACGTTCAAGGCGATGATAGTGGCGGAAATCGAAATTCCCGCAATGCGCATTTCGCGCAGCGTAAGAAAGTCCATTGGCGTTCTCACCTCTTGCGGCCAGCCCCGGGCCGTCAGTGCAGGTTGTTAGCGACCTCGTTGAAAGTGACCTTCAATTTGTTGCCGACATTGCTCACCGCCGCGATGATCACCAGAGAGATCAACGAGGCAATAAGCCCGTATTCGACCGCGGTCGCTCCCGATTGGTTCCGCGGCGAATGTTCTCAAAAGCGACTTCATTCTAAGGATTCCCCGCCAAAGAAGCGTGCCGCGCATTCCTTGAAATCAAGTAAACGCGAAGACCGGAAGCCTATTAACGACCTCGCAAGGCCTTAAATCCGGCAAGAATCGGCCCGCCGCCGCCGACCAGACGGCGCGAACGTTTGGGAGGGATGATCGCGGGCCGCCCGATAATCTTTAACGGTCTGTCTTAAGGCGACCCGCGCGCTCGGCGGATCAGTTGCGCTTACTGCAGGACGTTGCAGTTTATCGCGCTCACCGTTTGTTGCTGCCACGCGCTCAGCGTGACCCAGCAGGTGGCGCTGACCGGGCCTTTCTCCAGGGTGATCAGCACGGTGTCCGGCTGGATGATCTGCGCCAGGCGAGTTGATACGGAATCGGGCAGATGCAAGACGTTTTTGATCTCAAAGCCTTGATCGAGCAACGATTTATAATTTGGCGGAGCGGCCGTCGGCGGCGGTTGCGCCGGGGCGGGTTGCGCGAATGCGGCGTTGGTCGAGATCGCGCACAGCGCGGCCAATCCGGTCAAGGCAACTCTTCTCATAGCGCTCCCCCACGCCTTTCGTAGCCACGAAAATGCCGCCGCCATGTTCAGATTGTGCGCGGATTTCGGATGCCGGACAAGCGCGGATCGGAGGCGCGGCTGGCCTGGCGGCGAGAGCTATGTCGCGACGCCCGTCGCGCGGCGGCCTGGCGCCAGCCGCGGGTCGTCGAATTGGCTCGTATATTGATTGAAACCGCGGCCGCACATGCGCGCGCAGATTTTGAGCTTGCCGGCGGCGAGGCTCGTCAACGTCCAACTGCGGGCGATTTCTCGGAATAGGAGGGAATCGCAGATGTCCTTGATCGAATGGCGCCGCGCGTCGATCGACGCGCGGCCGCCGCAGCGGCCGAGCAACGCCTCCATCTGATTGTCGAGCGGATCCCCGATCCCATAGACTGTGCGATAGAGCGAGGCGCCATAGGTCCAGCAGCATGGAAAAACCGCGCCGTCCGCGGCGACGAAAATGCTGTGGTTCTCGATGACGCT
>DATGHD010000220.1:0-2198 GCA_035308145.1 Roseiarcus sp.
AGCGCGCTCTGCGCCTTGCGCACGCGGGCGAGGCGCGCCTCAAGCTCGGCGTCGGGGCGGATTTCGAGGAGCCGCTCGCCGATCGCGATGGCGATGTCGTTCGGGTCGAGCGCGCCTTTGACCGGGAAGAGCCAGTCGCCCTTCTCGTCCTTCTTGCCGATGCAAACGGGCTGGTCGGCCGATCCGTAAAGCTCCTCCCGCAACTGCACTTCGACGAGCGAACGCTTTTCCTCGACGACGATGACGAGCGAAAGACCGCGCGCGAATTGCCTCAAACCCTCAGGTTCAATCGGCCAGGCGCAGCCGAGCTTGTAGAGTCTCAGGCCAAGATCGTTGCAGCGCTTTTCATCAATGCCGAGATCGTCGAGCGCCTGGCGCACGTCGAGATAGGATTTGCCGATCGTGATGACGCCGATCTTGGCGTCGCGCCCGCCCGAGGCGATGATCCGATTGAGCTTGTTGGCGGCGAGCCAGGCGACCATCGCCGGCCGCTTCTGCTCTTGCAGCCGCTCCTCTTGCGCGAGCACGCCATCGGGCGTGCGGATATTGAGCCCGCCGGGCGGCAGCGCGAAATCCGGAATGACCGGCGCGATCCGGTCGAGCGAGCCGTCGACGACCGCGGTCGATTCGATCGTATCTTTGATGCATTTGAGCCCGGCCCAAACCCCGGCGTAGCGGCTCAGCGCCCAGCCGAGCGCGCCATAGTCGAGAATCTCCTGCACGCCGGCCGGCGACAGGATCGGCGTCATGACGTCGACGAAAGCGAATTCCGATTGATGCGCGGTGGTGGAGGATTCGGCGGTGTGATCATCGCCCATCAGCGCGAGCACGCCGCCGTTCTTTGACGTTCCCGCCAGGTTGGCGTGGCGGAACACGTCGCCGCAGCGATCGACGCCCGGACCTTTTCCGTACCAAAGGCCGAACACGCCGTCGAAGCGGCCTTCGCCGCGCATTTCGGCCTGCTGCGCGCCCCAGAGGGCGGTCGCCGCCAGCTCCTCATTGAGGCCGGGCTCGAACCGGATGTCGCTGGCCGTGAACTCCCGTTTGAGCTTGGAAAACTGCAGGTCGAGACCGCCGAGCGGCGAGCCGCGATAGCCAGTCACGAACCCAGCCGTGTTCAATCCGGCGCGCCGGTCGCGCTCCTTCTGCGCGAGCAGAAGCCGCGCCACCGCCTGGGCCCCGGTGAGCAGGACCGACGATTTCGTCAGGTCAAAACGCTCGGCGAGCGAAATGTCGGCGAGGCCGCCGGCGCGGGAAGTTTCTTCATTCATCGTCCGCCTCCCCGCGAAGGGCTCACGACCGCCTTTACGGGGCGCGACGAGGCCTTGAATCGCGGTTTGAGGGAATCTGTGCGCTTTGTACGAGCAAAGCAAGGGCGCGGCTGGCTAGCCCGGTGCTGACGCGCCTCCGCCTCGCTCGCCCGTTTGGCCAGGCGCCCTCGTATGCTTGCGCGCGATCGAGTTGAGAAAGGCCGTCATATCAGCCGCCGATTTCAGGTGATGAACCTGTTTGGCGGCCGCTACATCAGCCACAAGCTGCCTGTATCTGGGCGTCAGTCGGCGATGGCAAATCCAAACCACCTTGTAGCTATTCATAGTGCTGCGCCAGAGGACGCGCTATCGGCTCAGATCGGCTCTGGCCCGCGCGAGATCGCCGCAACGCCCGTCCGCGAGACCTCGACGAGGCCGATCGGGCGCATCAATTCGACGAAATCGTCGATCTTCTTCGGCGCGCCGGTGATCTCGAAGATGAAGCTCTCGATCGTCGCGTCGATGACCTTGGCCTTGAAGGCCTCGGCGAGCCGCAAAGCTTCGACGCGGTTCTCGCCCTTGCCGCGCACCTTGACCATGGCGAGCTCGCGCTCGATCGCCCGTTCCAACAAAGTCAGATCGGTGACCAAATGAACCGGCACCAGGCGCTCGAGCTGATGGCGGACCTGCTCGACGACTTCCGGCGTGCCGGAGGTGACGATGGTGATGCGCGAGAGATGGGTCTCATGGGCGACTTCGGCGACGGTGAGGCTTTCGATGTTGAAGCCCCGGCCGGAGAACAGGCCGACGACGCGCGCCAGCACGCCGGGCTCATTATCGACGAGGACGGAAAGCGTGTGGCTCTCCGGGTTCGATTTGCCGATCGCGGAGGAATAAGGCGAGGGCGGCGCGGAAGGAGCTGGGGCGTTCATTTGTATAAGTTCCTGG
>DATGHD010000221.1:0-19298 GCA_035308145.1 Roseiarcus sp.
CAGTCTTTTCGCAATATTACGCCGCCGGTTCGCTCAAGGCGACGACCAGCGGCTCATGGCCGGTCGCCTTGAGGAACTTGATAAGATCGGCGGCGGCAAGGCCGGTCGTGCGCGTATTGACCAGCGGATGAAAATTCAGCCGCTGCTCGGCCATCAATGCAGCATCGAGAACGACCGAGACCCGAGCCTCACGATCGTTGATCGCGCCAAAAGGCGTCACCGCGCCCGGTTTGACGCCCCAGACCTCCTCCAAAAGCTCGGCCGAGCCGAATGACACGCGGCCTTGTCCGCCGATCTTGTCGTGCACGCGCTTCAAGTCGATTGCCGCCTCTTCGCCGGCGACGAGCAGGAACAGGCGTCCCTTCTTGTCCTTGACGAAGAGGTTCTTGGTATGACCGCCGGGAATCTCGCCGCGCAGCGCCTTCGAGTCCTCCACCGTGAACAGTGGCGGGTGCTCGATTGTCTCGTTCGGAATGGCGAGCTGATCGAGGAAGGCGATGAGTCGTCGGGGTTGGCGGGCATGTTCAGGTCCGGTTGAGCAGCGCGGCGCTCTAACGCGGCGAGGGCGCAGCAGCAAGGCGTGTCAGATTTCGCTCGATGCTCGTGAGGGGTCCGTTGCGCTTAGCCGATGATCTCGCGACGGCGGCCTTCGTGTTCGTGGTCGTCGCGCGGCGAGCCGAACTAAGTCGGTTTATAAAGTGCATAATTCCCCGACGCATCAGGCGACCAAATCCTCCATGCGCAGGCTCAGCGCGGCCGCGAGGCGTTTGAAGAGAGCGGGAGCGCCCTTGCGGCGGCCGGCCTCGAGATCGGCGACATAGGACTGCGAGACGCCTGCCCTTTCGGCCAGCGCCTTTTGTGTCAGGCCGCGCTTGCCGCGCCAAAAGGCGAGCGGCGTCGGCGCAGCGAGCGCCGCTTTGACTTCCTCGGCGCTGAGCGCGGTCTGCTCGCCGCGCGCCAGAGAGGCCTTGGTCTTGGCGTGAAGAGCGGCGTCGCCGGCGTCTTCGGCCGCTGCGCGCAAAGCCTCGAAATCGGCGCGCGCGATCAGCACAAGCTCCTCGCCCGCCGGCGTCTTGAGAAAAGTGTGCTTCATTTCGATCTCCTCAATCATAGACGCCGCCGCGCGGTCCAATGCGCGTGACGATAAATTTCCGTCTCGCTTTCCTCGAAGAGGTGCGGAAATCGCCGTCGCGCAGCCGCTTGCCTGGCCGGCCGGCTAACTCTTTCACAGGTCCCGCGCCGGTCGCGGCGTAGCGCTCCATCTTCGCCTTGAGGCGCTTCGCGCGGCTGCGATATTTGCGCAAATCGGCAAGGGCGTCCTGCGAATAACGAATTGTTTTCATCCCTCTATATCGCATATTGCGATATAGAGGGATGCAAAACCTTCGCAAAATGCGATTAGAGCCGCTTTGTTCAAGAATAGCGGCGTCGATCGAAACAGAGCCGTCCGGCGCCAGTCAGCTCGGGTTGACTTGCGTTACGAACTCAACGCGTAATCGCCCCAAATCAGGGGTCCCATGCCGGGAAAATTCACGCTCTATTTGATCAAGCCGTCGCATTACGACGACGACGGCTACGTCATTCAATGGGCGCGCTCGGCGATCCCTTCGAACACCCTGGCCGTCCTGCACGGGCTCGCCACCGATTGCCGCGATAGGCAGGCGCTCGGCCCGGACGTCGACATCGCCATCACGGCGATCGACGAAACCAACACGCGCATTCAGCCCGAGCGTATCGCTCGGGCGATCGAACATGCCGGCGGGCGCGGCCTCGTCGGTCTCGTCGGCGTGCAATCCAATCAATTCCCGCATGCGGTCGACCTCGCCAGGCGCTTTCGCGCCGCGGGCGTTCAGGTGGCGATCGGCGGTTTTCACGTCTCCGGCTGTCTGGCGATGTTGCCGGAAATGCCCGACGATATGAAAGAGGCCCAGGCGCTCGGCGTCTCGCTCTTCGCAGGCGAGGCCGAGGGCCGGTTTGAGATGGTTCTGAAGGACGCTTACGCCGGCCAATTGAAGCCGCTCTACAATTTCATGAGCGACTTGCCCGGCATCGAAGGGGCGCCGATGCCGATGCTGCCGGCCGACAGCATCAAGCGCACCGCCGGCGTCGTCACCAGTTTCGACGCCGGCCGCGGCTGCCCGTTCCAATGCTCCTTTTGCACGATCATCAACGTTCAGGGCCGAAAATCGCGCTACCGCACGCCCGACGACGTCGAGGCGATCATCCGCGCCAATCTCGCGCAAGGCATCAGCCATTTCTTCATCACCGACGACAACCTCGCCCGCAACAAGAATTGGGAGCCGATGTTCGATCGCATGATCGCCATGCGGCGCGAGGGCTTGAATTTCAATTTCGTCATTCAAGTCGACACGCTCTGCCACCGCATCCCTCATTTCATCGAGAAGGCGGCGGCGGCCGGCGTGAAGCGCGTGTTTCTCGGGCTCGAGAACATCAACCCGGAGAGCCTGGTCGGCGCGAAGAAGAAGCAGAATCGCATCGCCGAATATCGCGCGATGCTGCTCGAATGGAAGAAGGTCGGCTGCTTCACCTATGCCGGCTATATCCTAGGCTTCCCGGTCGATACGCCGGAATCCATCGTGCGCGACATCAAAATCATCCAGCGCGAATTGCCGCTCGATCTTTTGGAGTTCTTCTGCCTGACGCCTTTGCCGGGCTCGGAGGATCACAAGAAACTCGCGGCGGCGGGAATTCCGATGGACCCCGACATGAACAAATACGACCTCGAACATGTCGTGACCGGCCACGCGAAAATGTCGAAGGCCGATTGGCAACGCGCCTATCGTCTCGCCTGGGAGACGTACTATACGCCTGAGCACATGGAGACTGTCATGCGCCGGGCGGTCGCGACCGGCATCAGCCCCGGCAAGATGATGTTCCTTTTGCTCTGGTTCTATGGCTGCGTGACGATCGAAAAGATTCATCCGCTGGAAGGCGGCTATCTGCGCCGCAAGGTGCGCCGCGACCGGCGGCCCGGCCTGCCGATCGAGAATCCGTTTATCTTTTATCCCAAATATGTTTTCGATCTCATCGCCAAACATATCGCGATCTCGCGCGTCATCTGGCGCATGGGCAAGGCGCGGCGCGCGATCAAGCGTGATCCAAACGCCCGCAGATACATGGATCAGGCGCTGACGCCGGTGACCGATCAAGAGCTCGACGGGCTCGAAATGTTCAACGTCACGGCTTCGGCGCGCGGCGCCGCCGACAAGGCGAAGAAGCGGCTCGCCGAAGCCGCTTCGGTCTGAGATTAGAAGGCTTAGCCAGCCCCGGTCCGACCCAAGGTCAGCAACGCTACGCCATAGGCCAACACGACCAGCGCGGCGGCGAACTCCAGCGCGCGCGACAGCAGCACCGCCCGCGTGGATTCCCGCGCGACGAGCCGCATCGCCGCGCTTTTGGCGAAGACGGCGAGGGCGGCAAGCGCGCCGGTGGTGACCGCGGTGCCGAGCGCCATGGCGAAAGTCGCGGCGATTCCGGCGGGAAACAGGTTTTGCGACAAGGCGAAAGTCAGGACGAGGATGGCGCCGGAACAGGGTCTTGCGCCGGCCGCAACGACGGTCGCGGCCGCGCCGCGCCAAGAAAAGCCGGCGTCGAGCGTACGCGGATCGGGCGCATGGACATGGCCGCAATCGGCTTCGACCATTCCGCCCGCATCGGGACTTTGAGCGCGAAATTGCGAGACGACGCCCATCGCCATCGCCGGCCGCCATGCCGCGCCGGCGAGGATCGGGCCTTGGGCGCGTTCGGCGAGGGCAACGCGCAGGGCCGAGACCAGCGCGCGGCCCTTTGTCCAGACGAGCCAGGCGCCGATCGCCGCGACGGCGAGATAGCTCCCGATTTCGACGACGGCGCTCGCCTGGTTCATCGCTGAGCCGGTCGCGCGGAAGATCAGCGCCATGACGCCGATCAGCGTGATCGCGACAAGCGCCTGGAGCAGCGCGGCGAGAAACGAAAGAACAATGCCCCGCCTCAGCGCGCGATCGTTGGCGAACATGTAAGAGGCGATCAGCGCCTTGCCGTGGCCCGGTCCCGCCGCATGAAAAACGCCATAGGCTGCGCTGAGCCCGATCAGTCCCCAGATCGCGGCGCTATCGCCGTGCAGCGCTTTGACCTCGCCGGCCATCAGATGATTGAGCCAAGCGGCGACGCCGAGAATCCACCCGCCAAGGCCGCTCGGCGCGCCGCCCGCTTCTCCGCCGGGCAAGGCAAAGGGACGATGCGCGAGCTCGGCGAGCGCGGGCTCGGCGGCGAGCGCGACAGCGGCGATCAGCAGGGCGAGGCGCGCCAACCCGCGTGCGCTCATCTTTGGCCCCAATAGGGACAAGCGAGGATGGCCCGGCTCGCCAATTTGAAGCCGAAGCCCGCGCCCGGCGACAGATTGGTGAAAAAGGATTCGCTGAGCTTTTTGGAGTCGTCGACGTCGAGGGGTTTGGGATGGGTGATCGACAACGAGCAGCCGTCGGGCGGCTTGTCGAGCGTAACCGGGTCTTTGTCGTCGAATTCAAAATCGATGAAGAATTCCGGGTCGGAAACCATCATCGTGACGAACTTGCCCGGCGGCGTCGGGTCCTTCAAAGGCAGAACGACATGGAAGGTCACGAGATGGTCCGGCCGCTCCTCCATCCAATAGTCCGTGACGTTGCCGAAATCGACCTGCTTCCCGCCGATCTTAAGCACCGTGTAGTAGCCGATCTGCGCGAGCGCGCCGGCGTTTTCCTTGGCGAGCGGCGCGAAATCTTCGCGCTTCACGAGTTGGCCGGCCGGCGCGAGATTTTGCGTGGCGAAGGACGAATACATTTCGTCAAAGGTCCAGTCGTGCACGACGCTGGTCAGGTCGCCATCGGGGGAAAAGACGAATTGGCTGCGGACCGTGACCCACACATGCGGGTGGGCCAAGGCTTCGCCGGAGAGCAAAAGTGAGCCGACAATCGTGCAGAATAATCCCCAGCCGCGCAAAAACTGCGCCATTCCAGCCGCTCCTCGCCGCCGATTCTTTTTAACCGCGAATGGCGCGAAGCCGCTGATGAAGCGCAACTTTGGCGCCAAGATGGCCTGAGCGGCGGGCGCCGACGGCGTTCGCCGTCTCCGAGAGTTCAATTTTTATTAAGCGGACGCGCGCATTTCTAGGCAATGGCGCGTCGCGTTTGGCCATGGCTCACCGGGCTTAGCGCCCTCCTTTCGCTCGCCGGCTGCGGGTTCCTCGAACGCGCGGAGCGCCCTGCCTGGCGTAATCAGGCCGAAGAAGCGTGCCTTGCCGGCGGCCGGGTCCAGGCTTCAGCTTATGTCGAGGCGATGCCCGCCATCGATGGGCCTGGCATTTGCGGTCTCAATCACCCATTCAAGGTCTCGGGCCTCGCCGAAGGGACCGTCAGCGTCGAATCGCCGGTGACGATCGACTGTTCGATGGTGCCGGCTTTGGAAGCTTGGCTCGCCGACGTGGTTCAGCCACGCGCGCAGGCGCGTTTCGGCGAGAGCGTGGTCGGTCTCGCCGCGTTCGGCGCCTATAGCTGCCGCAGCGTTGACAATATGGCCGGCGCCCAGCTCTCCGAACACGCCTTTGGCAACGCTATCGACGTCAGCGGCTTCAAACTCGCTGACGGACGCCTCATCAGCATCGTCAAGGAATGGAAGAACGCCGACAGTCAGGAATCGGCGTTTCTGCACGAAATTCACGCCGGCGCCTGCCAGCATTTCACGACAGTGCTCGGGCCGGGCGCCGACCCCTTCCACTACAACCACTTCCATCTCGATCTCGCCATGCATGGCGCGACCAACACCGGGCCGCGTCGCTATTGCAAGCCGACGCCGAGCCCCGACCTCATGCCGGCGCCGCCGCCGAGCGACGGATTGCCGCCCGCCCCCGATATCGACGAGCCGCAGGACGTCGCGCGGCTCAACGCGCCGGCCGATTCAACGCCGATCGATTTGCATGGGCCGAGCGGCGCCTTGCCGCCGCCCGTCGGCGCCTATACGGCCCCGCCGACAACGCCGCCGCCGCTGGTATCGATGAGCCCACGACCGCCTGCGCCGATTGAGGGGCGTCCCAAGGATTGGGACATCACCTCGTCGATTTCGAGATAGCAAGCGCTCCATGTCATTCCCGCGAAAGCGGGAATCCAGTCTGCGCCTTGAAGCTTCAAGACCCGCCCGCTGGATTCCCGCTTTCGCGGGAATGACAGAACCCCGCAAACTTGGCCTTCTTGACTTCGAATTGCTCTCGCGTCATCGCAAACGACAGGCTCTTGAGACGAGGCCATGGCGCCGATCGACCTTCTTTCCTTCCAGCTCTATTCAGCGCGCAATTTTCCGCCTCTCGAGGCGCAGCTCGCGGAGCTTGCGGGGCTTGGCTACGCCCGAGTCGAGCCCTACGGCGGCCTCTACGCGGCGCCTGACGAATTCGCCGCAGCATTACGGCGGCATCGCCTCTCCGCGCCGAGCGGCCATTTTGATCTTGCGCTCCTGGAAGACAATCCTGCTCGCGCTGCGGCAATCGCCCATAGGCTTGAAATGCGCCTCGTCGTCGCGCCCTATCTGGCGCCGCCTGATCGGCCGAAGGATGCGGCGGGCTGGCGGGCCTTCGGCGCGCGCCTCGCGCCGATCGCCGGCAAGCTTCGCGCCGAAGGCCTTAGCTTTGCCTGGCACAACCACGATTTTGAAATGCGGCCGCTTCCCGACGGGTCCTATCCGATCGATATCGTACTTTCGGCGAGCGACAGGATTCTCTGGCAAGCGGACGTCGGCTGGATCGCGCGCGCTGGCGAAGACCCGCTGCATTGGCTCGCGCGTCACAGCGGCAGGGTCGGCGCGCTGCATGTGAAGGACTTGGCGCCGCGCGGCGAAAACCTCGACGAGGAGGGTTGGGCCGATATCGGCGCCGGCGTCTTGGACATTGGCGCCATCGTCAAAGCCGGAATCGCCGCCGGCGCGGCGGTCCTCGTCGCCGAGCACGACGCGCCGAACGACTATCGACGCTTCGCGCGCCGATCGATTGAGACGGCGCGATCCTGGCGCTGAACAAGGCTGGCGATGAAGACCTTCAATCTTGGCATCATTGGTTGCGGCGTCATTTCGGCGGTCTATTTCCGCAACGCGCCCTTGTTCAGAGGGTTGAAGATCGTCGCCTGCGCCGATGTCGCCCCAGAGGCCGCCAAGGCGCGGGCAAAGGCCTTCGGCGTTCCGGCGCTCAGCGTCGAAAAACTGCTCGCCTCCGACGACATCGACATCGTGATCAATCTGACGCCGCCGAACGCCCATTATGAGGTCTCCATGGCGGCGCTCAAAAGCGGCAAGCACGTGTTCACGGAGAAGCCGCTGGCGGCGCGCGCCGCGCTCGGCCGCAAGCTCGTCGACGCGGCCAAGAAGAAAGGTCTTTCGATCGCCTCGGCGCCGGATACGTTCCTTGGCGCCGCGGGGCGGAAGGCGCGCGCCCTGATCGACGCTGGCGCAATCGGCCGGCCGGTGACGGGAACGGCTTTCGTTTTCGGCCACGGCATGGAGCATTGGCACCCCAATCCGGAATTTTTCTATAAGGCCGGCGGCGGACCGGTGCTCGACCTCGGGCCGTACTATTTGACCATGCTGGTCAACCTCATCGGCCCGATCGTCCGCGTGCGCGCCCTGACCTCCATCGGCGAGGCGCGACGCCTCGTCACGGCGGCCGGACCCAATCAAGGCGCCTGGGTTGACGTCGAGACGCCGACGACCGCGCTGGCGCTCGTCGAATTTGCCAGCGGTCCGCATGTCGTCGTGGGCATGAGCTGGGATGTCTGGCGGCACGGCGCCGCGCCGATCGAAATTCATGGAACGCAAGGCTCGCTTCGCGCGCCCGACCCGAATTTCTTCGGCGGCGTCGTGGAAGTCTCCACCCGCGGCGCCGATTGGGCGCCCCATCCGACGGCGAGCGACGCCTTCGGCGCGTCGAACCAGCCGGCGGACGCGCCGCGGGTCGCCAATTACCGCGTGCTCGGCGTCGCTGATCTTGCCGCCGCGATCCGCGAAGGCCGCCCGCCGCGGGCCGGCGGCGCCCTCGCCCTCCACGTCCTCGAGGCGATGGAAGCCATTCTCCGCGCCGGCGCCAGCGGGCGGGCGGTGAGCCTTCCGCCGGCCGAGGCGAGGCCGGCGGTTCTCTCCGAGAGCGAGGCTCTGGCGCTTCTCGCCTGAGGCCTACTGCCGTTTTCTGACGCCTCGCCCGGTTAGAGCAGGGCAGGCATGCGGAGCGCCGCGCGAGATTTGAATTGCGTCTGGCGCTCGCTCATGCTTCGTTCATATATGAACTAATTCGATCCAACGAGCGAGAGACGCATGAACGAGCAGTCCGCCGCGGCCGTTCAAGCCGGCCGAACTTTGCCTCCCGAGAGCATCATGGCGATGAGCGGTCTTGATTTCATTCGCGCGATCAAAGAAGGGGCGCATCCGCCGCCGCCGATGGCGGAGCTCATCGGCTTCGGTATTGCGGAGGCCGAACAGGGGCGGGTGGTTTTTGCAGGCACGCCGACGGAAAGGCACCTCAATCCAATGGGCGTCGTTCACGGCGGCTATGCAGCGACGCTGCTCGATTCCTGCATGACCTGCGCGGTTCAGTCCGCGCTGAAGCCGGGCTTTGCCGCCACCACGCTCGATCTTGTCATCCATTTCACCAAGGCGGCGACGCCGCAATCCGGCGAGCTCCGGGCCGAGGGCAAGACGGTCCATGTCGGCCGGCAATTCGCCACCGCCGAGGGGCGGTTGACCGACGGCAAGGGGCGCATCATCGCCCATGCGACGACCTCGTGCCTGGTCTTCTCGGTACGTCCCGGGCACGCAGCGACGTAATCACGCGATTGGATCGATGCGGCCGCGGAAGGCGAAACGCGGCGGCCTTTTGGCGGCGAAAGCCGTGCGTCCCTCGATGCTGTCCTCGCCGCGCGTCGCGCTTTCGATCAAGGCGCGGAACGCCGGCGTTTCCTTGGTCAAGCCGCGCGCGATCGCCTCGACCGCGAGTTTGGTTCCCCGGATCGAATATTGGCTCAACGCGGCAAGCTCGAGCGCGTAAGCCGTAACCGCTTCGTTGAGAAGCTCGGTCTCGACGGTACGATCAACGAGGCCGATCGCCAAACCCTCGGCGGCGTCGAGCCGTCGCCCAGTGAAGAGAATGTCTTTCGCCCGCGCCGGACCCACGAGTTCGACAAGCCGGCGCGTTTCGGCAAAGCCATAGAGGAGGCCGAGCTTGGCCGGCGTCGCCGCGAGATAGACGTCCTCGGCGCAAAAGCGCAAATCGCAGCAGAGTCCCAGCGCCAGGCCGCCGCCGATCGAATTGCCGCGGAGCGCCGCAATGGTCGGTCGCGGAAGGGCGATCAGCGCGGCAAGACCGTCCTGGATTGACTGCAAATATTCATGGGTTGTGGCGGCGTCGCGGTAGGCGGCTTCGAATTCGGTTATGTCGGCGCCGGCGCTGAAATGCGCGCCTTCGCCCTCGACGATGACGACGAGCGCCTCAGGTGCAGCCTCGATCTGACGGCATAGGTCCGGCAGCGCCCGCCACATCGCGCGCGTGACGACATTGCGCCGCTCAGGCCGCGTCAGGCGCAGGCGCGCGAGCGGCGGCGCAATCTCGAGCGAAAACCCGTCCATTGCAACCTGCTCCTGTGGGCCACCGGCCGCTTATGCGACCCGCGCCCGCCAAGGGCAAACTTAAAGCTCTTTCGCCCGAGCGCGCGCGAAGGTCTTTTCTAAACGTTTGGAAGGAAATGCCGCCTGCTTTACCCTTAAGTTCGTTCATCGAGGGGACCCAAGACGATGAAAGACGACGCCTATCCGCGCGACATGATCGGCTATGGCCGAACGCCGCCTTTCGCCGACTGGCCGGATGGCGCCCGCGTCGCCATTCAATTCGTCCTCAATTACGAAGAGGGCGGCGAGAACAATATCCTGCACGGCGACGCGGCTTCCGAGGCGTTCCTATCCGAAATCATTGGCGCGGCGCCATGGCCGGGACAGCGCCACATGAATATGGAGTCGATCTACGAATATGGCTCGCGCGCCGGTTTCTGGCGCCTCCATCGGATGTTCACCGAGCGCGAAACGCCGCTGACGGTTTATGCCGTGGCCACGGCGATGCGGCGCAATCCCGCGGCGGTCGCGGCGATGAACGAGGCAGGTTGGGAAATCGCCACGCACGGCTATAAATGGATCGACTATCGCGATACGCCGATCGATGTCGAACGCAAGCACATCGCCGAGGCCATCGCCATCCATACCGAAGTCGCCGGCGTGCGGCCGCTTGGCTTCTATCAGGGCCGTTCGTCGATCAACACAATTCCTCTCGGCGTGGAGGAGGGCGGCTTTCTCTACTGCTCGGACGCCTACGCCGACGATCTGCCCTATTGGATCGACGGGCCGAAGAGCCCGCAATTGATCATCCCCTATACGCTCGACGCCAATGACATGCGCTTTGCCGTGCCGGCCGGGTTCAATTCCGGCGATCAGTTTTTCGCGTACCTTAAGGATTCGTTCGACACTTTGTACGCGGAAGGCGCGACGGCCCCGAAAATGTTGTCGATCGGCCTGCACTGCCGCCTGGTCGGCCGGCCCGGCCGCGCCGCGTCTCTGGCGCGCCTCCTCGACTATGTGCGCGGCCACGACAAGGTCTGGGTCGCGCGGCGGATCGATATCGCGCGCCACTGGATCCATCATCACCCGCCGCCCGGCGGCTGGCGGCCGTCGCATATGAGCCGCGCTTTGTTCGTCGAGCGTTTCGGCGGCGTCTATGAGCATTCGCCTTGGATCGCCGAGGCCGCTTATGACGGCGGCTTGGGCGCGGAGGCCGATGGCGCCGCGGGCTTGGCCGCCGCAATGAGCACAGCGATGCGCGCCGGGAGCGAGGCTCAAAAACGCGCGTTGATCGACGCCCATCCCGATCTTGCCGGCAGGCTTGCGCGCGCCAAAAGGCTCACCGTCGAATCGACCGGCGAACAGGCGAGCGCCGGGCTTGATCAATTGAGCAATGAAGAGCTGGCGCGCTTCACGTCGCTCAACGAGACTTATCGTACGCGTTTCGGCTTTCCTTTCATCATGGCGGTGAAAGGACGCAACAAGTCGGAAATCATCGCCGCCTTCGAAGCGCGGCTCAAGAACGATACAAAAGCGGAGTTCGCGACGGCTCTGGATGAGATCGATCGGATTGCGGCGCTCCGGCTGAAGGACATCATGTCGTGAGCGAAAACGCCCGCGTCGTCCGCGGACGGCTGCTCATCTTTGAAGACGAGCCGCGCCTGGCCGGGCCTCACTCCCTCAGCGTGATCGAGAACGGCGCACTGCTGATCGAGAATGGCGTCATCGCCGGCGTGGGGGAAGCGGCCGAGATCCTGCGCAAGGCCCCGGCAGGCGCCAAGACGGACGATCATTCGGGTAAGCTGATCCTCCCCGGCTTCATCGACGCGCACATCCACTATCCGCAGACCCGGGTCATCGCCTCCTATGGCGCGCAGCTTCTCGAATGGCTGCAGAAATACACATTCGTCGAAGAGCAAAGGCTGCGCGATCCCCGCCACGCCGCCATGGTGGCGCGCTTTTTTCTCGATGAGCTGTTTCGACAAGGCACGACGACGGCGATGGTCTATTGCACGGTCCATCCCGAATCGGTCGAAGCCTTCTTCGCCGAGAGCGAAAGGCGCAACGCGCGGATGATCGCCGGCAAGGTGATGATGGACCGCAATGCGCCCGATGGCTTACGCGACACGCCGCAGCGCGGCTATGACGAGACCAAGGCGCTGATCCAGCGTTGGCGCGGCAAGGGCCGCCTCGACTACGCGATCTCGCCGCGCTTCGCGCCGACTTCGACCGACGCCCAGCTCGAAGCGTCGGGTGCGCTCGCCAGGGAGCATCCCGAATGCTACGTCCAGACCCATCTTTGCGAGAATCTCGCGGAAATCGCCTTCGTCAAGGAGCTGTTTCCGTGGACGAAGACCTACACAGAAGTCTATCAGAAATACGGATTGCTCGGGCCCCGCACCGTGCTCGGCCATTGCATCCATCTCGAAGAAAGCGAGGTCGAAGCGCTGGCTGAAAGCGGTTCGATCGCCGCCTTTTGCCCGACGTCCAATCTGTTTCTGGGCTCAGGTCTTTTCGACATGCGCCGGTTGCAGACGCATTCCCCGCCCGTGCGCGTCGCGCTCGCCACCGACATTGGCGGCGGCACCAGCTATTCGATGCTTCAGACCGCCGACGAAGCGTACAAAGTCTTGCAGATGAACGGTCAAAGCTGGCCGGCGGCGCAAGCATTCTATCAAATGACTCTGGGCAACGCGCGCGCGCTCGGTCTCGACGACCGCATTGGCGCGCTACGCCAGGGGCATGAGGCCGACCTCATCGTGCTCGATTCGCGGGCGACGTCAGCCATGGCGCATCGCATGGAGGCCGCCGCCGGCGATCTTGCGGAGGAGCTGTTCATCCTGATGATGCTTGGCGATGATCGGGCGGTGGCAGAGACCTATGTCGCCGGACGTCCTGTCAAGAGCCCGATCGCTTCCTGAGCTTGGGTTCACTCATGTCGGCAGCTTCATCGCGCCGGCGCCGAACCAATAAAAGCCGACGCCGATGATGATCAGATAGGCGAGCAGGATCAGCGTCCAGCCGAGGTTGTGGCGAATGACCTCGCCCTCGTTGCGCACGAATCGGCTGGTCGAGACGCCGACACTCGCGGTCTGCGGGGCGATCGGCTTGCCGATTTCAGCGCCGACCGAGTTGAGGCTCGGCAGCAACAGCGGCGGCATGCCGAGCTGCGCGCCGACCAGCGCCTGAAACTTCCCGAACATCGCATTGGTCGAGGTGTTGGAGCCCGACAGCGCGACGCCGATGAAGCCAAGGATCGGCGAGACGACAATGAAGCCCGCGCCGAGCCCCGAGAAGCCTTTGGCGAGCGAAGAGGCCATGCCGGAAAAGTTGAACACATAGGCTAGGCCGAAGATGAATATCCCAACCAGAAAGGCGCCCCAGACCTGATGGAAGGTTTTCGCGAAAATCGCGCCGAGCTGGTCGAGGCTGAGCTTGCCTAGAGCGAGAAGCAAGGCGGCGACGACGATCCACGACGCGGCGATGGCCGAACCGCCCGACCAGGGGGTGAAGTTGAAGATCGACGTAATCGTCGCCTGGGTCTCCGGCGCCGTCGCGCTCACCTTCGCCGAGAAGAGCACGAATTTCGGCAAAAGCGACCAGGGGCCGGTCCAGGCCGTAACGACAACGATCAGCACGACGAAGGGCGCCCAGGCGATCAGCAATTCGCGGATCGGCAATGCATCGGCGTTCGACGCTTTGGCGAGCGCGTCGGCGCTGAGCGGAACGCCGCCATAGCCGAGCACGCGCTTCGGCCGCCAGAACGATAGAAGCAGCAGCAGCGCGGCAAAACAGACGATCGAGCCCGATACGTCGGGAAGGTACGGCCCGAGATAAACTGCGACAGGGTATTGGCCGAGGATGTAGCCGAGCGAACCGACGATCGCCAACGGCCAGCCGTCTTTGAGGCCTTCCCTGCCGGAAACGAGATAGATCAGCACCCATGGCGGCAGCAGCGCCAGGATCGCCACGATTGATCCAACCGAGGCCGACAGGGCGAGAAGCGGATAGCCGGTGACCGCCGCAATGGCGATGATCGGCGCGCCGAGCGCGCCGTAGGAGACCGGCGCGTTATTGGCGATTGCCGCGACTCTGATCGCGTCAAGGTCGGAAAGGCCGAGCGTGATCAGGATCGGCGCGACAAAAGCCCAGGGATAGCCAAAGCCGACGAGCCCTTCGAGAAGAGCGCCGAAGGCCCAGGCAAAAAGCATGGTCTGCACGCGGACATCCAGCGTGCCTTGCGAGATCAGCCAACGGCGGAATGTTTCGAAGACGCCGGTCATGGTCAGCGTGTTGAAGAGGGCGAGACCCCAGAGAACGATCCAGTCGATGCTCCAAGCGCCGGTCGCCGCGCCATAAAGATAGGCCAAGGCGCCGTCGCCGAACGGCATCTTCCAAACGCCGACAGCGAGGACGAACGTGACCAGCGCGCCGATCAACACCGCCGCCCAAGCGGTCACACGCAAGACGGCAAGAAGAATTAAGAGAAGGCAGACCGGTATCAGCGCGACAATGCAGGTCAGCGCCAGATTGCCCAGCGGGTCGATGACCTGCGCAAACATGGCGTTTCCTCGATATGACGTTTTTGCAACGCGTTAAGGCGCGTCGTCCTAGCTCTGCTTGCCGGGGCGGATTGTCAAGTTATGCGAAGGTCTTACATTGGGCCCGCGCCACCGGAGGCGCGTTCGAGGAGGGAACGATCCTCGCCATGTTGGAAGGGAAGCTCGGGAGATTGATCAGGATCGGGCGGCTGACCGTGGTGCGGTCTGACGGCCCGCGTTGGCAATTCGGCGATCTTGACGCCGCGCCTGATCTCGACGTCGCAATCCGGCTGAAGAGCAATTGGACAATTTTCAAGCTCCTCGCTCACCCCTATCTCTATATAGGCGAGACTTTCATGAGCGGCGAACTCGCGATGGAGAAGGGCGCCGTTTCCGATTTGCTCGACCTGATCGGCCGGAACGCCAATTTGCGAGCCGAGAAGCGCCGCGTCCCTATCCATCATCGGGCGCTCTACATTCTTGGGTGGGCGCAGCAGATCAATTCGCCGCGGAGCGCCAGAGGCAATATCCACCGACACTATGATTTCTCCGAGCGGCTCTATCGCGCCTTCCTCGACCCCGACTTGCAATATTCCTGCGCTTATTTTCGAACGCCCAACGCGACGCTGCAGGAAGCGCAAGAAGCAAAGAAGAAGCACATTGCCGCCAAGCTTTCCTTGCAGCCGGGCCAGAAAGTGCTCGACATCGGTTGCGGCTGGGGCGGCCTCGCCCTCCACCTTGCGCGCGCCGCTGACGTCGAAGTGTTGGGCGTCACGCTCTCGACCGAACAGCTCAGGGTCGCCCGTCAGCGCGCTCTGGATTGCGGCCTCGACAAGCGCGTGCGCTTCGAGCTCATCGACTATCGCGCGGTGCGCGGCGCGTTCGACCGCATCGTTTCGGTCGGCATGTTCGAGCACGTCGGCAAGCCGCAATACGGCGAGTTCTTCGCCGCGATCGGGCGCCTGCTTGAAAGAAACGGCGTCGCGCTCGTCCACGCGATCGGGCGCATGCGCGGGCCCGGGGTAACCAGCGCTTGGATCCGCCGACATATATTTCCCGGCGGCTATATCCCCGCCTTGTCGGAAGTCGCGCCCGTCATCGAGCGCGCCGGCCTTTGGCTGACCGATCTCGAGGTCTTGCGCTTGCACTACGCCCAGACGTTGCGCCTTTGGCGCGAACGCTTCTTGAGGAACCGCGTCTCGCTCTCCGATCTTTACGATGAGCGCTTCCTTCGCATGTGGGAATTCTATCTCGCCGCAAGCGAAATGACCTTTCGTCATTTCGGCTTCATGGTCTTCCAGGCGCAGCTTTCGCGCGACATCGCCGCCGTTCCGTTGACACGAGACTATATGGCCGAGGCGGAGCGAACCTTTGGCGACTCGACGCCGCGAGAGGCGGCCGAACTAATCGCCTGAAGCTTCCAACACGCGCATTCTTTGCGACCAGTCGACGACGGCGTCGGAAGCGCTCGTTAAGTAAAGGATTGCATTAGGAATTGAGCGCGGCGAGGTTTTCGCGCTATTCTCTTCGTTAGGGCGGCGATTTGCGTACTTCGGTCAGCCGAAGCGTTGGCGGATCGAAGGTTTGCATGGCTGGGGGATGCGTTATGCGTAGCGTATTGAGATTTGCCGTCGCCGTCGCGACGGTTCTTGCGTCAATCGAAGCGGCCAACGCGCTGGTGCGCATCGATGTCGATCTTTCAACTCAGACGATGCGCGTGAATTCTGGTTCTGGCGACAGCTACGAGTGGCCGATTTCGTCCGGCCGCAAGGGACATCTGACGCCGACCGGCTGGTACCGACCGATCGGGCTTTACACGATGGTCCACTCGGCCAAATACGACAATGCGCCGATGCCGCATTCGATTTTCTTTCTGAGCCAATACGCCATCCACGGCACGACCGCGGTCGGGTCCTTGGGCCGGCCGGCGTCGCATGGCTGCATCCGCCTGGCGCCGGGCAATGCGGCTGCCCTTTTTGCGATGGTCAAGGCGGAAGGCGCATCGATCAGGATTTCCGGCCGGATCCCGTCGAGCGGCGTAGAAATCGCCAGGCGCGAGCGGGCGCGACCTGTCGCACTGGGCTATGCGCCGTTGCCGCGCGCGCGCTCGCTGCGGGAATGGATGAGAGACCCGTTCGCCGGCTTCTAAAAGCGAGCGGCGAGCCAACGGGGAGGCGCTCTAAAGGCTCCCGCCGATGTCGGCGATCAGCGTCCCCTCCGGCAGAGCGCAGTGTGGTCGATCCAATGCGACATCCGCATCTCATGCGACGCTAGCATAATCGCGCTCTGTCCATTCGGCGAACACTTGGCGCGGGAGCAAGGGGCGCCGCGGCCGGCAGGGACCTCCGAGACAAAGGGCGTGGCTATTTGCTCCTGCCGTAAACTGACAGCGCGTTCCTCTACCCTTCCATTGTCCGCAAAATGAAAGGCGAAGGAGCGAAACGATGAGCAAATATTGGATCGTCGTCGCGGCGGCCGAGCATGTGCGGCGCGGCCGGGCCGGCGGCTTCACGCAAGCCTGTCACGGCAAGGCGGCCCCTTTGAAACGCATGAAGCCGGGCGATGGAGTGGTCTGCTATTCGCCGACGGCAAGCTTTCGCGGCAAGGACCGTCTCCAGGCCTTCACCGCCATCGGCGTCGTTGACGAGGGCGAGCCCTACCTCGCGGAGATGGGAGAGCGCCGGCCCTACCGTCGCGACGTCGCCTGGGCGGACGCCGAGGCGGCGCCGATAGGGCCGCTGCTCGAGGCGCTGGACCTTACCGCCGGCCGCGCCAATTGGGGCTATCAGTTCCGCTTCGGCGCCTTGGCGATCAGCGGCCACGACTTCGGCGTCATCGCCGAGGCGATGGGCGCGCCGGCGCTCCTAGCGGCGTGAGGTCGAGCGGCGATTTACGCAGCTTGCGCGTCGATCGCCTTCTGCAGCGCTGGCGGCAGCGAATGCGCGTCCTCTTTCAAGAAGAGGAGCAGCTTCTTCTCGGCCGGCGCGAGCGGCCCCTCGCGCGTCAGATGATCGAGGACCCAAGCGCCGTCTAAGGCGCCGATGTCGCTTTTCTCGGCGATCTCGTCGCGATCGGCGTCGTTCTCGGCCTTGGGCTTCCTGGCTTCGGCGTCGCTGGCGCGTTGCGCCGCGCTCTTGCCGATATGGAGCATGCCTTCGAGGAAGCTGCCGAGACTTGGCGCCGGCTGGTCGAGCCATTTTTCTTTGGCGCGTTCCTCATCGACGCTCGGCGTCCAGCGGAACGCGACGCCCATTAAATAATTGCCGATCGCCCGGGCGAAGAACCCTTCAAATGCCGGATCGTTGTTCGCGCCCGCCGTCGCATGGGCGATGCGGAACAGGGCCTCCGCCGATTCGCGCGTCACGTGAAGCGAGCTGCCCTCGGCGGCGGCGAAGACAGCGCTGTTCAGCGCCTCGACGTCGTCATGGGTGACGATCCCTTGCGGATGGTCGCCGACGCCGCTCGCCTGATGGCCTAGAATGATGGCCTTTTCGATCTCGCCGACCACGAAGCCGGCGAGGCTCTGCGGGATCGAGACCGCGGTGCGCAGAACCGCGAGAAGCATGTCGAATTCGGCGCGGCAGCCCAAGCCGCCGCCCGATTGAAGCGTCGCGACGAGCCAGTCGGCGTCGTTCTTTGTGACATATTTCGGCGGATCGACTTGATTGACGAGGAGGTCGGTCGCGACATCGGCGAAAAGATCGTCGAACTCTTTCGGCGCGGCCGCGCCAGCCTTGCGGCCGATCGCCAGAAGCTTCGTCAGGTCGGCGCGCGTGACCGCCGGCTGCGCATAGATTTCGCGTCGAAGCGCTTGCACGCTCGCCGCGTCGAGGGCCGCGTCCATGGATAGGCTCCGAAAATCAAGAGAGATAAACCCGCCGCAAGGCTCGCCGAAACAGTTTGATTATTCGTGAATTCATCCGCTCGCCTCGATCCTTAAGGTCTTGGTTACTTTCGGGCGCGATTCTGACCCCTAGGCCCGCGTTTTGCGTCCGATTCGATAAGGACCTGGCATGGACCTTGCTAGGTTGACATAAGTGGAGTGGATTTGGCGTTGCGATGAGCCGGCTCAGCGGCCCGTCCCGTAACGAGATGCGGTGGGAGGCTAATGTCTTAAGGCGGAGGGCCAGAGAAAAAGGAGGTCCTCATGTTCAGCATCGCGCGTCTCGCGTTCCTGTGCGGTTTGACCATCCTGCCGCAATGGGCTTTCGCCGGCGACAATGTCACGCGCTGCGTCGACGTCTCGGTGCCGAAGCACCTGATCTCCGAGCGCAACGGCAGTTGGATCGAACTCACCCCCGATCAGTGGCAATTCCTCCGCGGCATCTATGCGATGAACCCGCAGACGCCGCCCGGCCTGCCTTACGGCGATCGCGCGGTCCTCGCGCAGCTCTCCGGCGATACCGGCGGCATGATCTTCTTCATCGACGGCGACAAAGCCTGCACTCCCATGCCGGTTCCCGGCGAGCTTTTGGCGATGATGCGGGATGTCGCGACGAACACGATCAACCACGAAGGCAGCGGCCTTTAAGGACGACAAAGGTACGGGAGCGCGCGAAGGCGCGCGCCTCTTTTGGTCCGCGGTTCCGCGCCCGTTCGACTTGGCTTTTGCCCTCCGGTCGCGCCGGAGGACGAAGTTTGAAAAGCGCCGAAAAAACGCTTTCGCCTAATCTTCGCCTTCAAATCATCGTGCGATTTCAAGGGCGCGATTTTCGCGCCGCCAAGGATTTCCAAATTTCTTTCTTGGCCGAATCGGGTGATTTCAAAGGCTTATCGCCGAAAAAATTTGGATTCGCTTTTTTGCCGCGCCGCCGCCCGTACGGCTCAGGGCCGAACGTCAATCATAGCAGCCATTCCGATTTTTGATAGAAATTGTCGCGACTGGACTTACATCTTCGGCCAGCGCTGACCTTAAAGCGCCCAATCAAGCAAAGCCGCGCCTCGCAAAGGCTTTTCTAAAACGAGAGCATCGCCAAATGATCGATCTTCACTACTGGCCGACGCCGAACGGCAAGAAAGTCACGGTCCTCCTCGAAGAGCTCGGCATGCCCTATAGGATCGTGCCGGTCCACATCGGCAAAGGCGACCAGTTCAAGGACGATTTCCTGAAAATCAGCCCGAACAACCGCATGCCGGCGATCGTCGATC
>DATGHD010000222.1:0-6428 GCA_035308145.1 Roseiarcus sp.
GACGTCGATGACATAGAATCCGAGCAATTGCTCCTTGGTCTCGGCGAATGGCCCATCGATGACCAGCGACGACTGCGCCGCGCCGCGCAAGGTCGTCGCCGCGGTGGTCGGCAGAAGGCGCAAGGCGGGTCCGAGTTTCCCTGCTTTGGCGAGGCGCTGATGGACGACATCCAGCCGGCCCATGACCGCGGCGTCCTCCTCCTTGCTCCAGGACCAGACGACGTCTTCATCATTGTAGCAAAGGATCGCGTAGAGCATTTTGAGCGGAACTCCTTGTTTTCAAGGACGAGAGGATACGCCCCGAACCGACAGAGCGAAGCAAATAATTCTGGAGCGAAGGGCCCGTGAGGATGAGCTCAGGCCCAGGTCCCATATTAGGCAAAGATATCGAGACTTGTCATAGCGTTAGCGAAGCCGTCAAATGAGAAAGGCGAGGGCCGAAGAAGGTCGTTTTACCTTCTCGCCGCGCTGCGTTTAACGCGGTTCTAAGTCTTCCGGCGCTAGGATCGGCATCGTCGCAGCGGGTCTTTCGGCCAGGCGGCGAAACCCGGGCCCTATTTTGAGCCGGCAATCATGAATCCCGCTCTCCTCATCATCGGCTTTTTCGACTGGCGCGGCGCCCTCGCGCGCGGCGTCTATCGGCGCAACATGTCGATCCTCGTGCTCGTGAGCGCGATCGTCCGCTGGCTCGATCTTCTGCACGGCGGCGCCTTTCTGGCCTGGACCGCGGCCGTCTGGATGATGGCCCTGTCGCTCAATGCGCGGCGTTATCACGACATGGGCCGCAGCGCCGCCTGGATCGTCTGGGCCAATGTGATCGCCGCGGCGGTCACGATCGTCGCGTTCCAGTTCGCGCCTAATCTTCTCACCTATGTTCCTCTGCCGGTATTCTCTGGCCTCGATTCCGGTTCGCAAGCGGTGCTTGGGCGCTTTGTCTTGCCGGCGATCGTCGGCGCTTTCATCGGCAATTTTATGCAGGCGATCTGGCTTGCCTATGCGCCTTCTTTCGCCGGACCAAACCCCTATGCCGCGCAGACGCCGGCGCCTGCGAAGCCCGGAGCGAAGCGCGACGACGATACTTTCGATGAGGCGGCGGCTCAGGCGATCATCGACCGGCACCTCGCCGCGCGGCAAACCAACTCCGCGACGGTCGCGGCGGCGGCGGTTTCCGCGCCGCTCGCCGCGCCAGGCGTCAATGCGCCGCGCGCTTTCGGCAAGCGGAGGGCGTAAGCGCTAGGGCCGCGCGGCGAGGCGCCGCACCGTTCCGCCATCGGCCGGATCTTTCGTCGCGCCAAAGCGCTGCTCGAAAGTCCGGCGCAGCGCCGCGTCGACCTCCGCCATCGTCGTTCCGCGCCCCAGATCTTTGAGGCTCGTCACGCCGTAATAGCCTTGCGCAATCCCGCAAGGGACGATCCCTGAGAAATGCGAAAGATCGGGCGCGACATTGAGCGCGACGCCATGGAAGGAGACCCAGCGTCTGACGCGGATGCCGAGCGCGGCGATCTTGTCCTCCGCCGGCGTCCCATCAAGCCCGGCGGGCTTATCCGGCCGCGCGACCCAGACGCCGACGCGATCCTCGCGCGTCTCGCCCGTCACGCCGAGAAGACGAAGCGCGTCGATCAGCCAGGCTTCGAGAGCGCCGACAAAGGCGCGCACATCCGGCCGTCGGCGCTTCAGATCAAGCATCACATAAGCGACGCGCTGGCCGGGCCCATGATAGGTGAATTGGCCGCCGCGCCCCGTGCGGAAAACCGGAAAGCGCGCGTCGATGAGATCGCTCTCCTTCGCGCTCGTGCCGGCGGTGTAGAGCGGCGGATGTTCGAGAAGCCACACGCGTTCGGGCGCCTCGCCAGCGGCGATTTGTTCGACGCGCGCCTCCATGGCGGCGATGGCGTCATCGTAAGGGACGAGGCCGAGCGACGCGAGCCATTCGACGGGAGGCGAGCTGGCTGCCGGCAGAAAAGGCGCTCGAAGGGCGGAGCGAGAAAGGGGCAAGCGAAGTCGTCCGAAAGGATTCCGCCGCTCTGGCGAAGGGCGTTAGAAGCTTAGATAGGCTCGGCGGGTCAACGCGTCGAGGAAATCGAGCGAGACGGGACATGACGGATGAGATAAAGCCAATTCGCTCCAAGGCCGATTATCAAACGGCGCTTGCCGAAATTGAGCGCTTGTGGGGCGCCAAATCAGGAACTCCCGCAGGCGACCGTCTCGACGCGGTTGCGACGCTCATCGACGCCTATGAAAACGAACACGAGCCGATGAGCCCGCCTGGTCCAATCGAGGCGATCAAATTTCGCATGGAGCAGCAGGGCCTGACGCGCCGTTCCAGCGCTCGCAAGGCCCTTCACGGGCCTAAAAATAACCATCCTGTCATTCCCGCGTAAGCGGGAATCCAGGCTGCGCTTGGCGTGGAACTGCGGCCGCTCTGGATTCCCGCTTGCGCGGGAATGACATCATTGGTTCAAGGAGGCGATATCGGGGGTCGCGCGCGTATCGCGGAAGTCTTGAACCGCAAGCTTGACCTTTCGATAGGCATAATTCGGAGATTGCATGAGCGCCTCAGCATTTCGGCTGCGGCACTGATCCACCCAATTTGAAAGAGCGCCGCCTGAGCGGCGCGGACGGGCGAAGCGCGACAGATGGGCGATGGATTCGCGGCGGCTTCCAAAACGTATTTTGTCGCGGACTTTCGCGCCTGGCGGAGCCAAGCATAGAGCAATTGGAGTTGCAACGTGACCGTCGAGCGAAAATACGAGCGAGATGTTGATCTGTTGCTTGCCGAAGAATTTGCGGTAAATGTGTTGTTGCCCCTTGAAGACCGGACACGGCCTCCCTGTTTGATTGCGCAGCGATGAACTCTCGCGGCGAACGGTAGCGTAGAGCGCTGTGCGGGTGAACGGCGTTGTAGTGGCCGAACCAAAGCGGCAAGTTTTCGATGACGGTCCTGGCGTCTGGCGTTTGATTGACGCGGGCATAGTCGCGCTTGATGGTTCGCACAAAGGCCTCGGCCATGCCGTTGGATTGCGGGCTGGTGACGGGCGTCGTCAATGGCTTGAAGCCGAGGTCGCGGGCGAAGGCTCTGGTCTCCTTGGCGATGTAGCCTGATCCGTTGTCGCTGAGCCATTCGATGGTCCGCGGCAAGCGATTGACTTGGCCGAACCGAGATTCGACGGACGCGACCATAAGGTCGCGGACATCTTCCCCTTTGATGCCTTGCGTGGTCGCGACCCAGGCCATCGCCTCCCGGTCGCAACAATCGAGGGCGAAGGCGACACGCACTTTCTCGCCGTTGTCGCAGGTCAGTTCGAAGCCGTCCGAACACCAACCAACGCAGGTTTGAATGCGCGACGGCGATCTTGCCGTCGTGGCGGCGCGCGTCGGCTCCTCCGGCATGGCGCTGAAGCAACATCCCATGGGCTTTCATCACCCGATGGACGCGCTTGGCGTTGACCGGCGCCAGGCCTTTCTCGCGGCCCTCGCGCTTGAGCATCGCCCAAACGCGGCGATAGCCATAGGTCGGCTGATCGCCGATGACCGCCTTGATCCGGGCGACGAGCTCTTCCTCCGGCACGGGCGGGCGCCCAACCCTTTTAAGCGGCTTGGCGATGGGAGCCCTGAGGCCGGCGGCGATGTTCGATCGAGCGACGCCGAGCGCTTCACAAACGGCTTTCATCGGATGCCGTCCTTGGGAGCAGAGAGCGCGCGCACGAGATGTTTTTTTTGGCCGCCGGCGAGCTCCAGAGCCTCTCTCAGAATCTGCCTCCATCGTCTTCTTGCCGAGCAGGCGCTGCATCTCGCGCAGCTGGCTTTGCAGGGCGCGGTAATCCGATGCTGGGACGACCTCTTCCTCTGACCCCGCCGCCGTCAGCGCGCCCTGCGCCGCCAGCCGGCGCCAGCTAAACACCTGGTTCGGCGCAACGCCGTGGCGGCGCGCCACCAAGCTGACCGTCACGCCCGGCTCATACGTCTCGGCGACAATCGCGACCTTCTCAGCCGCCGTCCAACGACGGCGTCGTTCAGGCCCATGCAGGACCTCACCCTTCGCGTTGTTCCCAGTCATAGACACGACATTACTCCTACCCCTTAGCCAAGGGGGAGGCCGTGTTCGGTCAATTAGGGGGCGGGTTCAAAATGCGACCTTTGCAGAGCGATTTAAGAACCTCACTAAGTTTGCTGACAGACCTGCTCACGTCAAAAACTTTTGGGTCTCCAAAAGCAACAACAAGGGCGAATCCGATCTCATCGTTGTCTATCAGACCGAGGGCGGCCAAACATTCGCCCTGCTCATCGAAGATAAAGTCGATGCGCCTTTACAGCCAGACCAAGCCAAACGCTATGCACTAAGAGCTAACCGAGATCGTGCAGAGGGATTCTACAGCGAATATGAAGTGCTGCTTTGTGCACCCCGTGAATATATCGAAAGGCACCGCGATGAACTGGGCGGCTTCCATCCACTAATCCCGTTGGAGCAAATTGCAGAAATAATTCGCGTGCAAAATGACCCGAGGGCGGAGTATCGAGCGCTATTCCTTGAAAGCGCGTCGAAGAGGAATGCCAGCGCTTGGGTCCGTGAAGATGACCCCGCCACAAACGCATTTTGGGACGCCGGGTATGAGCTTGCAACCCGGGAGTTTCCTCAGTTGGAAATGAAACGTCAGAAGTTAACAAAGGACTCTCTATGGTTCACTTTCAAGCCTCACGACTTCCCCAAGGCATCATTGAAGCGCGTTGTTATCGAGTTCAAAGCGCATCGCGGTCAAATCGACCTTACGTTCGGGGAAACAACCGCTTACCTTTTCAAGCCCTTGATAGCCCATCTGCTGGATTCCGACATGATCGTCGTTCAACAGGTAATGCGGCAGCGATCAGGCTTGTGACATCCGTCATAAGCATATCCGATGGCATCGCAGTCGGCCTCCCCAAAGTGAGAGTCGCTTTCGAAGCTTCGTCGCGACTGATCGCGCTTTATCGGCGCGCACGCGCTGAGTTGGATGAGGCAGCGAAGACCGCGACTCTGCTGGCACTTGGCTCCCACTTTCAAGTCGCGCAGAAATCTTGATCTTGCATACGGTGCCAATGCGTAGCTACCGCAGCGCCTCTCCTTCGATGCCCCCGACTTGGCGCGATCAGTTCGGCGCGTTGATGGATTTGTTGAATTTTTTGAATTCGATAAATAGGAAGCGCGGCCCCCCGCCCCATCAACTCGAAACAGATTTCGCGCGCCGCCCCGCCGAATCCTTCGTTTCGCGCTTTTGCCCTTGGGCTCGCGGGCGCACGGAAGGCGGCTTTTCGCCGATCTCCTTGATCCGCACGGTTTCTCCTTCGGGAAACGTCACCATCAGTTGAAGATCGCCGCCGATCGCGCGCACATAGTCGCGTAGCGTCGAGAGCTTCATGTCCGCGCGTTTTTCGAATCGCGAGACGTAAACTTGCCGACCGCCAAGCCGCTCGGCGACCTGCTCCTGCGTCACTCGCCTGGCCCGACGCAGGTCGCGCAACGCCATCTCTTCGGCGATCAGCGCGGCGGCCCGCGCCTTTATACGAACCTGACGCTCCGAGGGAAGTGAAGCGATCACTTCGTCCGATGGAACGGCGCGATAGGCCTTTGTCATTTCGCTTCCCTTGTTGTTCGCAGCGCCGCGAGATGCTCGTCGAACCGTTGATCCGCCTTTGCGATCAGCCCCCTGTAGAACCGCTTCTGCGAGACGCCGGACTTGTCTCCGGCGACCAGCAAGATTGCTTTGCGGGCCGGGTCGAAGGCGTAGGCGACACGCCATACGCCGCCGGCCGCGTCGAAACGCAGCTCCTTCATGTTCGCATGCTTCGACCCTGTCAGCGTGTCCGCGCCCGGACGCTTCATCCACGGCCCCGCGACTTTGAGAAGCTCCGTCATCGCCAGCAGCTCGTCCTGGACGGACTCCTCAAGCTTGTCGAATTCGGCCAGGAACGTCGGATGAAAAGCGACCGGCCAAGCATGAATTTTATACCTCATAGAATATATACATTACAAGGCCTTTTTTCGCGCTCCTAGGGATCGGAGCGGCTCACATGGTCGCCATCGGGCGCCGGGGCCGCCTCACAGCAAGCGACGACTTCCTCACTCGCTCTTCGCAAAAAGCTCCCTCCCGATCAGCATGCGCCTGATCTCGCTCGTTCCGGCGCCAATCTCGTAGAGCTTGGCGTCGCGCAGGATGCGCCCGGCCGGATAGTCGTTGGTGTAGCCGTTGCCGCCGAGGAGTTGGATCGCGTCGAGCGCCACCGCGGTGGCGCGTTCGGCCGCGTAGAGAATGGCGCCGGCGGCGTCCTCTCGCGTGGTCTCGCCGCGGTCGCAAGCTTTCGCCACCGCATAGACGTACGCCCGCGCGGCGTTCATTGCGACGTACATATCGGCGAGCTTGCCCTGCACAAGCTGAAAAGAGCCGATGGCTTGG
>DATGHD010000223.1:0-2977 GCA_035308145.1 Roseiarcus sp.
ATAGACATCGCCCTCGAGTTCCACCGGCAGGCGTGAGCCGGCGCGGATGAAATCGAAGAAGGTGTCGTTGGCTTTGCCGGCGTCGAAACATTTGACGATCGGAATATAGAGGCCTTCTTCGAAGACCGAGCGGCCCTCGGGGCCCATGCCCAAGCCGCCGACGTCGATGACATGGGCGGTATTGGCGAAGAGGCCGACGATCCGGCCGTTGCGAAAGGCCGGGCTGACGACGGTCAGATCGTGAAGATGTCCGGTGCCGAGCCAGGGGTCGTTGGTGATGTAGTGATCGCCCTCGCGCATTGTCTCGGCGGGAAATTTCGCGAGGAAATGGCCAACGCTCTCCATCATCGAATTGACGTGGCCCGGCGTGCCGGTCACCGCCTGCGCCATCATGCGGCCCTTGAGATCGAAGATCCCAGCCGAAAGATCGCCGGCCTCGCGCACCGTCGTTGAGAAGGCGGTGCGAATCATCGTTTGCGCCTGTTCTTCGACGACTGCGATCAGCCGGTTCCACATGATCTGCCGCTGAATGGCGACGAGTTGTTCCCCGCCTTCGCTCATCGCGCGGCCTCCCGGGTCAATTCAATGTAGGCTTCGTTCGTAATCCGGCCGCGCCAGCCCGGGCCGAGGATCGTCGAAGTCTCGGCCTCGGCGACGATCGCCGGCCCTGCAAAATAGGCGCCCGGCTGAAGAAGCGCGCGCTCGTAGACAGCCCAATCGCTGACGACGCCGCTCGCCGCGTCTCTCACCTTTCGGAACGCCGCCGCTTTGGCGGGATAGGGCGGATTGTTGCTGGCGGACGCGGCGACCGCCGTGGGCGGCAAGGCGGCGACAGTGACGGCGAAGCTCATGACCTCGACTTCCGAGCCGGGCACAGGTCGATCGTAGAACCGGGTATATTCGGCGTCATAGGCCGCCCGGATCTTAGGCGCATCGGCGGGCGTGAGCGTCCGCGCGGGGAGGGACACTGCGATTTCGTGGCCCTGACCGACATAGCGCATATAGCCGATGCGCCGCTCCTCAGTCTTCGCGCCAAAAGCGCCGCGCGCGACGACTTGTCCCGCCTCATCGGCCATGGAAGCGAGCAGCGCATTGACCGCGTCGAGATCGAGACCGCCGAGGCGCTGATAGAGACTGCGAATAACTTCGTAGCCGACCGGAGCGCGTAAGAACCCGATCGCGCTGCCAACGCCTGCCCCTGAGGGCACCAACACGCGAGCAACGCCGATCTTTTCAGCGATGCGCGCGCCATGGACGGGCCCGCCGCCGCCGAAGGCGATCATCGTGCGCCCGTCGGACGTCTTGCCGGACTCGATGACGTGGACGCGCGCGGCATTCGCCATGTTCTCGTCGACGATTTCGACGACCCCGAGCGCCGCCATGCTGGCGTCGAGCCCGAGCGGTCCGCCGACCGTCTCAGCAAGCGCCGCTTCAGCAGCGGCGGCGTCGAGCGTCAGCGCGCCGCCCGCGAAGCGCATCGCGTCATAGCGGCCGAGCGTCAAATTCGCGTCGGTGACCGTTGGGCGGCTCCCGCCGCGCCCGTAGCAGGCGGGGCCTGGCTCGGCGCCGGCGCTCTCCGGTCCGACCGCGATGCGCCCGAGCGAGTCGACGTCGGCGAGGCTGCCGCCGCCGGCGCCGATCTCGACCATGTCGATCACAGGAATGCGTAAGGGCAGGCCGGAGCCTTTCTTGAAACGGCCGACGCGCGCGACCTCGAAATGGCGCGACGTCTGCGGCGCGAAGTCGTCGATGAGGCAAATTTTGGCGGTGGTGCCGCCCATATCGAAGGACAAGACGCGATCGAGGCCGCATTGTCTGGCGACGCTCGCCGAAAAAATCGCGCCGCCCGCGGGGCCGCTTTCGACAAGGCGGATCGGGAAACGACACGCCATGTCGACGGTCGTCAGATTGCCGCCGGAGAGCATCATATAGATTGGCGCCATGACGCCGATCTCGGCCAGGTCCTTCTCTAATCGCCGCAAATATCGCGCCATCAGCGGTTGCACGTAGGCGTTAGCGACGGTCGTCGAAAAGCGTTCCCATTCGCGCATTTCCGGCGACACTTCGCTCGCCAGCGAGATCGGGATATCCGGAAATGATTCGCCCAAAATCTCGGCCGCGCGGCGTTCGTGAGCTGAGTTGACGAAGCCATGGATGAAGCCGATGGCGATGCTTTCGACAGCCTGGGCCTTGAGAAGCGGCGCAAGGCCGCGCACCGCCTTTTCATCGAGGGGCAGGAGCACCCGGCCGTGCCGATCGAGCCTTTCGGGAACCGTCAGGCGCAAGTGGCGCGGCGCCAACGGCTTGGGCAGGACAATATTGAGGTCGTACTGGTCATAGCGGCTCTCATTGCCCATCGCGATCACGTCGCGAAAGCCCTCGGTCGTGATCAGCGCCGTGCGCGCGCCCTTGCGCTCGATGATGGCGTTGGTCGCAAGGGTCGTGCCGTGGATGACGATCTGAATGTCGGCAGGCGCGAGGCCGGTCGAAGCGAGAATGGCTCCGACGCCATTCATCACGCCCTGTTCGGGCGCGCTTGACGTCGTCAGCACTTTCGCGGTGGCGCGCTGGCCGCCGCGCTCCAGCGCGAGGTCCGTAAAGGTGCCGCCGATATCGACGGCGAGACGTGTCTGTTCCATCATCCAAAAAGAACCGCTGTCCGGGTCTCATTAGACGACAACTATTGCTCAGGGCGCAATCCGGCCCGCGTGTGCTGGCTCGCCACATATGAGGTTCCAACAGAGAGCGGATTTTCTCATTGTTTGCATGGCGGAGCGCAAAACGCTCGCCAAGCAATCAATGAGAACGTGGCGCTGAAGATCAGCGCCAGTCTCAGATGTGTTGAGCCAGGGACGGCGCGATCTCTATGGCTCTATACCGACACGAACTCTGTTTTGCGTTCCTTTGCGCTGCGCACGGCGGTCTCGACCAGGAGCACGCCGCGCAGTCCGTCCTCGAGCGACGGGGCGAGCGCGCT
>DATGHD010000224.1:0-14064 GCA_035308145.1 Roseiarcus sp.
TTTCGCCGTGGCGGAACGGGTGCGCCGCGCCGTCGAGGCGATTGACTTGGGCGAGCGCCTAACGCCGGCCAAGCTTTCGGTCAGCGTCGGCGTGGCGACCGCGGCGCGCGAGGGACAGCGGCTGGCGGAGATGCTGAGCCAAGCCGATCGCGCGCTCTATCGCGCCAAGTCGGCAGGGCGCAACCGCGTCGAAAGAAGCATCGCTCCCACTGAGCTTGCCGCCTAAGCGGCGGCGCCGTTTCGCCGGACATAATCGACAAAGTGAAACGGCGCTTCGTCGCGCTCGCGCGGCCGTGCCAAGCAGCCCCGCGGGCATCGGGGTGACTGACGAGCGTTCGTAAGATATCCCGTCCCGATCGTCGACCGCATTCCCAACCAGCAGTGAGGGCCTTCAAATTGAAGCCTGGGTGCAAATCGTGACTTCAAATCGAGCGAGGATGCCCTCTATCTCTTTTATCGTGGCTCGGAGCTACCCTGGCAACGTTATTGGCTATCAGAATCGGCTCCCTTGGCATCTGAAGTCTGATCTCAAAAGATTTAGAGAAATTACAAGTGGCCACGTAATTGTTATGGGGAGGTCGACTTTCTTATCTATCGGCAGAGCTCTACCAAACAGAACAAATATTGTAATGTCACGGAGTAAGATTCTCACAAACAGAGAAACAATCGATTTTGGAGAGGGTACACAACTTTATTGGTCGTCCACTTTCGAAGATACACTGCTGGTAGCGGATATTATCTCGATCTGCCGTCAAAAAAAGGAGATCTTCATTATCGGAGGTGAAACCATGTATGATTTATTTGAGGATTTTGTAAACAAGGTATTCTTGACCGAAGTTTTTGCTGACGTGCCTGGCGACGCCTTTTTCAAATTGAAATTCCCATCACCGGTCTGGCGAACGTTAAGTGAAATAGATGTCGCCAAGAATAATTCTGGCGATGAGTACAATTATCGTTTTTCAATCAAAGAAAGACGCAACAGAAAGGATAGGTATGAGTTTGTTTCTCGTTTTTTCACCGACGCTTTCGAAAAGGATAAGTGGCTAAGCACGCAGATAAATACTAACAGGCCAAAGATACAACAATACGTGCACGAAAATCTTACCCTCGACGTGTGAGTACGCGAGGGGTCGCGCCGCTCATACCGCGACCGGCGCCTTGATCGCCGGCCAAGGATCATAGCCTTCGAAAATTATGTCCTCGTATCGGATGTCGAAGAGGGATTTGTCCGCGGCGTCGAGTTTCAGGCGCGGCAACGGGCGAGGCGAACGCGTCAATTGCTCGCGCGCCTGTTCGAGATGATTGAGATAGAGATGGGCGTCGCCGAGCGTGTGGACGAAATCGCCGACCTTAAGGCCGCTCGCCGCGGCGATCATATGCGTCAGCAGCGCGTAGCTCGCGATGTTGAACGGCACGCCAAGGAATATGTCGGCGGAGCGCTGATAGAGCTGGCAAGTGAGCTTGCCCTCGGCGACATAGAACTGAAACAGGCAATGGCACGGCGCGAGCTTCATCCGCTCGATGTCGGCGACATTCCAGGCGGAGACGACGAGGCGACGAGAATTTGGGTTGTGTTTGATCTCCGAAAGCAGCCAGGCGATCTGGTCGTAGACTTTGCCGTCCGCGCCCTCCCATGCGCGCCACTGCTTGCCGTAGACCGGCCCAAGATCGCCATCTTCCTCAGCCCATTCATCCCAGATGCCAACGCCATGCTCGCGGAGATAGGCGATGTTGGTGTCGCCCTTCAGGAACCACAAAAGCTCGTGGACGATGGACCTCAGATGAAGCCGTTTGGTGGTGACAAGAGGAAACCCCTGGCTCAGGTCGAAGCGCAACTGCCGGCCGAACAGCGATTTGACGCCGACGCCGGTGCGGTCGCTCTTGACGACGCCCTTGTCCAGGGCTTCCGTGAGGAGATCGAGATAGGCGCGCATGGGATCGTCCGGCTTCGGCGAAAGACCCGTTTCTAGCCGATTCGCGCGATCATCGCCGCTCTTGTCGGGCGGTCGATGACTTCTCCCTTATCTAGGGGGCGAGCGGACACGCCGCCGTCACCTTTCGCCGATATAAGCTTCGGTCGCGTAGCGACGCATCATCCGCTGGCTGTTGAAGTAAGAAGCGATCTTGCTGATCGCCTGTTTCATCATCCAAATCCAGCGGGTTCGATCATCGCGGTAGAGCGGAAGGACAATCTTCTCCAGCTTATCGTAAAGCTCGGTTGCTTGGGCGCCGTCCCCGGTTGGGCCATCCGACGTCCCGATCGACCAGCCCGTGACGCCTTCGATGAGAGCTTCGATCCACCAGCCGTCGAGCACGCTTAAGTTGAGAACGCCGTTGACGGCCGCCTTCATGCCGCTCGTTCCTGAGGCCTCCATCGGCGGCAAAGGCGTGTTGAGCCATATGTCGACGCCGGCGACCATCCGCGCGGCGATTTGCATATCGTAGTTCGGCAGATAAGCGATCGGAATGTTGGCCCTGAGCTCACGCATATGGCCGTGAATGGTCTTGATCAGAGCAATTCCCGCCTCGTCGCGAGGATGGGCAAGGCCCGCGAAAACCAATTGAAACGGTTGCTTTTGAGCGATGGCGGTCAGTCGGCCGATATCCGTAAATAAGAGGTCGGGGCGCTTATACTGGGTCATCCGGCGCGCGAAGCCCAAAAGCGGGACATCCTCGCGCATCACAACGCCTGTCTGCTGCTTAACCGTCGCCAACAAATCTTGTTTCGCGCCCTGATGGGCGCTCCATATCGCTTCGTCAGGCAGTTGATCGGCGCGCGCCAGCGCCTCCGGCTCATGCGCCCAATGGGGGAAATTTTCCTGGTAGAGCCGTGCGAAATTCGGGTGAGTCCAAGTGGCCGGGTGCACGCCATTGGTGATCGCCCGCACGCGATATCCAGGAAAAATATGACTGGCGGTCTCAGCGTGGCGTTCGGAAACGCCATTGACGAAGCCGCTCAAATTCAGCGCGAGCCGCGTCATGTTGAGACGATCTTGCCCGGCCAGCAACTTCAGCTCGTCAATTTCGAGATAATCGTCCAAGACGCGCTGGACGAGCGCATAGTCAAATTTGTCCAAGCCGGCTTCCACCGGCGTATGCGTCGTGAATACGCAGCATTTGCGCACGCTCATATGCTCATAAAGCGGCTCGCCCGGGATAATGTCCTCATCCGGGCGCCGAAACGGGCGCAGAAGGGAGAGCGTCAACAGCGCCGCATGGCCTTCGTTGAGATGATAGGTTTCGATTGTAAATCCCAACGCGCGGAGCATTTCGGCGCCGCCAATGCCGAGCACGATTTCTTGCTTCAGCCGATAAGCGCTATCGCCGCCATAGAGGTAATGGGTGAGTTCCCGATCTCCTGGCTCATTCTGATCAAGATCGGTGTCGAGAAGCAGCACGGGAACGCGATGCCCAAGCGGTGAACTCAGCTCGTAGAGCCAGGCGCGAAGCCAAACCTCGCGGCTCTCGATGGCGACCGCGATCATTGCGGTTAAAGGCTTCGCCCAGTCCTCGGGCCGCCAAGGATTTGGTTGGGCGATCTGACGGCCTTCGCCGTCTATTTCTTGCCGGACGTAGCCCGCGCGGCTGACGAGACTGACGAACACCATCGGCAGTCCGAGATCGGCCGCGGAACGAGCCGTATCGCCGGCCAGAACGCCAAGCCCGCCGCTATAGGTGTGAATTTCTGGGCGGAGCGCGATTTCCATCGAGAAATGAGCGATCCGGGTGCGCGACAAGAACGCTTCGACGTGATGCATGGCCCCCCGCTCTCGAAATATGCGTGCTCACGTCGTCAACACGCAGCTTAAGTTCAATTCTTGAAGATCCGCGCTGGGGGATTCGAGGCGGCCGACTCGTCGGCCGCTTCAAGGAAAGCCCCGGTCGTTGAGTCGATCCACACGAGATGATCGTGAATCGCGGTTACGCCAGCAGCGCTCTCGATGATTTTGCGCAGAGCGCGGTGTTGACGTTCGTCGACTATGACGCCACGAAGCTCGACGGCGCCGTTATGAACGTCGATGCGCAGCAATCCCTTTATTCGACCGATTTCCGAATCAACTTGATCGAGAATTGCTGTTCTTATTTCGCGGTCGGCCGCCGTCATCTCAGAATCGGAGATGATCAAAAGGTCAGCAAGCGTCCGAAAGAACGTGTCCAGGACTGGAATTCCACTCACATGCGACCGCAGCATGAGCGCGATTGCATCGGCGACCGCCGGGTCGACATGGATTTCGACCGTCTGACTCGTCGTCTGCGCGCTTGTTTCCATGATCGTCCTCCATCCAATTTCAATAATAGCCGCCGGTCGTCTGAAACGACATTGATCGAGGTCAATTTCAAGAACGACGCTGCGCTGGCGAGGGCGACGCGATACTCGTCAAAAGGCGGCGATCGTACCTCGCCGGCCTTGCTCGAATCGAAGGGGACTGAAGCGTAGGGCCTGTGGCCATCGTCCGCAGGCCAGAAACCCATTAGTCGGGGGGAGTCTGAGGGGCTGGATCGAAACAGCCTAGGGGGTTTCGCCCGAAAATTGGTCGAAGCGCGAAGCACAAGAAAAAGCGACGAGGGCGATTCCGGCGCAGCGTCCAAGCACAATATACAGCCACTGAGGCATGACGTCGCCGCCTCGGCTGACTTCTCAGCCGCCGCCCAAAGGGCGGCGGGCTTACCTTAATGCAGGCTCACCGTCTGGAGCTGGTTTTCCCAGGCGTTGGCGATCGCGGCGTCACGCGAGTCGGTCAGCATGATCGGCGTGCCGTCGGCGCCAAGCAAGGCGAAAAGCTTCAATCCGGGCGGAATCGCCGGCGCCTGCGGAAACAGGGCTTGCGCGTCTTCCGAGCGGATCGTCTTCACATAGGCGAGCGAGCCGCCGCCAAGATGCGCGAACTCCTGCGCACTGAGGACCTGGGGTCTTAAAGTGTCGCCAACCATGGTCTTTACTCCTCTTCTAGCCGTCTCTTACGGGACCTGCTTTTGCGCGAACCGTCAGTCTCGCGCGAGAATGTTGATTTTACGCACCGTCTTCTCCGGCTTGGGCCTCGCGAGGTCTATGGACAACAATCCATTCGCAAGTTCAGCGCCAAGCACCTGCATGCCTTCAGCAAGGAGGAAGCTCCGTTGAAACTGCCGCGCGGCGATGCCGCGATGCAGATATTCCCGGGACTTATCCTCCTGTTGCCGGCCGCGGATGAGGAGTTGGCTTTCTTCCTCCGTCACCTCAATTTGATCCGGGCCGAAGCCGGCGACCGCGACCGTGATGCGCAGAATCTCCGGCGTGCTTCCCGACGGCGGAATTCTCTCAATGTTGTAAGGAGGATAGCCGTCGGTGGCCGACTTCGTGGCCTTGTCAAGCGCACGCTCGACGGCGTCGAAGCCGAGCAGCAAAGGAGAGTTCAAACCAACCGCGCGCACCATGTTCGAAGCCCTTCCGGCGCTTCAATCGCAAAGCCTTCAAAAGAAGCGCTTTGCCGCTGTGCATCCGCCGGCTTTGCGCTCGTTTGAACGCGTCCGGCTCGCCCGATATGGTCACGCCGCCACGCTGATTCAAGGTCCGGCGCTCGCGACCAACCACGGCTAAGCCGGCATCCTTTGCAACCTTTGCAAAGACGAGCCTATGCCTAAAACTTAAACTAATTCTTTACTCGTTCGAATGCGGGCCGCCCCCGAATCGATTTTCTCGGAAAGAAATTCTCAATGGACTGGTCCAGCGAGCAGCGCGACGCGCTCGACAAAGTCGGGCGCTGGCTCGCGGCGGGAGAACCGCAGGTCTTCCGTCTCTTTGGCTATGCCGGCGTCGGCAAGACGACGCTGGCCCGCCACGTCGCCGGCGGCGCCAAAGGCGATGCGGCCTACGCGGCCTTCACCGGCAAGGCGGCCCTGGTGATGCGCTCAAAAGGCTGCGCCGGCGCCAGCACTATCCACGCCCTGATCTATCGCGCGGTGGAGGGCGAGGAAGGCGCGCCGACCTTCGTGCTCAATCACGACGGGCCCGCCTCGCGCGCGGGCCTGATCGTCATTGACGAATGCTCGATGGTCGACGCCGAGCTTGGCCGCGATCTCTTGTCCTTCGGCAAGCCGATCCTCGTGCTCGGCGATCCGGCGCAATTGCCGCCAATCAAGGGCGGCGGCTTTTTCACCGACGCCGCGCCCGAGGTGATGCTGACCGAGATCCACCGCCAAGCCAAGGATGACCCGATCATCCGGATGTCGGCGGAGGTGAGAAGCGGCGGGCGCGTGGCTTTCGGCGAATACGGACAAAGCCGCGTCATTCGACGCGCTGAGGTGACGCCCGAGGCGGTGCTCGCCGCCGACCAGGTGCTTGTCGGCCTCAACCGCACGCGCCGCCTTTATAACCAGAGAATTCGCGAATTGATCGGAGTCGCGGGCGCGCTGCCCGCCGCCGGCGACAAGCTCGTCTGCTTGCGCAACGACCGCGCCAAAGGATTGATCAATGGCGGCCTATGGCGCGTCGAAACCGTCAAGCCGCCGCGTAAGGACATGCTTCGCATGACCTTAAAGGCCGAGGACGAGGTCGGCCGCGCGAACGCCAAGGTCTCCGTGTTGAAGCAGTTCTTCGAGGGCGGCGAAGCGGACATCCCTTTCGCGCAGCGACGCAAGTCCGACGAGTTCGACTATGGCTACGCGCTCACCGTACACAAGGCGCAAGGCTCGCAATGGGACAGCGTCATGCTCTTCGATGAAAGCTACGCCTTCCCGGACAATCGCGACCGCTGGCTTTATACGGCGCTGACCCGCGCCGCCAAGCGCTTGACAATCGTCAGATGATCACTTGGCGATCGGCAGATTGAAGTGCAGCGCATAGCCGAGCACCGCCACCGCCGCGACCAATACGACCGCCCAGACCACATAGAACCAGGCTGAGCGCCCGGACAATCCGCCGGCTTTCTTCGCCCCGATAGGGCCTTCCGGGCCTTGGCCAGCGAGGGTCGCTTGAGCGAGATGACGGTACGTCGCAAGCCGCCGGTCGGTGCTCTCGCCGATGATATAGGCGCGCGTCTCGGCTTCGCTCGGCGGCCGCCCGACGATCTTTTGAAAGTCGTTGAGCCAAGCTCGCTTGTTCTGCTTGTAAATCGAATAGGCGACCAGCCCGGAGACCTCGCCTTCGACCTTCACCAGACTATCGAAAATAGGATTGCGCTCGGCCTCGACCGCTTCGGCGGCCGCATCGCGCCCGTTGGCGACGGGATCGATCATATTGATATCGCCGCCAGCAGCGACGGCGGCCGCGCCGATTTGGTCCTTTTCAACATTAACGCCCATGACAACCTCCGCTGCGACGCCGTGAGCTCCATTAAGCCCGCCAGCGCGCAAATCCCTCTGCACACTGCCGCGTTAAACGGCACACTAAGGTACGGCGTTCATTTTGTCGATTCGCCCTCGGCCGCCGGTTCAGCGCCAGGGGAGACCTCCACGTCAAGACCGGTTAATTGCCGGCTGAGCTCGCGAAGGCGCCGGCGCGCCTCGGCGTTGTACGCCTGCCCTTCCGCCCGCGCCTCCTTGAGCCCGTTGAAGTAGAGCCCGCTGCGTCCTTGCATGGCGGGCGAAATGGCGAGATTGAGGATCGCCGCAGCCCCCTCTTCCACGGTGCTCCACGGCGTGACGCCTGCCCTTCTGACCATCGTCGTGTCCATATAGCTCGCCGGATGGAGGGCGTTAGCGGAGACTCTCGACCCTTCGAGTTCGCGGGCGAGGTCGATCGTGAAGAGGATCTGCGCGAGCTTGCTCTGGCAGTACGCGCGCACGCCGCTGTAGCTGCTAATCAACATGACGTCCGAGAAATCGATCGCTTGTTGCCCTGCCGAAGAGACATTGACGATGCGGGCCGGCGCGCTTTGCCGCACGAGCGGCAGCAACAGCCGGGTCAGAAGAAAACCGGCGAGATAGTTGACCGCGAAGCGCAGCTCATGGCCGTCGACGCTCGTCTGTCTCGCGCCGCTTGATCCATCCGTGCCGATCCCGGCGTTGTTGATCAGGAGATCCAGCCGATCGGTTTTTCCACAGACCGCCGCGGCGAGGCCGCGAACTTCGGCGAGGGATGAAAGATCCGCTCTGAGGAAATCCGCCGCGCCGCCGCTCGCGGCTATTTCTGCAACGAGGCTGGCGCCCCTCTCCTGGTTGCGGCCGTGAGCCAGCACGTGGAAGCCGGCCTCGCCGAGCTTCCGCGCGACCATCCGGCCGACCCCGTCGGTCGCGCCAGTGACCAGCGCGACCTTTTGCCCGCGATTCTCCAAATTCGCCTCCCTGTCGTTGGCGAGAGGGAAGATGGGAAGCGTCCCGCAGGCGCGCCAGATGCGGCCGGCCTTATCCGCGCCATCTGACGGGCAGCGACTGCAGCCCGTGGAAGTGAAAGCTGTCGCGATAGCGCGCCGGGCCGCTCAGCGCGAGACGAGGAAGGCGCTCGAACAGGACGGGCAGGACAGTCGCGAGCTCCAGCCGCGCCAGAGGCGCGCCGACGCAAAAATGGATGCCGCCGCCAAAGGCGACATGGGGGTTCGGCATGCGGCCGCCGTCAATCCGGTCAGGATCGACGAAACGCTCGGGATCGCGATTGGCCGCGCCGAGCAGGAGGCCGATCCGCTCGCCCTTTTTGAGCGTCACGCCCTCGTAGGAAAGGTCCTCCAGCGCAAAGCGGGTGAACAAATGCAGCGGCGCGTCGTAGCGCAGCAGCTCTTCAACGAGGCTCGCGCCTAGGGCCTCTCCGACGCGCGTCGGCGCGGCGTCGAGCCGTTGCTCGAGCAGCGCCTTCACGCCGTTGCCGATGGCGTGGACGGTCGCCTCATGACCGGCGTTGAGCAGAAGCACGCATGTTGCGACGAGTTCGTCCTCGCTCAGCCGGCCGCCGGACGCCTCCGCCTCGATGAGCCGGCTGATCAGGTCATCGCCGGGGCGCCGGCGCCGCTCGTCGACATAGCCGCGCAAGAAGTTCGCAAATTCGCTCGCCGCCGCGGCGGCGCGCTCCTCAGCAGCCTGAGTGACGCCGAATTGATACATGGCGACCATGCGATGCGACCAGTCGAGGAGCTGGCGCCACATATCCCTAGGAACGCCGAGCAGTTCCGCAATGACAATGACGGGGATCGGCGTCGCCAGGGCGTCGAGCAGGTCGATGGAGCCTGCCGCTTCGAACCCGTCGATCAGCTCGTTCGTCAAAGCGGCGATGCGCGGCGCCAGGCGTTCGACTTGACGCGAGACGAAGGCGCGATTGACGAGGTTGCGAAGCCTCGTGTGCTCGGGCGGCTCGAGTTCGAGCAGCGAATGGCGCTCCAAATCAAGGAAAGGCTTCAAATGCGCGGCCGGTTCGCTCCAGCCCAGTTCGGCGCGGCTCGTAAGGTGCAGGATTTGGCGCCCGAACCGCCTGTCGCGCAGCAGGCCTGAGACGTCGCGATGGCGGGCGAAGCACCAGAACCCATATTGTTCCCAAAAGAAAGCGGGCGCAGCCTCGCGAATGGCGCGGTACGCCGGATAGGGATCGTTGAAAAAGCTCGGGTCGCGCGGATCGAGCGATACGCGGCGGCGAGCCGCGTCGATTGAAATTTTCATTGCGCCGCCCGGCGGCTTCGCCTCTTACAAAAGGCCGTAGGCGGCTTCGACAAGATAGGGACCGCCGCCGGTGGAGGCGCGAGAGGAGAAGAGAACAAAACGCTTGGCCTCGAACTGCCGCGATGAAAAGAGGCCTCGCACGCCGAGGTATTCGGCGACCGCGCGGCTCGAACTCTCGCGCAACCGCGCCAACGTCACATGCGGCGTATATTTCCTCGGCTCGGGGTCGAGACCGACGCGACGCAACCGCCTTTCATGATCGGCTTGCAATTCAACGAGCGGCGCGGTGGGCTTGACTTTGGCGACAATGGCGCGCGGCCGGTCAGCGCCGAACCAACTCAAGCCGTCGAACGTCACCGTGAAAGACGGACGCTGGATCTCGTCGAGGATGGCGGCCGCCTCATGCGCCATCCGATCGTCGATGTCGCCGATGAATCTGAGAGTGATGTGGTAGTTCTCGACGTCGATCCAGCGCGCTCCGGCAAGGCCGCCGCGCAGCGTCGCCAAATCCGCCGCTATGTCCGAGGGGATTTCCAGGCCGGTGAACAGGCGGGGCATGAAGCTTGCCTCTTGCTTGCCGCGGCGGCCGAATCAACCGTCGCGGGACCAATCGAAATGCGGCGGTCATGACCACCGCATGACAAAAGTCAGCCGACCGCGGTCGCTTTACGACGTCCTTGTCGTTAATGAAAGAAATAGGCGATGCCGACGCGCAGGCTGTCGTTGGTTCGCGTTTGCGAGCAGCAGGCGTCGCTGTCGAGATGGGTGGATGCGCTATTCAGCGACCGCGCGTAGAGGTATTCGGCGCGGAGCGCCATGCGCTCGCTCAGCATGTAGTCAAGACCGACGCCGCCAGTCCAATCGAAAAACGGCACGCGGCCGCGCTGATCGCCGTTTGTAAGATCGACCTCCCGGCTGAGGCCGTAGCTGACGCCTGTCGCGAGATAGGGCATGAACCGGCCGAAAGCGTAGCCGGCCCGGCCTCGCACTTCGCCTTCGGCATAGTCTTGCGCGCTTGTCGCCGCCGCGGCGCCGGGCTGAGGACCGTGACCGGAGACATTGCCGAGCAAGGTTGCCCCCTCGAAGCCCAGCATGCCATTGCCGAACATCCAATTGTGGCCGGAATAGAGGCCGCCAATGACGCCGGTGGTCGAAAACTTCGTCGTGGTCCCAAATCCTGAGGTCGAGACTTGGTTCCAGGCGCCGCCGCCGATCGCGCCGGCATAGTCGCCAGCCCAGTCGGCCGCCTCAACATCAGCCGGCGGGCGCCAACCCTCGCCGATTCTCGAGATGAGCGCGAAGCGCGCAGTCTGACCGGCGATGTCGGTGCGGAGCTTGGGTCCGTTGAGATCGAAATTCGTCGAGGGAAAGGATTCGTAGAGATATTCAGCGCGCAGAACCGAGGGGCCGAGCAGCGGCAGCATGACTTTGACGTCGACGCCCGCGCCGATGGTCCAGCCGAGGCGATTCTGCGTGTCGCCATCGAAATCCAAAGGCGCTTGCTGATATTGCTCGCTGCGGCCATAGGCGGCGCCGACCGCCAGGAAGGGCAGGAAACGCCCGAGATCGTAGCCGAGCCGCGCCCGGGCGTGGAGGGTGTAGAGGTTGTCGACTTGGTTGGCGAGGAGGCCAGGCCGCGCGTTGAATTTTCCGATTGCGTTGTTCGAGGTTATGTCGCCCTCGAGGCCGTAAACGATCGCGTCGTTCTGCAAATTGTAGCCGACAAGAGCGCCTGTCGAGAAACCCCAGGCGGCTCCGCTGGCCGAGGCGGTTCCCTTGGTCGAGAACAAGCCCTCCTCAATCCCCGCGAACGACCCGGCGTAAAATCCGGCCCAGTCCTCGGCGGGCGCCGGCGAAAATGACGCGGGCGTCGGAGCCGGCGCCGGTAAATCGGCCGCCAGGGCGCCCGATAGGCCCAACCCGAAGCCGAAGCCGAGAATGATCGAAACGCCCCGCGCCGCCATCACGCCCCACACTTCTCCGCTCGCGATCGACCGCAGACTAGAATTGATCCGCGCGGCGCGCAAACGCGTCAAGCTCATCTAAGCCATAAGTCCGCGGCATTGCCAAACCAGCAACGAGCCGAACCTCGGCTTGGCCTGTTGCGGGACGCTCGACAACCCCGCCCTAGCGATTGGCCAGGGCGGCGGCGATCCTCAGCTCCATTTCGTCGGCCAAGGACTTGGCCAGCCTGATCTCGGCGTCCCTGGAAGCGCGCAAATTGGCGTAGCGCTGGGCGGTGAGGTCATAGACGACGGAAGACGCCGCCACGTCCGAAAGGATGGGAGCGCCGCCGGCAACCGGCGTCAGGCTGTACTTCGCGGTTATCGTCACGGTCGCGGCGTCGGCGGCCGAGAGTTGCGATTGGACGGTCGGCGTGGCGGTCGATTCGACGGTGCTCACGTTCAGCCGATATTTGGGCGCGCGCGGGGTTCCCGTGCCATTCAATGCAAAAATCAGATCGTCGCGGAGGTAGTGGCCAACCCGATCGGTGCGGTCCTCGGCATAGTCGAGGCCGATCGCCGAAGTTTTGCCCCTGCCCGGCGGATTGATGGGCGCAACGTCGATCGCCTGCATGTCCTCGACGAGACCGGGATGAGCCGACTCGCTGTAAAGCGGCGTAAAGCACCCGCCGGCTGACAGGGCGAGCGCCACCACGCCGGCGCGTCCGGCGACGTCAGACCACGACATTGACGATCCTCTGCGGCACGACGACGATTCTTTTGACCGGCCTATTATCGATCGCCCGGCGCACGGCGTCGAGAGCCAGGGCCGCCGCCTTGACGGTTTCCTCGTCTGCGTCGCGATCGATCGTCAAGTCGGCCCGCTTGCGGCCATTCACTTGCACTGGAATTGTGATCTGAGCCTTCTGGGTCAGCGCGCCGTCCAGGATCGGCCACGAGCTTTCGGCGACCAGCGCCCGATGGCCGAGAACCGCCCAGCATTCCTCGGCGAGATGCGGCATCATCGGCGCGAAGAGATGAACGAGAATGTCGCCCGCCTCGGCAAAAGCGAAGCGGAGATCCTCGCCGATGGAGGGGGTCTCGATCGCGCCGATAGCCTGGCCGAGGAAATTGGCCAGCTCGTAGATGGTGGCGATCGCCACGTTGAAGCGCAGCCGCTCGATGTCGTCCTGCACCTTGGCGAGCGCGCCATGCGCCGCCTGGCGGATTTTCAGCCCCTCGGGCGAAAAGGCGGCCGGCTTGGCCGGCGGCGCGTCGCCGACGACCCGCTCGATCTCGCAAGCGAGCCGCCACAGGCGCTGCGATTGCCGGCCGGCGCCCTGGACGCCCGCTTCGGACCAGATCACGTCGCGATCGGGCGGCGAGTCCGAAAGCATGAACCAGCGCGCCGTATCGGCGCCATAGGTTGTGATGATTTCGTCGGGATCGACCGTGTTGCGCTTCGACTTCGACATTTTCTCGATCGGCCCGATCTCGATCGGCGCATCGCCGACGAGCGCAAAGGCGCGCCGTCCCTCGGCGTCCGATTCGATGCGGACGTCTGCCGGCGCCACCCATTCGCCATCAGCGTCGCGATAGGTCTCGTGGACCACCATGCCCTGCGTGAACATGCCGGCGAAGGGCTCGTCCATGTCGAGATGGCCGCAGCGGCGCATCGCGCGGGTGAAGAAACGCGAATAGAGAAGATGCAGGATCGCGTGCTCGATGCCGCCGATATATTGGTCGACCGGCAACCAATGATCGGCAATCGTGCGCGTGGTCGGCGCGACTTTGTTGTGCGGGTCGGTGAAGCGCGCGAAATACCAGGACGAATCGACGAACGTGTCCATCGTGTCCGTCTCGCGCCGCGCCGGGCCGCCGCAGGAAGGACAGGCCACGTGTTTCCAGGTCGGATGGCGGTCGAGCGGATTGCCCGGCGCGTCGAAGCTGACGTCGGCCGGCAGCTCGACCGGCAGATCCTTTTCCGGAACCGGCACGACGCCGCAGGCCTCGCAGTGGATCACCGGGATAGGGCAGCCCCAATAGCGCTGGCGCGAAATGCCCCAGTCGCGCAGCTTATAGTTGATCTGGCGCTTGCCTTGTGGCTGGCCGTCCAGGGTTTGCGCCGCGAGGCGCCGAGCGACCTCTTCGAAAGCCTCTTTGGGCGTCAGCCCATTGAGGAAGCGCGAATTGATCATGCGGCCGTCGCCGTCATAGGCCTTGTCGGTGATCGTGAAAGTCGCCGGGTCCGCGTCCGGCGGGCAGACGACGGGCGTAACGCCCAAGCCATAGGCGTTGACGAAATCGAGGTCGCGCTGGTCGTGGGCCGGGCAGCCGAAAATGGCCCCGGTTCCATAGTCCATCAGGATGAAATTGGCCACATAGACCGGCAGCCTCCAATCCTTGTCGAACGGATGGACGACCCTGATCCCAGTATCGTAGCCCTTCTTCTCCGCGGTCTCGATCGCCGCCAGCGACGTGCCGACGCGCTTGCACTCGTCGATGAACGCGGCGAGTTTTGGGTCGGTCTCGGCCATGCGCTTGGCCATGGGATGGTCGG
>DATGHD010000225.1:0-4963 GCA_035308145.1 Roseiarcus sp.
CAAGACGCCGCCTTCTCCCGGCCGGGCGGGGCGAGGGCAGGCGCTTGACTCCTGCCCCGCCCGCCGACTAGCAGCGGCGGCATGAACGATCTCGCCAACGCCAGAACGCCGGTGATCGATGGTCTTGGCCGCATCGCCGAACGGTACGATGTCGTGCTCTGCGATCTCTGGGGCGTCATTCACAACGGCCGCCACGCCTTTCCGGCCGCAGCCGAGGCTTTGGCGCGATTTCGCGCCCGCGGCGGCGTCGCGATTCTGATCAGCAACGCGCCCCGGCCCAATGCGCCGATCCGCCAGCAGCTCGATCAATTGCGCGTGCCGCGCCAAGCCTATGACGCGGTCGTCACGTCGGGCGACGTGACAGTCGATCTCATCCGCGCGCGTGGCAGCGCCCCGGTTCACCACATTGGGCCGGAGCGCGATTTGAGTCTCTTCGACGCGATCGAAGCGCTTGCGCCGGGCTCGTCGCCGCCACGCGCGCCGCTTGACGAAGCGGCCTATGTCCTCTGCACCGGCCTTTTCGACGATACGCGCGAGAAAGTCGAGGATTACGACGCGACCTTTGCGACGATGCTCCAGCGAAAGCTGACGATGATCTGCGCCAATCCCGATCTCGTCATCCATCGCGGCGACGAGCTCATCTATTGCGCTGGCGCGCTCGCCGAGCGCTACGAGAAAAAGGGCGGCGAGACGATCTATGCCGGCAAGCCGCATGCGCAAATCTACGAAGAGGCGCTCAAGCGCGCGGCGGCGGCGCGCGGCGCGCCGCTCGACAAATCGCGCGTGCTGGCGATCGGCGACGCCATGCGAACCGACATCGCCGGCGCGCTCGCGCAGAGCATCGACGCTCTCTTCGTCACCTCCGGCATCCATCGCGACGAACTTTTGGGCTTGAGCGCGCTCGACGCCGCGGCGATCGAGCAATTCGCCGCGCGCCACGGCATGCGGCCGACCGCGATGATCGAAGAGCTGACATGGTGATCTACGCCGCAGCCAAAGAGCGCCGATCATGAGCGTCGGGCCCTTTCAGACCCATTGCTTCGAAGACCTCGCCGTCGGCATGCGGGAGACGCATCTTAAGACGGTGAGCAACGAGGACGTGATCGGCTTCGCCGAACTCTCCGGCGATCGCAATCCGGTCCACCTTTCCGAACATTTTGCGCGGAAGACCCGTTTCGGCGGCAGGATCGTGCATGGGCTCTATACGGCGAGCCTCATTTCCGCGGTGATCGGCACGCGTCTCCCGGGCCCCGGCGCGGTCTATATTTCGCAGACCCTGAATTTCCGCGGGCCGGTGAAGATCGGCGACGTCGTAGCGATCTCGGTCGAGGTCGTCGAGCTTGTCGAGAAGGGCCGGCGTGTTCATGTCCGCTGCGAATGCGCGGTCGACGGCAAGATCGTGCTCGACGGCGAGGGCGTGCTGAGCGTGCCTGGACGGGCGGGCTTGCGGCCGTCCTCGAGGTTCTCGACTTGACCCATGGAAAAGTCGCGCGGCGGTTTCGCCCGCCTTTTCGACCCTTGCCGCAACCGATGGACGCTTCGTGACAGCGAGCGCTGAGAAGACATTTGCGAGCGTGATCGATCCGCTCGCCGCGCCGGCGAGGCTTAAGCGCGCAATCTATGCGATCGGCAATTTCGACGGCGTCCATCGCGGTCATGCCGCAGTCATCGCGCGAACGAGAAATGTCGCAGCCGAGATCGGCGTTCCGAGCGCCGCGCTCACCTTCGAGCCGCATCCCGCCGATTTCTTCGCGCGCCGACCGGTCGTGTTTCGTCTGACGCCCGCGCCGATGAAAATCCGGGCGCTGCAAGCGCTCGGCCTCGACGGCGTCGTCACGCTGACTTTCAACGCGGCGCTCGCGGCGCTGACCGCCGAGGAATTCGTCGCCAAAATCCTGGTCGAGCGTTTGGGCGTCAGCGCGGTCATCATCGGCGGCGACTTTCACTTCGGCAAGGGACGCGGCGGTTCGCCGACTTTTCTCCTCGACGCCGGCCGTCGCCATGGTTTTCGCGTCGACGTGATCGAGAAGATCGAGGCTTCCGCCTCGCCGGATGCGCCGGCGATTTCCTCGACCGCCATTCGCCGCGCCTTGGAGGCCGGCGACGTCGAGACCGCCGCGCGCCTCATCGGCCGCTCCTACGCCATCTCGGGCGAGGTCATCGCCGGCCGTAAGCTCGGCCGGACTTTGGGCGTTCCGACCGCCAATATCGAACTGCCCGCGACCAATCGCCTCGCGCATGGAATTTATGCAGTCCGCGCCACCGTCGAAGATAAGCGTTTCGACGGGGTGGCGAGTTTTGGCACGCGGCCAACGGTCGATGACGGCCAGCCCCTACTCGAAGTCTTCCTGTTCGATTTTTCCGGCGACCTCTACGGCAAGGCGATGGAAGTCGCTTTCGAGGCCCATCTGCGGCCGGAGCGGAAGTTCGACGGTCTCGAAGCGCTGAAAGCGCAGATGAACGAGGACATCGCCCAGGCGCGGGCGATTTTGAAGCAGCGCGGCGGCGATATCTAACCGCTGCCAACCAAACACACTCAGCCGTCATGGCCGCCTTGTGCGGACAAGCCCGGCTATGACGACGGAGGGGTGGAGCCGTCGTCTGTGTAACTCCCGGATTGGCGCTTTTGAGCCAAATCGCTTAAACCCCGCGCCAAAAGGGCCGGCGCGCCGGCCGCGACGATTTTCGAGACCTGTCAGAACCAATGGACGAAGCGAGCCCCAAAGCGAAAGACTATTCGCAGACCCTGTTCCTGCCGAAGACCGACTTTCCGATGCGCGCCGGCCTGCCGCAGAAGGAGCCGGAGATTTTGGCGCGCTGGGCGCGGGATGATCTTTACGCACGCCTGCGCCAAGCCGCCAAGGGCCGCGAGAAATTCGTACTGCATGACGGGCCGCCCTACGCCAATGGCAATATCCACATCGGCCATGCGCTGAACAAAATCCTCAAAGACATGGTCGTGCGCTCGCAACAAATGGCCGGCAAGGATTCGAACTATGTGCCCGGCTGGGACTGCCACGGCCTGCCGATCGAGTGGAAGGTCGAGGAGGAGCATTACCGCGCCAAGGGCAGACCTAAGCCGGATTTCTCCGATCCGGCCGCGATCGTCGCCTTCCGCAGAGAATGCCGCGCCTATGCCGAGCATTGGCTCTCCGTGCAGCGCGAAGAATTCAAGCGCCTCGGCGTCGTCGGCGACTGGGACCATCCCTATTCGACGATGAGCTATCCGGCGGAAGCGCAGATCGCCCGCGAGATCATGAAATTCGCGAAGAGCGATTTGCTGTACCGCGGCTCGAAGCCGGTGATGTGGAGCGTCGTCGAGAAGACGGCGCTGGCGGAGGCGGAGGTCGAGTACGAGGATTATACGAGCGATACGGTGTGGGTGGCGTTTCCGATCAGGACTATCGGAACGTCCGCGCCTGGTGGACACGGACCCGACGCGCTTCGTTACGCCGAATTCACCGCCAATCTGAAGAAAGCAAGCGTTGTTATCTGGACGACTACTCCGTGGACGATCCCTGGCAATCGGGCGATCTCGTTCTCCGAAAAGATCGCCTACGGCCTTTATCAGGTGACGGCGGCGCCCGAGGGCAATTGGGCGAAGGTTGGCGCGAATTACATTCTCGCTAAGAACCTTGCGGACGAAGTGTTCAAAGCGGCCAAGGTCGAAAGTTATAAGTTTCTTGGCGACTTGGAGGCCGTGTTCCTTCTCGACGCATTATGCGCTCATCCGCTCGCGCGTAGTGGTTATACCTTCAACGTCCCGCTCCTTTCCGGCGACCACGTAACCGACGACGCCGGTACTGGCTTCGTCCATACCGCGCCCGGCCATGGCCGTGAGGACTTCGACATCTGGACCTCAGTCGAGACGCAGCAGCTCTTGCTTGCGCGCCGCATCGACACGCGCATTCCCTACACCGTTGATGAGAACGGCGCACTCACCGCCGAGGCCCCAGGATTCGAAGGCAAGCGCGTCCTCACCGACAAGGGCGACAAGGGCGACGCCAACCAGGCGGTAATCAAGGCGCTGATCGAGGCCGGCGCGCTCGTCGCGCGCGGCAAGCTCACGCACCAATATCCGCATAGCTGGCGTTCGAAGAAACCGGTCATCTTCCGCAACACGCCGCAATGGTTCATCGCAATGGATAAGCCCATCGACGGAGGATCGTCTTTGCGCGAGACCGCGCTGAAGGCGATCAAAGACACTCGCTGGGTGCCGGCCTCCGGCGAAAACCGCATCAACGGCATGGTCGTCAACAAGCCCGACTGGGTGATGAGCCGACAGCGCGCCTGGGGCGTGCCGATCGCCGTCTTCGTCAAGAAGGGCGAGAACGTCCCGCTCATCGACGAAAAGGTGAACGCGCGCATCGCGGAGGCTTTCGAGAAGGAAGGCGCCGACGCCTGGTACGCCGAGGGCGCCAAGCAGCGCTTTCTCGGCAACGACCACGACCCGGACCAATACGACAAGATCGACGACATTCTCGACGTCTGGTTCGATTCCGGCTCGACGCATAGTTACGTGCTCGGCGATCCCGTTCATTTCCCCGGCCTTGCCGGGATCAAGCGCGCGTTTGAAGGCGGCGGCGACGAGGTGATGTATCTCGAAGGTTCGGACCAGCACCGCGGCTGGTTCCAATCGTCGCTTCTCGAAAGCTGCGGCACGCGAGGAAGAGCGCCCTTCGACATCGTGCTGACCCACGGCTTCACGCTCGACGAGAAGGGCCGCAAGCAGTCGAAGTCGCTCGGCAACCAGACTTTTCCGCAGGACGTGATCAAGCAGTCCGGCGCCGACATCCTGCGCCTTTGGGTCGCCAGCGTCGACTATTCCGACGACCAGCGCATCGGCCCGGAAATCCTCAAAAGCGTCAGCGACAATTACCGCAAGCTGCGCAACACCATCCGCTGGATGCTCGGCACGCTCGCGCATCATTCGGAGAAGGACGTGGGTAGCGTGGAAGACCTG
>DATGHD010000226.1:0-7719 GCA_035308145.1 Roseiarcus sp.
TCCACTCAGAGGGCTGAGCTCTATGAATGGATTGCTTCGTCGCTGCGCTCCTCGCAATGATGGCGACGGATTCCGTTTAAACGCCGCGCGCTCTAGTCGACAATAGCAGGAGAAGGCTGCGGCGCGTCATGCGCTCGGCGCAGGGCGGCGACGAGCTCGCCGAGACTGCGCGGCGCGAAAGTCAGGCCAACCATGAGCAAGGGCGTGAACATCAATGCCCAATAGAAATTATCCGGCCGCCCGAAGGCCATCAGCATCGCGGCATAGGCGACGAGCGTCGCGAACGCGCGGCCGGCGATCTGCGCGCGCCAACCCGCCCATCCGACGAGGGCCAGCGGCGCCAGCGCGGCCTGGACAAGGTACGGCGCCGTCCTTAAAGGGCCGGTGAGCCAGGTCGCGGTCAAAAAGAAGCGCCAGCCGCCGAACCGGCTCCAGCCGGGCGAGGCGATATCGGCGGGCGATGCGGCGGCGCTCGCCGCCGCGGCGTGCAAGCCGATCGCGATCGCAAAGACGCCGATTGTCGCGGCCCAGCCCGCCGCTTCGCGCCATTTGCGTTCATAGAGAGCCGCCGACGCCATGACGACGACAAAGGGCAGCGCAAGTTCGCGAACGAGCATCGCCAACAAGCCGGCGATCGCCGCCGCGAGCCAGCGCCGCTCGTCGCGGAGCGCGAGCGACAGCGCGATCAAGGCGCCAGCCCAGACCTCGTGAACCACGGCGTATTCTTCCTGCCCATAGAGCGCGACGCCGCCGGCGAAGAGAAGGCAGGCGATCGCCCGGGCAGGCCCCGACCCGGTCGCCGCGCGCAACCTCAAGGCCCAGGCGAGGATGGTCGCGGCGATGAGCGCGCGCAGCAACAAGAGTCCGGCGGCGGGCGATACATGCGCGAGCAGCTCGGCGAGCAAGGGCTCGCGAAAGGCCACGAAGGGGCGCACCGGATAGCCGCCGGCGCGGAGCTCGCGCGCGACGACGGAATAGTAGTCTCCGCCGTCGCGGATGCCCTCAATGATACGATGGTAGAGGACGAGATCCGGGTCGCGGTCGTCGAGCCCAGGAGATGTGGCGCTCGCGGCGGAGGCTTGCGCCGCAAGGCCGGCCCTCATCGGCACGGGCGGCGTCATGAGACCGGTCAATTCGACAACAGCGATGAGCAGCAGCGCGAAAAGCGCGAAGGGCCTCGACCAGGCGACGAAGCGAGACGGCGCGGCGAGCCAGTCTGCGCCGAACGCGCCCCGCGGCGAATAGGAAGACTTGGCCGCGACTTCGGCTTCGCCAGACACCATGCCGATCGGCCTTCGCTTTGATTTCAGCGCAGATTTTCAGGCAGACAAATTAAGAAGGGCTTTAGCGGGGCGGGCCCGCTTAAACCATAGCGTCGGCCGGCGTCTCGCTGGGGTCCTGGCGCACTCCATACGAGAATCCGATGGAGGGCGGATTTTCTGTCGCGAAAAATGCTCGCCAAGCTCTCAATGAGAGGGTGGCGCTGAGATCAGCGCCAATCTCGAATGTGTCTGGACAAGGACATATCGCTTGCCGGGACACATCCGATAGTTGGTCGTCGATCTCGCTACGTCCCTTGATCGAGCGTGAAGAGCTCCTGCGGTTTCTCGACGCCGCGTAGCGCGTATCGCCCGACGGAAGCGAAAGGATGATCCTGGCCTGCGGCCGACCTGACGAAGGCGCTCGAGAGAAGGACAGGCTGGTCGACGGACCGGCACATCGCCGCGATCCGGCCGACTTCGTTGACCGCCGGCCCGATGACGGTGAAATCGAGGCGATCCTTGCTGCCGATATTGCCGTAAAACACTTCGCCGATATGAAGCCCGAGATACATGTCGGTCGCCGGCAGATTTTGCGCGCCGCGTCGCGTATTGAGCTCTTGCACGGCCTTTTGGGCTGATTTTGCTGCGCTGAGCGCGGCGGCGCAGGCTCGAGAGCGTTCCTCCGCTGGGAAAATCGCCAGAACGCCGTCGCCGATCAACTTCAAGACGTCACCGCTGTTCTCGTGAATGGCCGAAACGATCGCGTCGGCGTAATCGTTGAGGAGCGGGATGATATGCTCGGGCGGCGCCGTGTCGGCGATCCGGGTGTAGTTGCGCAGGTCGCTGAACCATAAGACCGCCTCGATCCGGTCCGCGACGCCGCGGGCGATGTGGCCCCTAAGAACCCTTCGCCCGGCGTCGCGGCCAAGATACGTCTCGACCAGGGTCTCGGCGATGCGGCCGAGCGAAGCGGATTTCACCCCCAATCCGAGGAACGGCATCAGCCGTTCCAGCGCCGCGATGTCGCCGTCGTCAAAACCGCCGGCCCGGTGCGTCATCCATGACGAGTAGAAGCAGTCCATCTCGCCGATTATGCGGCCACCGGCGAAACGATTGACGATCGCCACGTAGTCGGTGATCGACGAGGCGCGCAGCTCGGTGAAATTCCAGAATTCGGCCTCGCCCTCGGCAGTGATGCGACGGCGCAGCAGCGCTTCGCCGGTTTCCAACAGGCGGTAGAAGGGGCTCCTGCGCCAGCGCTCGGAAAGCTCGCCCGCGGCGGTTCGGCCATATTCCGCCAGCGTCGCCTCCGCCTTCTCCCTTTCCCAGCGGATCGCCCGCCCCTCGTAAACAGGATGCAATGTGTCGATGAAAAGGATCGCGCGCGCGATGGGCAAGCCAAACGCGATCGCGCGATCGCAGAATCCCTGCACCAGCGCGGTTTCCGTCTGACCGGTGAGGCCGGCGTCGGCGAGCCAGGCGGCAAGTTGGGCAATTTCTGCTTCGGTCATGAGGCGATTATAGCTTCGGCTGACAGGGGGCTTCGATCCTTCGGGACGCGAAGCCGCGCAAAAGGTGGTCTTCGCCCGTCGCGACGCCTCTTAAAATCAGGCAGAAAAAAACCCGGCTCGGTTTTCGAGCCGGGGTTTGAAGCTTCAGCGAAGCGGTCTCGCCGCTTACCGGCGCTGCGAACCCGTCAGCATCAGCAGCGACTGGAAGAGGTTGATGAAGTCGAGGTAAAGACGGAGCGCGCCGTAAATCGACTTCTTCTGAACCATCTCATGGCCGTCGCCGACGTAATAGTTCTCCTTGATCGCCTGGGTGTCCCAGGCGGTGAGGCCCGAGAAGATCACGATGCTGAGCAGCGACAGCGCCCACATCAACCCCGTGCTGTGCAGGAACAGGTTGACGATGCCGGCGATGATAATGCCCCAAAGGCCCATGATCAGGAACGAGCCCATGCCTGAGAGCGGCCGGCTGGTCGTGTAGCCATAGAGGCTGAGGCCGGCGAAAGCGGCGGCCGTCTCGAAGAACACGCGGCCGATCGACGCGCCGGTGTAAACGATAAGCAGCGCCGACATCGAGAGGCCGATCAGGCCCGAGAAGACGAGGAAGGCGTTGCGCGCGGAGGCGGCCGACATCGAATTGATACGCGCCGATATGTAGAAGACCACCGCCAACGGCGAGAGCACGATGATCCACCGCAGGATTGAAGGGCCATATAACGCTTGGCCTAGAGCGTTAGCGGTCAAGTGGCCGCCGACGACCTGAACATCCGACAGCATATAGGCGCCAAGCGCGACAAGCCCGGTCACGCCAAGGCCGAGGGTCATGTAGTTGTAGACGCCGATCATATAGGCGCGAAGGCCCTGATCGACTGCGCTCACGCCGGACCGGGCGACGCCGGCGCCGTAACGAGCGTTCGCTGAGCGGTCAAAGTCCGACATTTGAAAACCTCACAGAGTTAAGCGCCAAAACCACAGAACCTCCGTGGCGCTGCGCTTTCGCTGCATAATATGGCGAGCGCCCTCGACGGCGCAAGGACCAGCCGCGCGCCAAGCGGTCGGTCCTTGTTTTATTACAAAGATTTAACGTCACGGCCTGGAACCCGCGCTCAGCCGCTGTTGCGCAAGCCCGCCGAAACGCCGTTGATCGTCAATTGAATGCCGGTCAGCACCTTTTCGTTGGCGGGTTGGCTGCGATGAAGCTTCAAAAGCTCCACTTGGACGTGATTGAGCGGGTCGAGATAGGGAAACCGGTTGCGGATCGAGCGGTCGAGCAGCGGGTTGTCCTCCAAGAGCTTCTTGTGGCCCATGACCGCAAGGAGAGCGTCGATCGAATCGCGCCATTCGCGGCTGATCCGCGAGAAAATCGCCTCGCGGAGGGCGACGTCCGGCACGAGTTGCGCATAGCGCGAGGCGATGGCGAGGCTGCTCTTGGCCAGCACCATGTCCATATTGGAGAGGAGCGTGCGAAAGAACGGCCATTGCCTGTGCATCTTCTGAAGTTGCTCCAGGCCGTTCGGCTCGGCCGCGATGAATTCCTTCACCGCCGCTCCAAAGCCGAACCAGCCGGGCAACATCAACCGGCATTGCGCCCATGAGAAGACCCAGGGGATCGCCCGCAAATCTTCGATCCGCGTCGTCTTCTTTCGCGAGGCCGGCCGCGAGCCGATGTTCAGCGTTGCGATTTCGGTGATGACGGTCGAGGACCAGAAATAGCGCTCAAATCCCTCGGTCTCGTAGACGAGCCCGCGATAGGCCTTGTAGGCGCTTTGCGACAGACGCTCCATGGCGCTGAGGAAAGACGGATCGGGCGCCGCCACGTCTTCCTGCAGCAGACTGGCCTCCAGCGTCGCCGAGGCGAGGATTTCAAGATTGCGCCGGCAGACCTCGGGGTTCGAATATTTGCTCGAGATGATTTCGCCCTGTTCGGTAATGCGGATCTGGCCCCGCACGGCCCCGCCGGGCTGGGCCAGAATTGCGTCGTAGCTTGGTCCGCCGCCGCGGCCGACCGAGCCGCCGCGGCCATGGAACAGGCGGATGCGCACGCCATGTCGCTTGAACACTTCGACGAGCCCGATCTCCGCCTTGTAAAGCTCCCAGCCTGAAGTGACGAAGCCGCCGTCTTTGTTCGAGTCGGAATAGCCGAGCATCGCCTCCTGCTCGCCGCCGCGGCTGTCGACAAGCCGGCGGTATTCGGGGACGCCTAAAAGCTCGTCCATGACGCCGACGCAGTTGCGTAAATCGTCGATCGTCTCGAAGAGCGGGACGATATGCAGGCCGCTCCTTCCGTCCGCAGTGACGAGCCCCACCTCCTTCAAGATGAGCGCCAATTCGAGCATGTCCGAGACGCCTTGCGTCTTGGAGATGATGCTGGTGCGGATGGCGTCCTCGCCATAGGTCTTGCGGATTTCGGCGGCGGTCCTAAACACCGCGATCTCCCCTTGCGTCTCTTCGCTATAGGCGAGGAAGGGCGAGATGAGCGGGCGCGGGCTCTTGAGTTCGCCGATGAGCAGCGCGACGCGCGCCTTTTCGTCCATCTCGAGATAGTCGACGCCGGGCGCCGCTTTGGCGAAGAGCTCGGCGACCGTGCGCTCGTGCACGTCGGAATTCTGTCTCAAGTCAAGCGAAGAGAGGTGAAAGCCGAAGCAATCGACGGCCCGTCGGAGCCGCCGCAAGCGGCCGCGGGCCAGGATCGTCGCGCCGTTTTCCTCGAGAGAACGCGCGATGACGTCGAGATCGGCGGCGAGCTCGCCGGCCAACGCATAGGCCGGCGCCTCCGAAGTCGGCCGGCGAAGAGCAACGACCTGATCGAGATCGCGCGCCGTGGCCGCAAGGCGCGAATAAATTCCGGCGATCGCCCGCCGGTAGGGCTCGTCCTGGCGCGTCATCGCGCGATCGGTCGAGCGTTCGGCGAGCTCGGCGAGCTCGGGACTGACGTGGGTCAGGCCGGCGCTGAGAGAGAGTTCGCCGCCCAGCTCGTGCAATTCGTCGAGGTGACGGCGGATCGCCGCGGCGCTCTGCAGACGCATCGTCTCGCGCAAGACCTCGGCAGTCACGAAGGGATTGCCGTCGCGGTCGCCGCCGATCCAGGAGCCGACGCGAAGGAAGGAAGCAAGCGGCTTGTCGTCGCGAGCCGATGCGAGCTCCTCCTCGAGCGCGCCGTAGAGGCGCGGCAATTCGGCGAAAAACGTATAGTCATAGTACGAAAGGCCGTTGGCGACCTCGTCGAGGACCTTGAGCCGCGTCTGCCGCAACATGCTCGTGCGCCAGAGGGTCAAGATCGCGCGCCGGAGCTTTTCATCGTTCTCTGCGAGTTCCGGCGCGTTGCCGAGCATCCGCTGGCGCTCTTCGATCGCCTCTGCGATTTCGATCTCGCGGGTCAGCATGCTCTTGCGGCGCACTTCGGTTGGGTGGGCCGTGAGAACCGGGCTCATCAAAGCGCCATTGAAAAAGGCGCGCAAGGTTTTGGCGTCGATGCCTGCCTCGCGGGCGCGCTTCAGCGCATGGGCGAGCGTTCCCGCCCGTGGCGTTGATCCGGCGACCACATGGGCGCGGTTGCGGCGGATATGGTGCCCATCCTCGGCGATATTGGCGAGGTGCGAAAAGTAGCTGAAGGCGCGGACGATGATCAGCGTCTGGTCGGCGGTGAGGCTGTCGAGGATCGCTTCCAATTCGCGCCGGGCGCTCATGTCGCCGTCGCGATGGAAGCGGATCGAACTCTGCCGGATGCGCTCGACGATCTCGAATATCGCGTTTCCCTCCTGCTCTCGGACCGTGTCGCCGAGAATGCGGCCAAGTAGGCGAATGTCATCGCGTAGAGGCAGGTCCTTGTCTGGACCGTCTCGGTCGGAGGTCTCGTCGACGGGCTCGGGAAGGGCGGCTTCAGCCAATCGGATGATCGACATCGGCGGGACTCCTCGTCAGTCAGCGCGGAATGCGCCCCTCGGGCGGATGTTGCGGCGCAGCATAGGGTTAAGACGACAGCCGCGCGAGCTTAAAAAGGCGATGCAAGAATCCCGCCGCGCCGCCTGGACGCTGATCCTCGTCACGCGCCCAGGAACGATCGCGGCGGCGCCGCACATCGACCCTAAGCCTGTCTCAGTGACGCCGTAAATCGGCAATGGAATGAATTCATCGTCGATCAGGCGATCCACGGGGGGTTGATGGAAAGCGTTGCGGCAAAACTTGCTCGACAAGCCTTGGGCGCGGCGGCCGCGAGCGTCCTTTTGATCGGCGCGATCTATAGCGGCGTCTACGGCGCTCCGCAAAGAACCGCGGCGCGTCAGAGAATCGAGCCGCCGATCAAGGTGCAGTCAATCGTTTTGGCTGAGGCCGCCGTTCCCGTCGCGAGCGCCCCGGTGGTCTTGGCCGAGACGAAGCCGCCGCCGCATCCGGTCTGCCCCGGCTCTTGCCGGCGCGCCCCGCCGGCGCGGGCGCCGATGCCCCAGCCGCGACCCGTCGCCGAGCCGGTTGCGCTCGCTCTTATCGCGCCGGCGCCAGAGCCCAGCCTGCAGACGCGCCTATTCGCGCCGGTCGGGGCGTTCCGCAACCAGGTCGCGCGCTTCATCTCCCGGCTGTAGGCGTCGCCCTTAAATAATGTTGCGCTCCAGGAGCGGCCGGTTGGCTGGAATGCGGTCGAAGGCGAAGCCGCTAAGGTCTAGCGTCGCGTAGCGCCCCTCCGCGATGAGCTCGGCGAGGCCGCGGCCGATCGCCGGCGATTGCTGAATGCCATGGCCGGAAAAGCCGGCCGCGAGATAGGCGTTGTCGAGCCCCGGCAGCCGGCCGACGATGGCGTTGTGATCAAATACATTGAGATCGTAGTGACAGGCCCAAGCGCGGCCCGGCTTGACGCTTTCAAAGGCGGGAATGCGCGCCGCCAACGCCGGCCAGACGATCTCGTCGAACTGCGGCCAAATCACCTCGAAATCGTCATTGTCGGGATCGTCGGATTC
>DATGHD010000227.1:0-5925 GCA_035308145.1 Roseiarcus sp.
GCTGACAGTCGGAACGCCTAAGCCGGGCACGATCTCCTTCATTCACAAACTGGCCGCCTCCAACAGCTTCAAGGCGCTGTTCAAGGAGGGCATGGCCCTGGTCGAGGACGCCGCCTCCTATCTCGACGGCGCGGGCCGCGAGGAATCGCGGCAGCTAAGGCGGCCCATCGCCCTCGCCTATGCGACGGAAAGCATGCGGTTGACGACGCGGCTGATGCAGATCGCCTCCTGGCTGCTGCTGCAGCGCGCGGTGAACGAGGGCGACATGACGCTGGCCCAGGCGGCGACCGAAAAGCATCGCGTGCGTTTGTCGCGCCAGGAGATCGGCTGCGCGCCGGAGCTTTTTGAGGAATTGCCGAAGCGCCTGCGCGACCTGAGCCTCACGTCGATCCGTCTGCAGGCCCGGGTCATCCATCTCGACCGCTGCCTGTTCGCTGCGCCGGAAGAGCCGATGCCGCCGGCGAGCGCGATCGCGCAACAAGTCGAGCTTCTGCGCGCCGCATTCCAGGCGGCCAACTAGGCCGGCTGACGGGCCGCTTGCGCGGCCCATGTTTTGGCCCCATTGATCGCTAGAACGTTCCGCGTGACGCCGAACGGGGCGACATGGCCGACTTTCAAAAGAGCCGTCTCTATCTTCTGACCCCTCCGGTCGCCGAAAGCGAGCTTGACGCGTTCGCCGCGCTGCTCGGCGAGGCGCTCTCGGCGGCCGACGTCGCATGCGTGCTGGCGCGCGTCGCGCCGCAGAGCGCGGCCGCCGCAAAGACGATCATCGCCAGGCTTGCCGGCCTGGCCGCCGAGACTGAGGCGGCCCTGCTGGTCGATGGCGATCCGCGGTTGGCGCTCGACGCCGATGGCGCCCACATCCACGGCGCGGGCGACGCCTTGAGCGAGGCGATCGCCAGTCTGAAACCCGATCGCATCGTTGGCGCGGGCCTGCTTCGCAGCCGCGATGACGCCATGCGCGCAGGAGAAGTGGGCGCGGACTACGTTATGTTCGGCGAACCAAGGGCCGACGGCTATACGCCGCCAAGCGCCGAGACTGTCGAGCGCGTCGCCTGGTGGGCGGAGATTTTCGAGCAGCCCTGCGTGGGCTTTGCGTCGCGGCTCGGCGACATCCCCCCGCTCGCCGCCGCCGGCGCCGATTTCATCGCGCTCGGCGACGCCATATGGCAGGCTAACAAGCCGGCGGAGGCGCTCGCCCAAGCAGAGGCCGCGCTGATCGCCCCGAGAGCGGCCTAAGAAGCATGGCTCGTCGGCTCTTCTATCTGCTCGCCGTTGCGTCGGCGATCGCGCCAGCCGTCGCCCTGGCCCAGCCCACGACGACCTATGTCCTTCCGCGCGCCGCGGGCGGCCCGACGCTGGCGCCTGCGCCCAGCGGGCCGGCGCCGGATCTCGCGTTCGGGGCCTTTCAGCGGGGCTACTACATCACCGCGCTCGACGAGGCGATGAAGGCGATTGCCGCCAATCCCAGAGACTCTGCGGCGATGACGCTCATCGGCGAACTCTACCGCACCGGCGAAGGGATCAAGCCAGACGGCGCCGAGGCCGAGCGGTGGTACAGGCTCGCCGCCGATCTGGGCGACCGCGCCGCGCGTTTCGAACTTGGCCTCATGCTGCTCACCGGCGAGGGCGGCGTCGCCAAGGACCGCGCCGCCGCCGCCGCCCTGTTCGAACAGTCCGCCGCGCAAGGCCACGCCGGCGCGCTTTACAATCTCGGCGTCATGGCGATCGAAGGCGACGAGAACGCCAAGCCGGATTTCGCCAGGGCGGCCGACCTCTTCAAGCGCGCCGCCGAGCTCGGCGACGGCGACGCCGCCTATTCCTACGGCGAATTGTTGCGCAGCGGTCGCGGCGTCGATCTGGACACCGAGGAGGCGGCGCGCTGGATCAAGCGTTCCGCCGACGCCGGCGTCGTCGCAGGCGAAGTCGATTATGCGATCATGCTGTACAACGGCGAAGGAGTGATGCGCGACGAGACGGCGGCGGCGAAATTATTCGGCAGGGCGGCGGCCCGCAACAATCCGATCGCGCAGAATCGCCTTGCGCATCTCTACGCGATAGGACGCGGCGTTAAACAGGATCTCGCCGAGGCGGCCGCCTGGAACATGCTGGCCGAAAAGGCCGGAATCAAGGACGCTCAGCTCGACTCGCTGACGTCGGACCTGACGCCCAAGCAGCGCGCGGAAATGCTCGACATCGTGCGCGGTCAGGCGGAATTCTAAAGAAGCGCGGCGGCGCCCTTTTCAAGAGAACTGGGGCCCGCGGCGAGCGCGCGCAAGCGCGAGCGAAAAGGATGTCGCCAGCTCCGCCTTCTGATCCGGCCCGAGAAAGCCGCCGACTTCGACGCTGCGCCCCTGCGAGACCAAAGCAAGGCGCTGCGTGCCGAACTCCTCATGCTCGATGCGCTCGAAACGCACCCAGACCGGGTTGAAGCGCCATTCGCGGCGCTCTCCTCGCGCCGAAACGCGAGCGAATAGAAGTTCGAGCGACGTCAGACGCAGCAATTCATAGGCGCGCGCGGCGCGGAAGTTGGCGCGAAAGGCAAGATAGAGCAAAGCGACGTCGAGACCGAGGAAGCCGACCACCGGCCAGGCGCCCATCAGATAGAAGGGCAGGCTGTAGAGCGTGGAAATCGCGCAGCAGCCGAGCATCAAGAAGCGAAAGCCGCGCGGCCCGAGCGAGCGATGCGGCTGCAGGCGCCGATCGAACAAGGGCGCATCGAAGGCCTTTGTCTCGCTCATCGAAAAGCCCGCCCTCCGATAAGGCCGCCTTGGCGGCCTCTAAACCCGCCATTATAAGGCGTGAATGGCGACTGCAAACCCCGCGCGCAAAGCCGCTCCCAAACATTTGACGAAAAGAAGCGCGGCCAAGGCGCGAGAGACGGCGCGGGTCAAGACCATTTTCGAGCGTTTTGCCGCGGCGTTGCCGGAGCCCAAGGGCGAGCTCGAATATCGAAACCATTTTACGTTGCTTGTGGCGGTCGTGCTTTCCGCGCAGGCGACCGACGCCGGCGTCAACAAGGCGACGCGCGCCTTGTTCGCCGTCGCCGACAGCCCACAGAAAATGCTTCAACTCGGCGAAAAGGGCCTCATCGAGAAAATCAGGACGATCGGCCTCTATCGCAACAAGGCCAAGAATGTAATCGCGCTGTCGAAGGCGCTGATTGCTGAGCACAATGGCGAAGTTCCCGCAACCCGCGAGGCGCTTGAGGCGCTCCCTGGCGTCGGCCGCAAGACCGCCAGCGTCGTGCTGAATATCGCCTTCGGCGAAGAGACGATCGCGGTGGACACGCATGTCTTTCGCGTCTCCAACCGCATTCCGCTCGCCAAGGGCAAGACACCCGCCGCGGTCGAAGCCGGGCTCTTGCGCGTCATTCCGGAGCCGTTCCTGCGCCACGCGCATCATTGGCTGATCCTGCACGGCCGCTACATTTGCAAGGCGCGGGCGCCGCTTTGCCGGCGTTGCGTGATCGTCGATCTCTGCCGATGGCCCGAAAAGCAAATCTAGCGCGACGAAGCGAGGATCGATGCAGGACGAGCCGATCTTGGATGTCGCTCATTTGGGCCATATCGAGCTTTTGACGCCCAAGCCGGAGCAAAGCCTAAGATTCTTCCGCGACGTGCTTGGCATGACGGAGAGCGGCCAGGAAGGCGATTGCGTCTTCCTTCGCGGCTGGGACGACTACGAAACCTATTCGCTGAAACTGACCGGCGCCAAGACCTCCGGGCTTGGCCATGCCGCCTTCCGGACGCGGAGCCCGGCGGCCTTGTCCCGCCGGGTCGCGACGCTCCAGCGATCGGGCCTCGGCGTCGGCTGGCGCGAGAACGAATTCGGCCATGGCCCGGCCTATCAGTTTCACGATCCTGACGGACATCTCTTGGAGCTTTATTACGAAACGCAATGGTACGACGCGCCCGACGCCTTAAAGCCCGCGCTGAAGAATCAGGCGCAGCGTTTTCCCGCGCGGGGCGTCAACGTGCGGCGCATCGACCATTTCAACTGCCTGGCGCAGGACATCCGCGCCAATCGCGAATTCTTCGAGAATGTCCTTGGCTTTCGCCTCACCGAGCAGATCGTGCTCGACAACGGCGTCGAGGCCGGCATGTGGATGACCTGCACGAATAAGAGCTATGATTTCGCTTATACGCTCGAAGCCCATGGCGCGCGCGGACGCTTCCATCACCTCACCTTCGCGCTCGACAGCCGCGAAGAAATCCTCCGCGCCGCCGATATTTTCCTCGAAGCCGGGACCTTCATCGAGACCGGGCCGCACAAACACGCGGTGCAGCAGACGTTCTTCCTCTACGTCTATGAGCCGGGCGGCAATCGCGTCGAGGTCGCCAACGCCGGCGCGCGGCTGATCCTGGCCCCCGATTGGAAGCCGATCCGTTGGAGCGAGGCCGAACGAAAGAAAGGACAGGCCTGGGGCTTAAAGACGATCGAGAGCTTTCATACGCATGGAACGCCGCCGCTGGATGGGGAGTAGACGGCGGCTATAAAACTTCAACGCAAACACGGAGTGAGATGACATGGCGTCGGCCGCAGGTCTCGTCGTCAGCGCACATTCGGCGGATTTCGTCTGGCGCGCCGGCGGCGCCATCGCGCTGCACGCCTCGCGCGGGCTCCAGATGACTATCGTCTGTCTCTCCTATGGCGAGCGCGGCGAATCCGCCAAGCTCTGGCGGCAAAGCGGCATGACGATCGAACGCGTGAAATCCGAACGCCGAAAGGAAGCGGAGGCGGCGGCCAAGGCGCTTGGCGTCGCCGACATTCAGTTCTGGGATCTCGGCGATTATCCGATCACGCTCGACAATGCTGCGCTTAATCGTCTTGTCGATCTCTATCGGGCGATCCACCCTTCTTTCGTGCTGACCCATTCGCGCCGGGACATCTACAATCGCGACCACGAGCTTGTCGCCGAATTCGCGCAGCACGCGCGGATCATCGCCCAAGCGCACGGCCACAATCCTGGCCAGAAGACGCTCGGCGCGCCGCCGGTCTTTCTCTTCGAGCCGCACCAGCCGGAGCAATGCGGCTGGACGCCGAACGTCCTTCTCGACATCACGCCTTTCTGGGACAAGAAGCGCGCGGCCATCGAATGCATGGCCGGCCAGGAGCATTTGTGGGAATATTACACCCGCGTCGCCTTGCAGCGCGGCGCGCAGGCGGCGCGAAATTCGGACAAGAAAATCACTTACGGCGAAGGCTATGAAAGCGTCTTCCCGCATATCGTGGAGAGCCTGGCGTGAGTCTCGTCGTCACGAAAATCGCCCGCACCCCGCAGGCCGTGGTCGAGGGCTTCTCGTCCTTCGGCGTCGCCACGATCCATGAGGCGCAAGGCCGCATCGGCCTCCTCGGCTCGCATATGCGGCCGATCTACGCCGGCGCGAAAATCGCCGGCAATGCAGTGACCGTGTCGTTGCCGCCGGCCGACAATTGGATGATCCATGTCGCGGTCGAGCAATGCGAGAAGGGCGACGTGCTGGTGGTCGCGCCGACCTCGCCGAGCGAGGCTGGCTATTTTGGCGAATTGCTGGCGACCTCGCTCATCGCGCGCGGCGTCCTCGGGCTCATCATCGAGGCCGGCGTACGCGATGTCGCGGCGCTGACGCAGATGGGCTTTCCCGCCTGGTCTAAGGCGGTCTCCGCGCAAGGCACGATCAAGGAGACTCTGGGCTCCGTGAACGTGCCGGTCGTCTGCGCGGGACAATTGATCAATCCCGGCGATCTCGTCGTCGCCGATGACGACGGCGTAGTGGTCGTTGCGCGCGAGGCCGCCGCCGAAGTCTTGCGGAAGAGCCTCGCCCGCGAGGAGAAGGAGGCGGCGACGCGCGCCCGCCTAAGAGCCGGCGAACTCGGGCTCGACGTCTATGGCATGCGAGAGAAGCTGAAGCAGAAGGGCCTCGTCTATCGCGAACAAAGCGA
>DATGHD010000228.1:0-19295 GCA_035308145.1 Roseiarcus sp.
GTCATCTCGGCGTCGAGATTGACGCCGGTCGCGCTGGTCAGCGCGCCGGTCGCCTGGGTGGCGACGGAGCTTTGATAATCGGCTTGATCGCTTGCCTGCTGATTCTGGCCCTGCAGCCAGGAGACCGAAGCGCCGGCGTAGGCGGAGAGGCTGTTGCTTGTTCCGAGGCCGGCGGCGGCATCGAAGGATTGCGTCGCATTGACGCCGGAGACCAATTGAGCGATGCGGCCCGTGTAACTCGCGGCGCCCGCCGTGTTGTAGACGTAGTTGGCGCCCGCAATGCCGCCGTCGCGGATGAGATTGACGTTGCCGCCCTGCGATGGATCGACGGCGGGATTGACCTCGATGAGGCCCGCGAGGCCGGTCATGCCGGTGGTCGCCGGCAGGCCTGTCGCGCCGGCGTAAGTGAACAGTCCTGGTTCGGGCGGCAGCCCGGGCGCGGTCGTCGACTGATCGGCCTCGCCGAAGGCGTTGATCAATCCGCCGGCGATCTGGTCGAGCTGGGCCTGATACTCCGGCGCCACAGTGTCGCGGAGCGCCGCGAGTCCCGCCAAGGCGCCGGATTGGATCGGCATCGGCGCGCCGGGCCCGGTGATCGGCACGCCGTCGACCATGACCGGATTGCCGTTGACGCCGGAGGTCAAGGTCGCGGTGGTGGAAAAGCTCACCGCGCGCGGCGTGTCCTGAAAAAGCGTGACGCCGCTGTCGGTGTAGATCGACATCGAGCCGTTCGGACTGGTCACCGTCGAGATGCCGATCTGCTGCGAGAGCTGGCTCAACAGATTGTCGCGCGTATCTTCGGCGTCGGTGACGTCTGCGCCGGTCTTGAGGCCGGTGACGATTGTATTGTTGACCTGCGTGAATTGGCTGAGGAGCGAGTTGATCGTGTCGACGGACGAGGCCATTCCTGAATCGGCCTGCGAACGCACTTGCGCCGCGGTCGCCGAGGCGCTGTTGAGCGAAGCGGCGAGGTTGTCGGCCGCGGTCACCACCGCTTCGCCCGCCGATGCGCTATTTGGGGACGCCTCGTAGGTCGTAAGCGCGTTTTGCAGATTGGCCAGCATCGCGGAGGGCGACTGGCCGTTCTGCGTCGCTCCTGAAGTGGACGAAGCCGAGGAACTGTCGTTCACGGTCTGGGCGAGTTGCGCGAGGCCTTTTGAAATCGCTTGCGCGCTTGCTGATTGCGAGGTCGCCGCCATCGCCTGTTCGAGCAGGGCGAGATTGGCGGCGCGCGACACCGAGACGACGTCGACGCCGCCGTAGGAATTGGTCGCCAGGTTGCCGGTCTTGGCCGTGTAACCGGTCGTGTTCGCGTTGCTGATGTTGCCCGAAATGATCGCCGTCTGAGCCGCGTTGGCGGTGAACGAGGAACTGATGATGTTCAACGCGGCCGACAGGCTCATGACTTAAATCCTCGGGCGATCATCGACGCCAGATCAGGACTTCAGGTTGTTCAGCACGTCGAGAATGTTGGCGCCGGTCTGGAACACTTTGGAATTGGCTTCATAGGCGCTCTGCGCCTGGATCATCTGGGTGAGCTCGGTGGCCAAATCGACGGTCGAGCCCTCCAGGGACGACGATTCGATCGAGCCGAAGCCGCCCGATCCGGCGGTGCCGACCTTCACCGCGCCTGAGAGGCCGTTGGCCTGGAAGGCGTCGCCGTTGATCGAGGTCATGTTGTTCGGGCTCGCCACATTGGCGAGCGGGATTTGATAGCCGGCCACGGTCGTACCGTTGCTGTATTGGAAGGAAAGAGTCCCGTCGGCGGCGATTGAAACGCCCGTGACGCTGCTCGCCGCATTGCCATTGACGTTCGCCTGGCTCACGCTGTAGCCGGCGGCGAGCTGACTCATCGCGCTCAGATCGAGGGTCATCGACTGACCATTCGGAACCGGGATTGACAGCGACAGATTCGCGCTGGTCGCGCCGCCGCTGGTCACGCTGGCGAGGGCGCCGGTCGTCGAGTTGAAGTTGAGAGTTTCAGTCGCGAGCGGCCCTGACGAATAAGGGAAGCCGCCGCTGGCCGAGGCGTCCGCGTGGTTGTAAGCCGTGACTTCCCATGTGTCCTGGCCCGAGGCGTTGACGCCGGTCTTGGTGTAGTAGAGATCGATGGTCTGCGAGCCGCCGAGATTGTCGTAAGCGACAATCGAAGTCTTGTCGGTGTATTGGACGTTCGCCGCCGAAGGATTGGCCGAAGGCAAATCGGCCGCCGTCGTTACGGCGGTGGCGGTCGACGGCAGGTTGGCCGTGAAGGTTCCGGAGGTGGACGGCGTCGCCGTCTCGCCGGCCTGATTGATATTGACCTTCTCGGTGCCGTTCAGGGAGTTCGCCGTGATATTCGCCGGACCGTTTTGAATGTTGTAGCCCATCAGATAGTAACCGGCGGCGTTGACGAGATTGCCGGAGGAATCCGGGACGAAGCCGCCGGACCGGGTCAGGAAGAGATCGCCGGCCGCGTCCGAGACAACGAAATAACCGGCGCCTTGCACCGCCAAGTCAGTGACCGAAGATTGTCCGCCGACGATGGAGCCCTGCATCGCGTTGAGCGCTTGCACGCTCGACGTGACCCCGGCGCCGCTGTAGGAGTTGGCGCCCGATTGATCGACAAGCGCCTCGAACTCCGTCTGAGCTTCCTTGTAGCCGGTGGTGTTCGCGTTGGCGACGTTCTGCGAAATCGCGGAAAGCCAGTTCGTATCGGCGCCCATTCCCGATACGCTTGTGCCCATAATGCTCATTGGCTGATCCCCAAGACAGATTGCTGCGGCAAGAATACTTGCGACACCCTTGCGCGAGGCTGATTAAGGCGGAGAAGGGCGACGGCGAGGATGCGGAGCTTGTCGCGAGGCGCCAAGTCGCGCACAGGGGCGCGACGTTAGACCGGACGTCGGGCGACATCTTGTTAATGGAGTATGAAGAACGTCGCCCGAAACGGCGTCAGGAAGCGGTACGGAACAGCGGATGCAAATTCGCGTTGGGCAGCCGCGGCTTCGGCGGCGCTATGGTGGCTTCGATCGTCTCGGCGATCGCCGCGACCATGCGGCTATGGCCGATATCGGAAACGGCGGCGGGTTCGCTCGTCGAGGGGACGTTCGAGGCGGTCGCCGTCGGGCGATCGGTCGCCGGAGCGATCTTGCGGTCAGCGAGGGGCGCCGGCCCGAGGATCTGCGTGACTTCGTGAATCGTCCAATCGATCACCGCGAGGGCGCGGTATTCCGGCACGTTCATCAGCTGCTCATGGAGTCGCTCGCGAAACGCGCTAAGGGTCGCAAGTCCTTCTTGTCTCATGCCGCAGTCCGCCTTCTCTTGCAGGGGCCTTTATCGCTGATAGAGCTTTTGGCTGGCGCGAAACTGGAGCTTTCGAAGGCGGCAATGGATTGGCAAGGTTTTCTCGCCACAAAGGTCGGATGCGTCGATCCTCATCTTGCGTCGCGATCGACAAGCTGAATAGGCGGCGCGCCTCCCGATGATCCTCGTGCTCGAAGGCGTCCGCCGCGACCGCTTAGGCGCCGGCGCGGCAGCAAGCGTCCTGGCGCGCGACGGCAAGGTTGCCTATTGCGTGGCGGCGGCCCCGCGTGACGCAAAGGCTTCCGGGCGCCGCGACAAGCGAGCGAACGAACGCCGGCGCAGCCGCCTGCGCTCGGCAAAATTGCTCGACGCAAGCAATCGCTTCCTCTGCGAATGCCTCGTGCATGATCGCTCGTCGAGCGGTTTGCGAATCAAGTTGATGCGCAATATCGGCTTGCCCGCTCGGTGCCGGCTCTATGACGACGAGACCGGTCAAATCAGCCTGGTCGCGACGGCCTGGCGCCGCGGCGCCGTATTGGGGATGCGCTACCTCGGCGGCGAGGGCTCGGCCACACTTTCGGCGAGCGCTCGCGCCGCGCTTGGCGGCCGCTACTACGCGATCGTCGATTGATCGGCGGGGCGTCTCTTTAGGCGTAGGATTTCTCCTCGACGATCGCCGAGTTGAACAGCACGTTGATTTCGCGCTTCAGCGCCGCCCGCCGATCGTTGGTGCGATAGACCGCGCGCGCCAGCGCGATGAATGTCTCGCCAAAGTCGAACCTTCCTTCGCAAATACGGATATCGTTCTCGATGTCCCAAAGTCGCGCGTTGACCTCGGCGAGTTCGCTTTTGAGCGCGTCGAGGCGGGGGTGAACGACGCCGTTTTGCTCGCGGGCGTTCTCGAGCAACTCGAGCTCGTGGCGCACATTGCGCAATTTGGATTCCTCGGCGAGCCGCTGCGTCTTGATTTCGAGGATCGTGATCTTGTCGATGAGCTCGCCGACCGCGCCGGGAATTGCGATCGTGCGAGCCGTCGCCTGCGCCGTTGCAAGCGGCGCCGCCGCGCTGGCCATGCCGGCGAAGACATGGCTCCAATCGCCGTGACGAGCCTGGCGGAAGAGCCGCATGGTCGGATACCAAGGCGAATCCTCGCGCCCTCTGAGCCAGCGCCATTCGGCGTCTTTTTTTAGCGCGACCCAACAAGGGCGCCCAAGCGCGCCGGCGAGATGCGCGATCGACGTGTCGCAGGTGACGATGAGATCAAGCGCCGTCATAGCCGCCGCAGTGTCAACGAACGCGTCGCCGCCTGCGTCGAAATCATCGCCGAGCGCCTCGACTTTCATTCCAGCGGGCAAGGTCGCGAGCTGTTCCGTCCCAAAGCCCTTTTGCAGGGAGATCAGCCGCGCGCCGGGCAACGCCGCGAGCGGGGCGAAAGCGGCAAGCGGCATTGAGCGCGCCATATCGGCTTCAGGATTAGAATTGCCCTGCCAGACCACGCCGATTTTGAAGCCGCTTCCGCCGATGCGCGCCGCCCATTTGTCCTTGAGCAACGGCTTGGCGCCGAGATAGGGGATCGGCGTCGGCACGCTGTCGAGGCGCGTCGCAAAGGCGCGCGGCAGGCTGCTGATCGCGATCTGCGCATCGAAGGTTTCGTCCGCTCCGATCGCGTCGATCAACCGCACGCCGCCTCGGGAGGAGAGCAGGCGATGCATGGAGCGTGGGCAGAGAAGCGTCGTCTCGACGCCAGCGTCCGCCATCAAGGCGGCATAACGGAAAAACTGGATCAGGTCGCCGAGGCCGTGGTCTTTCATCACCAGGACGCGTTCGCCGCGGACGATTTTTCCGGACCATTGCGGATAGCGCGCGCCGAGCGCCTCCTTCAAGGACTTGCCGTTGAGCCAACGCGATTCATAACCTTCGAAGCCGCGCGCGAAGTCGCCTAACGTAAGGTACAGACAACCCTTGCCGCCGATCGCGCCGTTGCTGCCCAAGCGCTCCGCTTCCTCGAAAGCGGCGAGAGCCTCGTCGAAACAGTCGAGAGCTCTGAGCGCCAAAGCCTCGCCGCACCAGGCCGCGGCGAAATCGTGTCTCATCCGCTTGGCTTCGCGATAGGCGGCCAAAGCGTCCTCGACGCGGTCGAGCTTTAAGAGCGCATTGCCGAGATTGAGCGCGGCTTCGGCGAAATCGGGCCGCAGACGCAAAGCCTCGGCGGCCGCGGCGGCCGATTCCTCCATGCGGCCGAGCTCGCGCAAGGCGCCGGCGCGATTGTTCCAGCCGTCGGCGTCGCCCGGCGCGAGGGCGACCGCCTGGTCGAAGGCGGCGAGGGATTCGTCGAAACGGCGAAGATCGAACAACAGCTTGCCCGAATTCGACCAGGCGACGACGAAGTCCGATTTGAGCTTCAGAGCTTTGTCATAGAAGCGGAGCGCGGCGTCGATCTTCCCCGATTGGCTCAAGATGAACCCGCCCATGCAAAGCGCCTCGGGGAAATCCGGTCGACCCATGAGCGCGGCGTCAAGCATCGCCACCGCCTCCTGCCGGCGCCCGGCGTTCCATAACGCCGTTCCGTGCGCGTAGAGGGCTTTGGCCTGCGCCGGATCGGGGCGGCTCTCCATCGCGCTCACTTTTCGTTCGCGCGCAAAATGCGGTCGGCCGCAGCCCCCGCAATCAAGTCAGATTGCGCCATGAGGGCGAGAAAACGCCGCGATGCTTGCGCGAGACTGGCCGCGCGAAATGAGCGTCAGCCGCCGAGCTTGAAGCTTTGCAGGCTCCGCAGCAGGCTGTTGCTGAAGAGCAGAGCCGGCGATTTGTTCGAACTGTTGAGCGCGGCGCCGATCGCCTGGCCATTTGAGGTGATGACGCTGGCGAGGATCGATGAGGCGGCCAAGCCGCCCGTCGATGACGCTTCGTTGCCGCCGCTGACGGTAAGTGAGGAGGACGCGCCCGAAGTCGGGCCATAGTCGAGGTCGTACATCGCGGTGAAGCGCTCGGTCAGCTGCTTGAGCTTGGTCGGGTCTTGCAGATCCGAGATCGGCATTAGTTTGGATATCTGCGCCGCCCCTGCGTCGACATTCGAGGCGCTGTTCGGCGAAAGGCCGAAAATCGTCTGGACGACTTCGAGCAGGTTGGGGTCGGCCAAAATGCCGTAAGCATTGGCGACGGTTGGCGCGACGCGCTGGAAGTAGAGGGCGAGCTGGACGCCGACGTCCCGCTGCCCCTGATCGCTTTCCAATTGCTGCTCGACGTATTTGCTTTCGGTCGTCTGAATCGCGCTTGACGAGGAGATGGCGGCGGTCACGCCGACGCCGAGGTCGCCGAAGTCGAACGCTTCGGCGAAGGCCTTCCAGCGGGAGTCGGAGAGCGTGTTGGCGAGGCTCTTGGGATTGACGACGCCGCCTTCGAGCACCTTTGTGATCAAAGCCTTCGAATTGATCTGGTCGCCGAGCCCGTAAGCGTCGAGCGCGTAAGACAAGAGGCGGTAATTGTTCACGAAATCGGAAACCGACTTCACCTTGCCGATATTGGCGGCGTAATAGGCGCTGGCGGTCTGGACCGCCGGCTCGTCGGCGGTGGTCGTCTGGTAGCGGGAGAGATTGTTCTCGACCAGGAGATAGGCGGAAGTCGTCGTCACGTCTAAGGATTCCGCCTCATGCGCCAAAGCGCGCTTGTTCCAAACGCGACGCCTGAACAACGGAAGGATACGGTCGATATCGTTATTGATTTCTTAAGGAGTGATGGAACGGGTCAGGTTCTCCTCCTGTAATGACCGAACAAGCCGCCACCACAAGGCGACGGAATCGAATGGGATGAGGACTTCTAAGCGGACATTAGAACTGACTATTTTGACCGTGCATTTCGCATAGCTACATGTTACCAGTCTGTTATGATCGATAAGGGAGAGGACAAGAAAGCGGACATTTCGGAGGCGCCGGATCGGGGCGAATCCATCTCCCTCATGACGCCCATGCTGGTCGGGGAGGATTCGCGCCATCGTGGGCCCCTAACCGACCTGGCGGTCGATCTCGCGGCGCGTTCGGCGGGCTTTCGCCGCAGCTTGCCCGCCGGCATTCGGCGCGGCCTTGCCACGCTCGTCCGCTCGATGAATTGCTACTACAGCAATCTCATCGAAGGGCACGACACGCATCCGGTCGATATCGAGCGCGCCCTCCAGAATGATTACAGCGCCGATCCGAAAAAACGCGACCTGCAACTCGAAGCCAAGGCGCATATCGCGGTCCAGCAGTGGATCGATGAGGGGAATTTTTCTGGTCGCGCCGTTACCGCTGACGGCCTGTTCGAACTTCACCGGCGCTTTTGCGAGCTGCTGCCTGACACCATGCTTTGGGTGGACGAGCCCGACACGCACGAGCGTCTTCGCGTCATTCCCGGCGAACTACGCCGACGTGACGTGCGCGTCGGGCGTCACGTTCCGATCAGCCCCGGCGCTCTGCCGCGATTCCTGGCGCATTTCGAGAGGACCTACAGTCGGCTCGGCAAGACCGACGCCATCCTCGCGTCGGCCGCTGCGCATCATCGGCTTTTGTGGATTCACCCATTCCTGGACGGCAACGGGCGCGTGACGCGTCTCATGTCGCATGCAATGCTGCTTGAGACGCTCGACACCGGAGCGGTTTGGTCGGTCGCGCGCGGCCTTGCCCGTAGCGAGGCCGCCTACAAGCGCCATCTTGCCGAATCCGACCTTCCGCGGCGCAACGATCTCGACGGCCGCGGCAACCTTAGTGAAGAGGCGCTCGCCTCGTTCACGAGGTTCTTCCTCGAGACCTGCATCGACCAAGTCACCTTCATGGAAGGCTTGATGCAGCCCGATCGGGTGCGCGCGCGCATCCTTTTGTGGGCCGAGGAAGAAACGCAGCTGAGTGGACTGCCGCCCAAGGCAAGCGCTGTACTTGAAGCGATCCTTTATCGCGGCGAGCTGCCGCGCGGCGATGTCGCCGTTCTGCTGGGCCTTACGCCTCGCCACGCGAGGCGCATCGTCTCGGATTTGCTCAAACGCGGCGTGCTCATATCCAAAGGGCCGCGCGACCCGCTCTATCTCGCCTTCCCCGCCGCGCTCGCTTCGCGCTGGATGCCAGGGTTGTTTCCCGATCAGGTGTGACAAGGGGCCGTGAGGCGCCCGCGTAGAGTAGGATAGCCCATCATGATTATGGAGGGTCCTACGTCAGCTCCCCCTTCTCGCCTTGCGCCCGAGCTCGGCGAGATAGGTCCAACTGAAAATGCCGGTCGAATGGCCGTCGTCGAAGGTCGGGCGGATCGCGTAATTGCCAATCGGGTCGATCGCGGTGATCCGCGCCGAGCGGCCGGCGATGAGCTTCTCGCGTTCCGCTTCGGTCAGGCGTTTGGCCTCGACGCTCGGCGTCATCTTGCGAAGATAGGCGCTTTCCAGCGCGAAGCTCTCGCCTGAATCGAAAGCAATGGTCAGCAGCCGCCCTTCGTCGGTCAGTCGGATTTCGGTCGGCCAGGGTTCGTGCTGTTCCTTGTCCATTGCGCGAAGGCCTATCCGATGACGATCCTCGGCGCGGCGCGCTGCGGCTTGCCCTCGAGTCTGGCGATCACCGCCTTCGCGATCGCCCGATACGCTTGAGCATGCGCGCCATCCGGCTCTGCCGCGACGATCGGCTTACCGCCGTCGGAGGTCTCGCGGATCGCCATGTCGAGCGGCACTTCGCCCAAGAAAGGCACGTTGCGCTTCTCAGCTTCGTGGCGCGCCCCGCCATGGGCGAAAATGTCGCTACGGCCGCCGCAATGCGGGCAGATGAAATAGCTCATGTTCTCGATGATGCCGAGAACCGGAATCTTGACCTTGTCGAACATCGCGACGCCGCGCCTTGCGTCGATCAGCGCCAAATCTTGCGGCGTCGAGACAATGATCGCGCCGGCGAGCGGCGCGCTTTGCGCCATGGTCAATTGCACGTCGCCGGTGCCCGGCGGCATGTCGACGACCAGGCAATCGAGCTCGCCCCAGGCGACCTCTCGCAACAATTGGGTGATCGCCGACATGACCATCGGGCCGCGCCAGACGACCGGCGCCTCCTCCTCGATAAGGAGGCCGATCGAGATCACTTTCACGCCATAGGCTTCGAGCGGCACGATGAAGGACCGGTCGACCTTCGGCTTGTCCTTGAGGCCGAAGAGGCGCGGCGCCGAAGGGCCGAACACGTCGGCGTCGAGAAGGCCGACGCGCCAGCCCTCCTTCGCCAGCGCCACGGCGAGATTGGCGGCGGTGGTCGATTTGCCGACGCCGCCCTTGCCCGAAGCGATGGCGATGATGTTCTTGACCCCGGCGACGCTCTCGGGAACCCGCGGGCGCGGCGGATGCGCGTGCTTGGCGCCGGGCTGGACAGGGGCGCCGGGCGCCCGTTCGGCGGTCAGCGTGACAAGGGCTGAAGCGACCCCGGGCGTCGCCTTCAAGGCGTTCTCGGCGGCGATCCGCATCGGCTCGAAGGCTGCGGCGCGGGACGGTTCGACGGCGATCGAGAGATAGACCTTGCCATCGCGCTGGGTCAGGCCGCCGATCGCGCCCGATTGGGTCAAGGGCGTCTTGCCGTCTGGCCCGGCGACGCCGGCCAGGGCCTTCATGATCAGGCTTTCGTCAACCACGCCTTATCTCCTCACGCGATCGTTCATTAGCGCCTTCGGAAATTCGGGGGCATGGGATCGATCGGCCCCATGATATAGACGGCTTCAATGGACGTTTGAAGGCGCGCCAAAGGCGCGCGTTTAAGATGAGAGACGCCGCGACGGCCGCGATGGCAGGCGAAAAGAGCTCCAGCGCGCGATCCAAGTTCATGGACGAGGCGACGCCTCATCCGCCCGACGAGTCAGGGCTCGACGCCATTGCGCCGCTCGCCGTCTTGCCGGTCTTCTATAGGCTCGCCGGCAAACGAGCGGTCGTCGCCGGTGGTTCAGAAGCCGCCGCATGGAAAGCCGAGCTTCTCGCGGCTGCAGGCGCTCGCGTCGATGCCTACGCAGCCGCCGCTTCGGCTAAAATGACGGACATCGCCAAACGCCATGCAGCGATCAGCATTGTCCCGCGCGCTTGGACGGCGCCGGACCTCGCCGGCGCGATCATCGCGATCGGCGATTTCAAGGATAACGCCGAATCCGCCGCCTTCCGGGCCGTTGCGCGAGCGGCCGGCGCGGCCGTCAATATCATCGATCAGCCGGAGTTCTGCGATTTTTCCTTTGGCGCGATCGTCAATCGTTCGCCTCTGGTGATCGCAGTGTCGACCGATGGCGCTTCGCCCGTTTTCGGCCGGGCTTTGCGCGCGCGGATCGAGGCGATCGCGCCGCAAGGCCTCGCCGCCTGGGCCGCCGGCGCTGAGGCCTGGCGCGGAATAATCCATCGGCTCGGGCTCGGCTTCCGCGAGCGTCTGAATTTTTGGGAACGCTTCGCGACCCTCGCTTTCGCCAACGCCGACCGAGCGCCGAACGATGCGGATCGCAACCGGCTTGTCGCGGAGGCGCGGGGCGAAGCCGGCGGCGGCCAAGGCGAGCTGGTTCTCATCGAGGTCAAATCGGACGCCGCCGAATGGCTTCCCCTCAAGGCGTTGCGCGCGCTGCAATCGGCCGATGCAATTATCTTCGACGATAAGGTCTCGCCAGATGTCCTCGACTTTGGACGGCGCGAGGCGCAACGCGTCAAACTCAGCGGCGCGACGGCTCCCGAACTCATTGCGACGCTCTGCGCTTCCGGCAAGAAAGTCGTCCGATTGGCCGGCGGTCCAGCCGATCGTCTCCAGGAGGAGATCGAAGCGGCTCGCGCCACGGGCGCGCGCTGCGCGATCATTCCCGGCGTCGCGCTCTCATCCGCCAGGACGCCGCCTTGAAGCTCTTTGTCTTCGGCCTCGGTTACAGCGCCAGCCATTTTGTGTCAGGACTAACGGCGGTCGACGTCGCCGGCACGAAGCGCGCGCCTCAAAAGGCGCCGGAAGCGGGCGTTGAAATCCTTGCCTTTGACGGCGCGCGGGCCGACGCAGCGATCGCGCGTCGCCTCGATGAAAGCGACACGCTGCTCGTCTCGGTTCCGCCCGACGACAATGGCGATCCGGTCATGCGATGCTTCCGCGAGAGGCTCGCCGCTTCGCGATGGCGGGCGATCGTCTATCTCTCGACCATCGGCGTCTACGGCGATCATGGCGGCGCCTGGGTCGATGAGCGGAGCGCCGCGCGGACCACATCGCCGCGCGGCCGCGCGCGGCTCAAGGCTGAGAACGCCTGGCGCGATTTTGGACGCAGCGTCGACGCGCCGGTCCATATCCTCAGGCTCGCCGGCATCTATGGGCCGGGCCGCAACATGCTCGCCAAGCTGCGCCGAGGCGAGGCGCAACGCATCGTCAAGCCGGAGCAGGTTTTCAACCGCATCCATGTTGCGGATATCGCTCAAGCCATCGGCTTGACGATCGAAGCGAAGGGGCAGGGGGACGTCTGGAACGTCGCCGACGACGAGCCGGCGCCGCCGCAAGACGTCGTCGCCTTCGCCGCGGATTTGCTGGGCTTGCCAGCGCCGCCGGAAGTGGATTTCGAGCGCGCCGAAATGAGCGCGGCGGCGCGGAGCTTCTATGGCGATAATCGGCGCGTCTCCAACGCCAAGCTGAAGCGCGAACTTGGATTTAGGCCCCTCTATCCGACTTATCGAGAAGGGCTTCGCGCGCTCGCCGCCTCGGGCGAGGCCGGTAGTGGGTTACTTTGATTGTGGCGAGGCCAGCGCCTGGCGGAACGCAGCGGCGTTCCAATAGCCCTCCGCTCGGACGATCAGGCCGCGCCCATCCACGCGCAACACGTCAATGCCCTCGGCCTTGACTTCGTGGCCGGCTTTGCTCCAGGCGGTCATGGCCCAGTGCGCCGCGATGCAATTACCGCTCGGCAGCGCCGCGAGCACGGTGATCTCTACATTGGACGCCAGCAGCGCTACGCCAGAAGCGAATAGCCCCGCCACTCCATCCCGGCCTTGGCGGACAGGACTGCCGACCGGGTCTTCGATCTCGCAGCGCTCCGCGAATACCGAAGCGATGCGCTGCGGGTCGCGGGCGGCTATCGCCCCGAAATAAGCGTCAAGAGTGTTTCTCAGCGCCTCGGGACGTGATGCGGCGTCATCTGACATCGTTTCTTTGAGCCTTTGCGGTCGCCGCCGGAACCAGCCCAATTCGCGAAGGCGAGATCGCGCGATCCGCCCTCAGCATCTTTTTTGGCGCATCGCCAGACGGAAAAGCGGCTTCACGCTCAGCGTGCGGCCCTTTACAGGTCAGATCTGCTCAATCGCGCGCACTTCGGGCAGGAAATGGCGGAACAAATTCTGAATGCCGTGCTTGAGCGTCGCGGTCGAAGAGGGGCAGCCCGAGCAGGCGCCCTTCATGTTGAGATAGACCACCCCGTCGCGATAACCCTTGAACGTGATGTCGCCGCCGTCGCCGGCCACTGCCGGGCGAACCCGGGTCTCGATCAACTCCTTGATCGTCGCCACTGTGTCGGCGTCCGCCGCGTCGAAGAATTCGCTCGACGGGTCGATGGGCTCGGCGGGCCCCTCCAGAATCGGCGCGCCGGAAAGGTAAAATTCGGTGATCACGCCGAGGATGGCCGGCCGTAAATGCTGCCACTCGCCCTCACTCTTGGTGACCGAGATGAAATCCGGCGCAAAGAAGACGGCGGAGACGCCGGGCGCCTGCATCAACGCCTTGGCGAGGGGCGAGCGCTCGGCCTCGTCGAGATCGCGCGCCTCGAAAGTGCCTTCCTCCATCACCGGCCGGCCAGGCAGGAACTTCAATGTCGCCGGATTCGGCGTAACTTCGGTCTCGATGAACAACGGACAGGCTCCGTTCGAATTGGCTTTATCTCGCCTGAAAATAGGAACCACGCCAGGGATATGCAAGCAAGGGGCGTCGAGCTAGCAAGGGGCATGAGCAAAGGCGTTAATGGCCCGCCCCGCCCCTCGCCCTGGTCTTCCCGCTCGGCGGGCCGAGCGGGAGGGTCGCGATGACCGCTCCTTTTCGCACCCTCTCGGGCGGGCGCGTCGATCGCGCCAGGCCAATCGAGTTTATTTTTGACGGCGCGCGCTTTGTCGGCCTTGCCGGCGATACGCTCGCTTCCGCATTGCTCGCCAACGGCGTCCATCTCGTCGGCCGCTCGTTCAAATATCACCGTCCACGCGGCGTCCTGGCGGCCGGCTCGGAGGAGCCAAACGCGCTCGTCGGCGTCGGCGCGAGCGAAAGCCGCTTCACCCCGAACCTCCGCGCGACGCAGGTCGAAATCTATCCGGGTCTCGAAGCGGCGAGCCAGAATAATTGGCCGTCGCTGAAACGCGACTTTGGCGCGATCAACGGTGTTCTCGCGCCGCTCTTTCCGGCCGGCTTCTACTACAAGACTTTCATGCGGCCGGCCTCGGCCTGGAAGAGCCTCTACGAGCCGGCGATCCGCCGAGCCGCCGGGCTTGGCCGCGCGCCAAAAGCGCGCGATGCCGATCACTACGCCAATCTCTATGCGCATTGCGACGTCGCGATCGTCGGCGCGGGGCCCGCTGGCCTTGCCGCGGCGCTCGCCGCCGCGCGCCAGCGTCAGCGCGTCATCCTCTTCGACGAGCAGGCAGAAATGGGCGGGTCGCTGCTCGCCGAGACCAAAGCGCTAATCGACGGCCAGAGCGCCGCCGACTGGCTCGCGGCGGCCCTCGCCGAGCTCAAAGCCGCGCCGAATGTGACGCTTGCGCCGCGCACGCAGGTCTTCGGCTATTACGCGCAGAATTTCCTCGGCGGCCTCGAGCGGTTGAACGATCATCTCGCCGATCCCGATCCGCGCCTGCCGCGCGAGCGGCTGTGGCAGGCGAGGGCCAAGCGGGTCGTGCTGGCGACCGGCGCGCATGAGCGTCCGCTCGTCTTTCCCGATAATGATCGGCCGGGCGTCATGCTCGCCGAGGCGGCGCGGACGTACCTTCAGCGCTATGGCGTCAAGCCCGGCGCGCGCGCGTTGGTCGCCACCGCGCACGATACGGCCTATCGCACGGCGCTGGAGCTCGCGGAAGCGGGCGTCGAGATTGCGATGATCGCCGATCTTCGCGACGAGGCGATGGGCGAATGGCCCGAAGCGGCGCGGAAGGCGGGCCTTCGCATCGAGACCAAGGCCAGCCTCGCCGGAACGCGCGGCAAATTTCGCGTCGCGCAGGGGCTCGTCGTGAAACGCCGAAGCGACGGCGCGCTCGGTCCTTATGAAACCGTGGCCTGCGACCTCATCGCGATGAGCGGCGGCTGGACGCCGAGCGTCCATCTCTTCTCGCAATCGCGCGGCAAGCTGACGTACGACGATATGGCCCAGGCCTTCCTTCCCGGCGTCTCGGCGCAGGGCGAACGCTCGGCCGGCGCCTGTCGCGGGCTTTTCGGCTTGGCGGCGGCGCTGAACGACGGAGCGGCGGCCGGCGCGGCGGGCGGCCCAACGCCTTCTTACAAGGTCGAAGGCGCGCCGGCCGGCGGCGGCGGGAGGCTTGGCCTCGCGATGAGCCGCGGCAAGCGCGCGCCGGCCCACGCCTTTGTGGACTTTCAGAACGACGTCACCGCGCGGGACCTCGAGCTGGCGACCCGCGAAGGCATGCGCTCGATCGAACATGTCAAGCGCTATACGACGACCGGCATGGCGACCGATCAGGGCAAGACGTCGAACATGAACGCTCTCGCCATCGCCTCGGAGGCATTGGGAAAATCGATTCCGGACGTCGGCCTGACGACATTCCGCCCGCCTTATACGCCGGCGACTTTCGCCTCTTTCGCCCATATGTCGCGGCGCGGGCTCTTCGATCCGGTGCGCAAGACGCCGCTCCATGATTGGGCCGAGGAGCACGGCGCCATATTCGAGGAGGCGGGCCTATGGAAGCGCGCCTCCTATTTCAAACGCGCCGGCGAGACTTTACGCGAAACGCATATCCGCGAATGCCTCGGCACAAGGCAACGCGCCGGCATGATGGACGCCTCCACGCTCGGCAAGATCGAGGTGACCGGCCCCGACGCCGGCGAGTATCTCAATCGCATGTACGTCAATTCTTTCGACAAGCTCGCCGTCGGGCGTTGCCGCTATGGCCTGATGCTGACCGAGACCGGCTTTGTGATGGACGATGGCGTCGTCGCCAGACTCGGCCCCGAGCGATTCCACGTCACGACGACCAGCGTCGGCGTCGCGAGAGTCATCGCCCAGATGGAGGATTTCCTCCAGACCGAATGGCCGGAACTTAGAGTCTGGCTGACGCCGGTCACGGAGCAATGGGCGACGATCGCCATCAATGGGCCTTTTGCCCGCAAGATGCTGGAGCCGCTCGTCGAGGGGATCGATATTTCGCCGGCCACGATGCCGCATTTGAGCATGCGCGAGGGCTTGATCTGCGGCGTTCCGACCCGCCTCGCCCGCGTGAGCTTCACCGGCGAGCTCGGCTTCGAGGTCAATGCGCCGGCCGATTACGGCCGCTCCGTCTGGGAGGCGATTTGGGCCGAAGGCCGCAAGGTCGATTGCGTGGTCTATGGGCTCGACGCGCTTTTGATCCTGCGCGCCGAGAAGGGTTTCATCGTCGTCGGCCAGGAGACCGACGGCACGGTGACGCCGGACGATCTCGGCCTTGGCCGCATGGTCGCCAAGGGCAAGCCGGACTTTGTCGGCAAGCGCTCGCTGCTCATGCAGGATTTGACGCGCGAGGGGCGGAAGCAGCTTGTCGGGCTCCTGCCCGAAGACACCGACGTGAAGCTCGACGAAGGCGCGCAGATCGTGGCCGACGAAAGACCGGCGACAGGCTCGGCCGCGCTCGGCCATGTCACGTCCTCCTATTGGAGCCCGACGCTCAAGCGCGGCTTCGCCATGGCCCTCGTCGTCGGCGGGCGCGGCCGTCTCGGCCAGCGCGTGCATGTGACGTCGATGGAGGGCACACGCCCGGCGCAAATTGTCGAGCCGATCTTCTACGACAAGGAAGGCAAGCGCCTCGATGCCTGACGCTCTGCGCCGCGAAAGTCTCAAAAGCCTCGTTCCGCCAAGCAACGGGCGCGCGGAGGTTATCTTTCTGAGGCCGATGGCGCGAGTGATCTTGCGCGGGCGAGAGGATGCGGCGCGGGCCGCCGCGGCCTTTGGCCCGGCGCCGCCGCTCCGGCCGCTCCGCGCCAACGAAAAGGGCGCGCGCGCAGCGATCTGGCAAAGCCCCGACGAATGGCTGCTGCTGGCCGAAGATTTAGAGCCCGCGCCGCTGATCGAAAAGCTCGAGGAGGCGCTGAAGGAAATTCCGCATGGCCTCGTCGACGTCTCGCATTGGCAGGCGGCGCTTGAAGTCAGCGGGGCGGGGGCCGCGCGATTGCTCAACGCCGGCGTTCCGCTCGATCTTGATCTTGGCGCTTTTCCCGTTGGGATGGCGGCGCGCACGCTTTTGACCAAGGCCGATATCCTTCTCTGGCGGCGCGGCCTTGAGCGTTTCCGCCTCGAATTCGCCCGGTCTTTCTCCGCCTATGTGGTCGACATTCTCGCGCAGGCGGCCGCCGATCAGGAGTTGTGTTGAAGTCGCGCCCTCATCCGGCCGGCTTCGCAGGCCACCTTCTCCCGCAAGCGGGAGAAGGGATTACCGTCGCCCGCGAACCGCTTTGGGCGATGGTGGAGCGCGCCGCGTTTCCTTCTCCCGCTTGCGGGAGAGGGTGGCGAGCTTCAGCGAGCCGGGTGAGGGTACGCCGCTGCGTCGTCAAGCTTCGGAAAAGACGATGATCAGCGTCTTCGAATTGTTCAAGATCGGCATCGGACCTTCGTCGTCGCATACGGTCGGGCCGATGAAGGCGGCAGCCGCTTTCGTCGAGGGGCTCGCCTCGCGCGGCGCGCTCGACCGCGTCGCGAATGTCGCGGTCGATCTCTATGGATCGCTCGCCTTCACCGGCAAGGGCCACGCGGTCGACAAGGCGCTAATCCTCGGCCTCTCCGGCGAGGCGCCGGCGACGGTCGATCCTGATAACGCCGACCGCATCGTCGCGGAAACGCGCGCGACAAAGACGCTGCGGCTTGCCGGCCGGCGCGTCATCGCCTTCGATCCGGCCAAGGCGATCCGCTTCGACACGCTGGCGCAACCCAAGCGCCATCCCAACACATTGCGGCTTTGGGCCGAGGACGCCAATGGCGCCGTGCTTCTCGATGAGACCTGGTGCTCGGTCGGCGGCGGCTTCATCCTGCGCGAGGACGAGGCCGAGGCGCAAGGCGCCGCGGCGGTCTCGTACCCTCATCCGTTCCGCAGCGGCGCCGATCTCCTGGCGCGCGGAAAAGAGAGCGGGCTTTCGATCGCCGACATGATGCGCGCCAATGAGGCGGCCCTTCGACCCGTCGAAGAGGTCGACGCCCATGTCGATCTCGTGATCCGCGCCATGCTGACCTGCGTCGATCGCGGCCTTTCGGTCGAGGGCGAATTGCCGGGCGGCCTCAAGGTCAAGCGCCGCGCCAAGGCCATCTATGAGAAGCTCAAGGCCAACGCGTCGCTGAACCTGCGCGCCGCCCATGAGATCATGGATTTCGTCAGCGTCTATGCGATGGCCGTCAATGAGGAGAACGCCGCGGGCGGCAAAGTCGTCACGGCGCCGACCAATGGCGCGGCGGGCGTCGTCCCTTCAGTCCTACGCTACTATCGCGACCATTGCATCGAGGCGAATAGCGACGGGATGCGGATTTTCATCCTCACCGCGACGGCGATCGGCGCGCTTTTCAAGATGAACGCCTCGATCTCCGGCGCCGAGGTCGGCTGCCAAGGCGAGGTCGGCGTCGCCTGCTCGATGGCCGCCGCCGGTCTTTGCGCCGCGCTAGGCGGAACCAACGCGCAAATCGAGAACGCCGCCGAGATCGGCATGGAGCATCATCTCGGCATGACCTGCGATCCGGTCGGCGGCCTGGTGCAAATCCCTTGCATCGAGCGCAACGCTTTTGGCGCGGTCAAGGCGATCGCCGCCGCCTCGCTTGCCTTGCATGGCGACGGCACGCACAAAGTCTCGCTCGATTCGGTCATCGCGACCATGCGCCAGACCGGCGCCGACATGCAGTCGAAGTATAAGGAGACCTCGCTCGGCGGCCTGGCGGTGAATTTCGTCGAGTGCTGAGGGGCGGGCCGCGGCGCGAGCTAAGCAGGACCGAATGTTCCGAGAGCATGATGCGTTTTGACGGAAACACCCGAGTGCCTGAGCCGTGCTCGGCGTCAAGGCCAAGCCCGCTGGCGCGGGTCGCTCGCATGCGCTCGCGAGCCTTGACTCCTCCGCGCGGCTCGGGCTTTCGGTTTCCATGATCTTTGCTGACCAAAGCCGGCCTTCAAGGCCGTCTTTGCGCAGCAAAGACCATGAAAAGCAAAAAGCCGCATCGGAACGGGGTCGTCACCGCGAAGCGGCCGTAGCGGAGCGAAGGAGCGCCGAAGGCGCTTGACGACGCCGGGCCGATGTGGCCAAGCCGCGATGGCCTTGCAGTCTTCCGCCGGTCTCGAGGCAGGACCCACCGCTCAATTCCCGCTCGCCGGCCCAGGCCCGGCGACGTACGGTCTGACCATCTTCTTCGGGTCCACGATGCGATCGAACTCGGCCTCGGATATGAAGCCGAGCTTCAGCGCCGCCTCCTTCAAGGTGAGATCATTGTCCATCGCGTAATGGGCGATTTTCGCGGCCTTGTCGTAGCCGATCACCGGGGTCAGCGCGGTCGCGAGCATCAGCGAGCGCTCGACATATTCGTTGATCTTCTTCAAATTCGGCTTCGTCCCCTCGATAAGGTGCTTGCGGAAATTGACGCAGCCATCGGCGATGAGGGTGATCGAATTGGCGACGTTGAAAATCATCAGCGGCTTGTAGACGTTCATTTCGAGATAGCCGCCGGCGCCGCCAAATCCGACCGCGACGTCATTGGCCATCACCTGCACGGCGACCATCGTGAGGGCTTCGCACTGGGTCGGATTGACCTTGCCGGGCATGATCGAGGAGCCCGGTTCGTTCTCGGGGATCTCCAATTCCGCAAATCCGGCGCGGGGTCCGCAAGAC
>DATGHD010000229.1:0-4897 GCA_035308145.1 Roseiarcus sp.
AGTTCGAAATGGACACGCTTGATCCGCTCGCGACCTTCATCTTCGACAACAGCCTGCGCGCAACCCTGGCCGAGATCAAAAAACTGCCGAAAGGCGTTTGGCGCGCCGAGATCAGCTCCGACGGCTACGAGGCGCCGGTCACGCTCAAAGCGGCGATGACCATCGGCGAAGACGCGATCGCGGTCGATTTCGCCGGCACATCGGGCCTCTCTTCGCGCGGCATCAACGTGCCGCCCGCCTATTGCCGCGCCTATTCCTGCTTCGGCGTCAAAGTTGTCGTGGCGCCGGAAATCCCCAACAATTGGGCGAGTCTCGCGCCGTTCAAGATGACGATCCCCGAGGGCTCGATCCTCAACGCGCCGCGCCCCTATCCGGTCTCCGTCCGCCACGTCATCGGGCAATTGCTGCCTGACCTGATGATGGGCTGTCTTCATCAGGCTGTGCCGGATCGCGTTGCGGCGGAAGGCTCCTCCTGTCTTTGGAACCCGCCCTTGCGCGGCGGCGGCTCGGTATCGGGCCAGGCGACGGGCAATCGCCGCGTCCTGCCCGACTTCGAGGTCATCACGTTCAATTCCGGCGGCACCGGCGCGCGACGCTCCCGTGACGGGCTCGACGCGACGGCCTTTCCCTCCGGGGTGCGCACCATGCCGGTCGAGGCGACCGAGAACATCGCGCCGATCGTGATTTGGCGCAAAGAGCTTCGGCCCGACTCCGGCGGGCCGGGACGAACCCGCGGCGGCTTCGGCCAGATCATGGAGATTGGCGGCGAGAATGATCTCGAATTCGCCTGCAACGCGGTCTTCGACCGGATCGCCAATCCGCCGAAGGGACGCGACGGGGGCCTGCCGGGCGCGGCGGGAAAAGTGGCGCTGAAGTCCGGAGCGACCTTGCGCGCCAAGGGCTTTCAAATCATCCCGGACGGCGAGCGTCTCGTTCTCAATTTGCCCGGCGGCGGCGGCATGGGCGATCCGGCGAAGCGCGATCCGGCGCTGGTCGCCCAAGACGTGCGCGACGGGCTTGTCTCCGTTCGATCGGCGGAACGCGATTATCGCGTCGCGCTGACGCCCGATGGCGCGATCGATGAGGAAGAGACGGCGCGGCGCCGCAAATGAGCAAAGAGACGGAATGCTAGGATGATCGTGACTAAGCGCAAAGAGGCTTCGCGTTCTTCTATGCGGCTCGAACCGGAGGGACCGGAAACTCCGCGAGAATATTGATCACCTCCACATCCGAGATTTGGCGGAAGTCGCGATAGTAGGCGCCGATCCAACCGAACAGCTCATAGTCCTCCAGGCATACGATCGCATCGGCCTCGTCGCGAAGATCGTGAAGAACCTCGCTCGCCGCCACCGGAATAGCGAGGATCAGTTTAGCGGGATTTTGCCTGCGAACGGCGCCCAGAGCTGCTCGCGTTGTCGCTCCCGTTGCGACGCCGTCGTCGACGACGATGACAACTCCGCCGGCTAAATTGATGGGAGCGCGGCCCGCCAAATATCGCTGACGACGACGATGGATCTCGGCAAGCTCGCGGTCGCGCGCCTCGGCGAAATCCGCCTCCGAAACGCCGGCCGCTCGAATGATGTCTTCATTTCGCACCGTCAATGGACTGGAGCCATCGACGACCGCGCCCATGGCGAGCTCCGGGTGGAAAGGAACGCCGATCTTGCGCACCAGGATCACATCGAGCGGCGCGTCAAGAGAGCGCGCAATCTCCGCGGCGACCGGCGCGCCGCCTCGCACCAAGGCGAGGATGATCGGATTGTTCCTTTTGTAGCCGGCGAGAGCCTTGGCGAGACGCCGCCCTGCCTCCGCGCGATCCTGGAATGGCATTCTCGAATCTCCTAAGCGCTACGCGTCGCGACATCAGCGCGACGCAAGTGGGTCGCAAACCACTCTTCCGCATGTTGGCTAACCGCTTCGAGCGCGCCGGGCTCGGGAAAAAGATGGGTCGCGCCGGGCACGATGCGCAAGGCTGTCTCGGTCCTTAATCTCGCCAGCGTTTTTTCGTTCAGGCCAACAACTGCGTCGTCGTCGCCGCCGACAATCAAAAGCGTCGGCGCGCGAACGAGGGGCAACGCGTCGCTCGCAAGATCAGGCCTGCCGCCGCGCGAGACGACGGCGCCCACCCGATCGCCGAGCGCGGCCGCGGCCTCCAACGCTGCCGCCGCGCCCGTGCTTGCGCCGAAGAGGCCGCGAGGGATTTTCGACAATTCGGAGTCTTCATCGATCCACTTGATCGCCGCGATCAGCCGGTCTGCGAGCAGCGCTATATCGAAGACATTGCGGCGATCGCGCTCCTCCTCGCGCGTCAAGAGATCAAGGAGAATTGTGCCAAATCCGGCGCGATTGAGCGCGTCAGCCACTTCGACGTTGCGCGGACTGAATCGGCTGGAGCCGCTTCCATGCGCGAAGACAATCAAACCTTTGGGCTTAGCCGGCAAGGCGAGGACGCCTTGCAGTCATCGGGCCATGTGCGCGCGCGCCTTTCAATCGCCCATTTGCGTGACGCACAGTCGCACGAGCCAGAAAAATGGCCGCGTCTAACCCGCGCCTATCTGCGCCTCGCGGCGGCCGATTGCCTGCGGAAAGCTGCCACCCAATGCCTGATCTCGGCGAGCGAATAAGCGCGCTCCTCCTCCCTAGGAATATCGACAGGCCACGAGTCGCGCTCGGTCATATCGTCAATTTAGAAGGCGAGCGCTTTTGCCCCCGGTCGAACCGCGCTTCGCCGCGGGCGCTGCTCACTTCTCGCGGGTGTTCTCGCTGATGAAATGCTTGAGCTGCCGATCGAAAAGGCTCGTGTCCTCCTCGTCGAGGATTTTCCTCGATTGTTCCAGGAGGCGCGCGCGCACCGGAGCGGGAAGCTCCTGCCAACACGAAATAACCGCGGCGCCGAGACGCCGGACGATATGCGTCTCCTCCTCGAAATAGACCAGAAGTCGGCTTTCCTCGCTCTTTACGAGCTTAAGGTTTGCGCTCGTCATGACCTTGGCCCCCTGGATTTATACTGCGCGACGATCTCTTGATCGATTTCGGCGATGCGCCGGCGCATGACCTCGGCGAATTCGGCGACAATGACCGATATGTCCGACCCGCCAGAGATTTGAGGGCGCGGCGGATTGGACGGAGCGAGCCTTCGCGAAAGGACCGGCGACGCGGCCTTACGCCACCAAAGCTCCTCCAATACTTCCCGGCTGAGCGTATTGGCCATCTTAAGGTTTCATCTTGGAACCGAGGGTCTTGGCGAAAGAACATATCGGCCACAACTCTTCGATCCTTTAATCCGGACGCCAGAGGCCGACATGCCCCGAGACGACTCGCAAACGTCGTTTCCTTTTTGTTAACGCGGGGCTTTTCCGCCCGCCCTGCCCGTAACCTTACGCGGCCATTTTCATCTTGACGCGACCCAAGTCGATGGGCGGCGGCGACACTATAGAATCACTATTCTGGCTAAATACTATCCTGATTTCGGTAACAAAATTTAGGTTACGACACAGAAACCGAATATCGCAGTTGACTGTAAGTAAAAATAAACGACGATAGACGCGTCATTGCTGTTGGAGGGCAATCAACCATGACCCATATGATCTCACTCTCTGCGAACTTCAGAACAGGCCGCGCCGTGGAGGCGCCGAGCGCGCCGCGTCGAAAGGTCGGCCAAGAGACTTTCTTCCGGCGCATGGATCGGCTGGACGAGCGCCGGGACTACCGCACGGCTGTGCGCTCGGCCCCGCAGCATCTCGACGCCCGGCTCCTCGCGGATCGTCAGGCTCTCGAGGACGCCTGGCGCGTCGAACTGGAATTCTTCATTGCGATGAAGCGAACCCGATCGCCCGAGGCCATCGCGGCGGCGGCGGCGGCCCAGGCGACGACCGGCGAGATCGTCAAGCGGATCGAGGCGATCCCCGCCAAGACTTTCGACGGCCAAAGGCTCAAAGCCCGCGCCGCTTCTTGGCGCCGCTACAGCACGCCGATCGACGTGATCGGCGACGAAGCCGGGAATTCAGCGCCTCTCGCCTACGCGCTGTAAGGCCTGGCTGGCCGGCAGCGTCTAAAGTCCATCGAAAGGCGCAAAATCTATGACTGACGATCCCAAGCCCGCGGCGACTTCTTAGAACGTCGCGGGCCTGAGATCAGCGCCTTGGCCGAACGTTAAGCGTTTCGGCTGGGTCAGTCCCCGGCGATCCCATGTCTTACCGGCCGTGCGCGACCCTCGTCTCGAAGCTTCGAAACCCGCCGCGTCCCTGAGAATGCGGGCGGGCCGGACGCCGGCCATTGTCGAAGGCTCTGGCGTCGCGTTGCGGAACGCGCTGAGGGTGGACGGGCGCCGCCGCCTTGCGGACGACCGGCGCGGGCGCCGGGCCCTTGACGCCGCGTCGATCGACCGTCGCGATAGCGAGCCGCGTCAGCCTCTCGATATTGCGCAGAAGGTCGCGGTCCGTCGCCGCGCAGAGCGAGATCGCAGCGCCTCCCCGCCCGGCGCGCGCGGTGCGGCCGATCCGATGCACATAAGCTTCCGCCACTTCCGGCAATTCGAAATTGACGACATGGGTGACGTCGTCGATGTCGATGCCGCGCGCCGCGATGTCGGTCGCGACCAACACCCGCGCGGCGCCGCCGCGGAAGGCGGCAAGCGCCCGCTCGCGCTGGCCCTGGCTCTTATTGCCGTGGATGGCGAGCGCATCGACGCCCGCCTCATCGAGCGTCTTCGCGACGCGATCAGCGCCCCGCTTGGTTCGGGTAAAGACGATCGCCCGCGACATCGCCTGATCCTTGAAGAGCTCGACCAGCATGTCGCGCTTCTTCGGCTCGTCGACGAGAATGACGCGCTGCGTCACGCGATCGACGGTTTTCGCCGGCGGCGTCACCGCGACTTCAACCGGATCGCGTAAGAGCT
>DATGHD010000230.1:0-10209 GCA_035308145.1 Roseiarcus sp.
TCAACCGCCGACCCTGGCGGTCGCCATTTATCAGATGTCCGGCGACGAGCGCCGCATCGCCCGCTTCCTTCTTCCCGTCGCCTTGATGTTGCAGCCGGGCTTCCGCCTGATCATGGACAAGGGCGAGCCGATCCCGGGGCATTTCGCCATTTGTTTCCCGAACGGTTGCTTCGCCGAGACGGATCTCAATGGCGCGGCCATCGCCAATCTGAAGAAAGCGCAGACGGTGAGCGTGCAGGTGCGCAATCAGGTCAATAATGAAGTGACCTTCAATGTTCCGATGAAAGATTTCGCGACTGCGTTCGACGGGCCGCCAATTGATCCGAAGGTGCTCGAGCAGCAGCAGCAGGAGCTGCAGAAGCAGCTCGAAGAGAAGGCCAAGGCGCAGCGCGAACAGCTCGAGAAGCAAAGCGCCGCGCCGCCCGCTGCCGCGCCAGCCCCGGCTGCGCCCGCCGCGCCGGCGAAGCAGTAGCCTGTTTCTTAGGAAATGACGGGGCCGGCCCTCAGAAGCGCGGCAAAACGTTCAGCTCGCTCGTGGGCCTGAACGTATGCGATACGCGCCGTTTGCGCCACGTACGAACACTTCATCGACCTGGGGGTGGCGCACCGGCTCGCCCGACTCGTCGGCAAGGAGGTTCTGCTCCGAGACATAAGCGACATATTGCGTGTCGGCGTTCTCGGCGAAGAGATGATAGAAGGGCTGGTCTTTGGAAGGACGCACTTCCGCCGGTATCGCCAGCCACCATTCTTCCGTATTGGCGAAAATCGGGTCGACGTCGTAGATCACGCCCCGAAACGGATAAACGCGGTGCTTGACGACTTGGCCGATGCCGAACTTGGCGACGCGGGCTTTCATTAAGTACCCACTCGGCGCACCGGCCCCAGACGCGCCCGATCAAAGATGACTGACCAGTTACGCGCGCTGCGGCGGAGTGTCAATTATCTTTCCGGCTGAGCCTTCGCGCCTTCAAAAGGCGTAGAGCCGCGCCAAATCGGGGTCCTTGGCTGCGACCTGGCGAGCCAAGTCGATGATGACTTTGGCCTGCTTGAAGGTCGCATCGTCCTGCATTTTGCCGTCGATCATGACGGCGCCCGAGCCATCGGGCATTGCGGCGATGATTTTTTGCGCGAAGGCGACATCGGCCGGATCCGGCGAAAACACTTTTTTCGCGATGGCGATCTGACTTGGGTGCAAAGTCCAGGCGCCGGCGCAGCCCAAGAGGAAGGCGTTGCGAAATTGCGCTTCGCAGGCCTCCGGGTCGGAAAAATCCCCGAAGGGGCCATAGAACGCTTTGATCCCGTTGGCCGCGCATGCGTCCACCATGCGCGCAATCGTGTAATGCCAAGGGTCCTGTTGCGCGGCGACCCGGCTGCCGCCCCCGACGACGGGATCAGCGAGGACGCGATAGTCGGGATGGCCGCCGCCGACGCGCGTCGTCTTCATCCTGCGCGAGGCCGCAAGGTCGGCGGGTCCAAGGCTCATGCCATGCATTCTTGGCGAGGCGGCGGCGATTTCGGCGACATTCATGACGCCTTGCGCGGTCTCCAGGATGGCGTGGATCAGAATTGGCTTTCCGACGCGGTGGCGCGCTTCGAGAAGCGCAAGGTACTGATCCGCGAAATGGATATCCCAGTCGCCCTCGACCTTGGGGATCATCACCACATCGAGCCGGTCGCCGACCTCTCCGACGAGCCGCGTCACATCATCGAGGAACCATGGCGAATTCAGCGCATTGACCCGCGCCCATAAGGCTGCGGCGCCGAAGTCGGTCTCGCGCGCCATGGCGATGAATCCTTCGCGCGCGGAATCCTTTTGTTCGATGGGAATGGCGTCCTCGAGATTGCCGAGCACGACGTCGACCTCGCGGGCGATGTCCGCCGCCTTGGCGCGCATCTTCTCGACATGAGGAGCGATGAAATGGATCATCCGCTCGAGCCGCGCCGGAGGCACCCGCATCGGCGTCGGCGCGCCGATCGCCAAAGGCTCGTAGAATTGACGCGGCGCTTTCATCGCGGGCTCCGGACCATGCTGCGCCGCAATAGAGCGGATCGTCGCCGCAGGCGCAATCGCCGCGCCGCCAAGGTCAGGCGCCGCTGTCCGACTTGATGACCGGCCGCGACCAGGGTCCGGCGATCGTCAGCTTCAATTGTGGGCCATCGGCGTTGGGGGCCCCGTTTTGATCAGCCCTAGTGGCGACGAGCTCGGTCGCCATCTGGCGGTTGGCCAAATCCGCGGTCCCTGAAAGAGCGACGCAGACGCCGGGTCCGGTCATCGTGGCGCTGCGCAGCCGCGCTTCGCCATTTTCAATCGTCACTTCGGCTTCCGCGTCATTGAAGGTGGTGCGGCCGGTGCGCATGTCGGAATAGAGATTGATTGGTCGCCGCTCGCTGCGACGCAGCGCCTCCTCAAAGCTGAGCCCCTCGATGACGCCGGCGCCGAGCTTCAGCGAGCCTTCCCCGCTTAAGCCCCGCGCCAGCGCCGCCGGGCTATTTCCGTTGGCGCGCAGCGCGATTTGTGCGCCGCCGACGCCCGAGTAGGCACCGAGGCCAAAATCCGCGGCGAGCGCGCCAATGTCGGCATTGAGGAGGCTTGCCGAGAGGCGGATTTCGGCCCCGTCTGGTCCCGGCGCGATCGTCGCCTCGCCCTTGAACGCGCCCCTATAGGCGAGCGCGTCCGAGAGGGTCGCGCTCACGCCGGCGCCGCTGCCCATCAAAGAGAAGGCTGCGTCTTGGATCGCGTGCCCGCGCCATTCGACGGTTGCCGCCGATATCCGAAGATCGAGGTTCAAGCCTTCGGGCAATGCGAGTGAGAACGGCTTTGCGCTCCAATCGCCTGCCTGATCGATCAGGGAAGGCGCCTTGGCGAAGAGATCGTCGAGCCGGATCGTTTCCGCGGCGATGGAGCCTGATAGCGCCACCCCAAGGGGCTTTGCGGAAAGCGTGATGGCGCCTTCGAAAGTATGATTGAACGCGGTCAGGCGCGCGTCGCCGATCGCCAGTTGTCGGAAATTCCCCCGCGCCACGCCCGACAACGACGCGCGCCCATCGGGCAGCCAGGCCAAAGAGGGCGCTCCGAACAGCCGCGTCAAGCTCGGGAGCGAAGCGCCGTCGGCGGCGATCGCGCCTTCGAAATTCGCGCCGCCGTCTACAAGGGCCCCATCCAGCGCGAGGGTCGCATCGCGCAGAGAAAGGCCAACGTGAACGGGCGAGCGATTGCCGTTCATCCATATTCCAGGATCAGCCAACCAAGCGTTGACCGCCAAGGGCTCGCCGCGCCAGTGGCCGTGGAGCGCGATATTCACCGGTCCGGTCAAGCGGGGCCAATCGACGTCGCCGTCTATATCTTCGATCAATGTGTCGACGCCGCGCTCCGCGCTGACGACATGCAAGAGTCCATGCTCGACGCGCAGGTCGCCAAGCGACGGCTCAGCGCCGGTCTCGTCGCTCGAAGCGAACAGTCCGCGGAATGCCCCGCTCTTGGCGAAAGGACCGCGATCGAGATCAATCACCGCGGTCGGCTCGCGCAGCATGACGCTCGCGAATTGGAAATCGCCAAAGAGGAGCGGCGCCATGGCGAGGCGCGCCTTGGCCCTTGGGGCAGTCGCCAGGGTAACGCCGTTTTTGTCGTGAAACTCGACATCGAGAATTTGAACGCTCGGCAGGGGAAGGATGGTCAGATAGACCCGCGCCGGCCGCCGCAATTCGACTCCAGCCGAGGTTCCCAATTGCCGATTGAAGGCGGCGGCGACGCGGGCCGATGAGATCGGCCAGCGATAGGCGCCGGCCGCCGCGAGAAGCAGCGCGGCCGCGCCGATCGCCGTCCATTTGAGAGGATGCCGCATGCTCTCTTTCCGCCGGCGCGAGGGCTCGGCTTTTGGCGGCCTCCCGCGCAGCGCTCCACCTAACGCGCGAGGCTTAAAGCCGCAACGCCCCTTCACCCTAACGCCTACGATCGGCCTCAGCGGGGCCAGGACGCCCCCTCGGCGTTCACATAAATGGCATAGAGCGACGTCGTCCCGCAAATGTAGAGGCGATTGCGCTTGGGACCGCCGAAACAGACATTGGCGACGACCTCTGGAACCTTGATCTTGCCGATCAATACGCCGTCCGGCGCATAGACGTGAACGCCGTCGCCGGCGGAAGTCCAAAGGTTGCCGTTCGCGTCGAGGCGGAACCCGTCGAAGAGACCAACGGGACACGTCGCGAAGAGGCGGCTCTTGCCAAGCGACTTCCCATCGTCATTGACGGCGAGCACGCGAATATGGCGGGGACCGTCCTTGACGTGGGTTTCGCCTGTGTCGGCGACGAAAAGATGGCTTTCGTCCGGCGTGAAGGCGATGCCGTTCGGCTTGACGAAATCGGTTGCGACCGCCGTGACCGCGCCGCTTGAGGGGTCGATCCGATAGACGTTGCTCGCGCCAATCTCGGATGGCGCAGCGTCGCCTTCGTAGTTCGAGTCGATGCCATAGGTCGGATCGGTGAACCAGATCGAGCCGTCCGATTTGACGACGACGTCGTTGGGCGAATTGAGCCTTTTTCCTTCAAAGCGGTCGGCGAGAATCGCGCGCGAGCCGTCGTGCTCGATCCGCGACACGCAGCGGCCGCGGTGCTCGCAACAAACGAGCCGTCCTTCCCGGTCGACCGAGTGTCCATTGTGGTTCATCGCCGGCGCAAGGAAAACGGAAACCGAGCCGTCGGTCTCGTCGAAGCGCATCAATCTGTCGTTGGGGATGTCCGACCAGATGAGATATTTGCCAGCGGCGAGATAGGCCGGTCCTTCCGCCCAACGGCATCCGGTATAGAGCTTGTCGAGATGCACATTGCCGAAGACAAGCTTCTTGAAGCGGTCGTCGATGACCTCGATGCTGGACGTGTACATAGGCGCTCCCCTTAAAGGCGGGCGCCCGTTAAGCGCCTCCTTGGCGCTTAACCATCGCCGAAGCGCCTCGCGCGCGCAACCACGACCCGTCCGATACGCATCAGCGCGCTTGCCTCTGCGCTATTCGGCCGGCTCGGGCGCGCCGAGCGGCGCCGGCGCCGCAGCCGGCGCCGCTACGGTCTTCCTTCGACGCCCGGCGAGGAAGGAATCGACGAAGTCGAGATAGTAGTAGACGACCGGCGTGATGTACAAGGTCAGCAATTGCGAAACGCAGAGGCCGCCGACGATTGCGACGCCGAGCGGCTGCCGGAGCTCCGAGCCGGCGCCCGCGCCGAGCGCGATAGGCAAGGAGCCGAGCAGCGCCGCCATGGTCGTCATAATGATCGGCCGGAATCGGATCAGCGCGGCTTCTCTAATCGCGGTCAAAGCGTCCATGCCGCCTTCGGTGCGTCGAGCGATCGCGAAATCGACCATCATGATCGCGTTCTTCTTGACGATGCCGATCAGCAGCAGAATGCCGATGATCGCGATCACCGACAGGTCCATGCGGAAGTATTCGAGCGCCAGCAGCGCGCCGAGGCCGGCTGACGGCAGGCCTGAGAGAATCGTGATCGGATGGATGTAGCTCTCGTAGAGAACGCCGAGCAGAATGTAGATGGTCAGCACGGCCGCGAGCAGCAACGCGCCCTGGCCCGCCAAAGCTTGTTGAAAGAGCTGCGCATTGCCGGTGAATCCGGTGATGATCGAGGGCGGCAGATTGGATCGTCTCTCGATCGCGTGGATCGCGTCGATCGCCTGGCCGAGCGAGGTATCCGGCGCCAGATTGAACGAGATGGTGACCGCGGGCTGCTGCGACTGCCGATTGATCTGCAACGGCCCGACGGTGCGGCGAATGGTCGCCACTTCGTTCAGCGGAACAAGCGAGCCATTGCCGGCGGTCACATAGATGCGGCCGAGCGCGGCGGGGTCGTTCTGAAACTGCGCATTGGCCTCGATGATCACCTGGTAGTTGTTGGCCTCGGTGAATATTGTCGAAATTTGGCGCGTGCCGAAGGCGTTATAGAGCGCGGTGCGGATCTGATCGGCGGTGATGCCGAAGGACGCCGCCTTCTCGCGATCGATATCGACGCGAGCCTGCGGATTGTTGATGTCCAAATCGGTGTTGACGTCCTTGAGGCCAGGAAGCTGCGCGATCGCCTTCTCCATTTCCGGCGCTTTCGAATAGAGCGCGTCGATGTCGGCGGACTGCAGCGTATATTGATATTTGGCGCGGGCGATGCGCCCGCCGGTGAGTTCGAGATTCTGCACCGGCTGCAAGATTGTCCTTAGGCCCGGAACGGCGTCGGTCTCGCCGCGAAGCCGCGCCATCACCTTGAACATCGGCTCGCGCTGGTCCTTGGGCTTCAGCTTGATGAACAGGAAGCCCTTGTTGGTGACGCCGCCGAAGCCGACCGCCGAGGTGACGTCCTGCACTGCGGGATCATTCTTGATGATTTTCGCCACGGCCTGCTCACGCTCGGACATGGCGTCGAAGCTGGTGTCCGCCTGCGCCTCGGTAATGCCGCGCAGGAAGCCGATGTCCTCGTCCGGGAAGAACCCCTTGGGAATGTTGATATAGAGCGAGAGCGCGACATAGCCGGTGGCAAAAGTGCCGAGGAGCGCCACCAGGCGAAATTTCAGGACGAAATCGAGAGAAATGCGATAAAGCGCGCCGAGGCCGTCGACCATAAAGTCGGAGACGCGCACGAAAAATCCGGCTGCCGCGCCATGTTTCGGCGCGCTGAGCACGCGCGCGCAAAGCATCGGCGTCAGCGTCAGCGAAACAAAGCCGGAGACGAGAATGGCGACGGTGATCGTCACCGCAAATTCGCGAAACACGCGGCCGACGACGCCGCCCATCAAAAGTACCGGGATGAAGACGGCGACGAGGGAGAAAGTGATCGAAAGGATGGTGAAGCCGATTTCGCGCGCGCCCTTCAAGGCGGCCTCGAAAGGCCGCATGCCGTCTTCGATATGGCGAGAAATGTTCTCCAGCATGACGATTGCGTCGTCGACGACGAAGCCGACCGCCAACGTGATCGCCAACAGGGAAATATTGTCGAGCGAATAGCCGAAGACATACATGAATGCGCAAGTGCCGATGAGCGAGACCGGCAAAGCCAGCGCGGGAATGATGGTCGCCGCGGCGGACTTCAGGAAAATGAAGATGACGAGCACCACCAGCATGATCGATATGGCGAGCGTCGTCTGCACGTCGGCGATCGACTGACGGATCGACATCGACCGGTCATTGAGGATATGGACGTCGACGGACGGCGGCAGTTGCGACTGATAGTAGGGAATCTTCGCCTTGACCGTGTCGACGACGTCGACCGTGTTGGCGTCCGACTGCCGGAAGATCGCCAGCACGATCGCGCGGTCTTCGCCCGTCCAAGCCGCGAGCTGATTGTTCTCGACTGAATCGTAGACCTTGGCGACCTCGTTCAGCCGGACCGGCGCGCCGTTGCGCCAGGCGACCACCAGGTTCTCGTACTCGGCGGCATGCGGCATCTGGCCGGTGGCGTCGACGGTGAGATTCTGCCGCGCGCCGAGCATCGCGCCAACCGGCGTCGAAGAATTGGCGGCGGCGACTGCGTTCTGAATATTGTCGAGGGTCAGGCCGCGGGCGGCGGCTTTGTCGGAATCGACGTCGACGCGCACCGCGAATTTCTGCTGACCGAAGATCAGCACCTGCGCGACGCCTTTCAACTGCGAAATCTGCTGCGCGAAAATCAACTCGCCATAATCGTCGACCTGCGACAGCGGCATCGTTTTCGAGGCGAGCGCGATGAACAGGATGGGGCTATCGGCGGGATTGACCTTTTGGAAGCTCGGCGGGGCAGGAAGTTGCGGCGGCAGATTGCGAAGCGTCGCCGAAATGTTCGACTGTACGTCGAGGGCCGCCCCGTCGATGTTGCGATCGAGATCGAATTGCATGACGATCGACGTGCGCCCGAGGTTCGACGACGACGTCATCATGTTGATGCCGGGAATCGTCGCGAACGAGCGTTCGAGCGGGCCGGCGACCGACGAGGCCATGGTGTCGGCGCTGGCGCCAGGCAGGTTCGCATTGACGGCAATGGTCGGGAAATCGACCCGCGGCAGCGCGGACACGGGCAATTGCTTGTAGCCGAAGAGACCGAAAACGATGAACGACAGCATGAGCAGCGTCGTCATTACCGGCCGGCGGATGCAAAGCTCCGAAAGGGACATCAGCTCGCCCCTTTCTGCGCTTCGCGAATGCTGACCGTCGTTCCTTCGCGCAAGAGAAGCGCGCCGTCGATGACCACCGTCTCGCCTCCGGCGAGACCCTTCGTCACCACGATCATGCCGTCCTGGTTGCGGCCGGCGACGACGGGCTGCACATGGGCGCGGCCGTCGACGATGGTGAAGACGAAATTGCCGCTTTGCCCGACTTGCACGGCCTCGCGCGGCGCGACAACCGTATCGGGCTCGTCGCGCAAGGTGATGCTCAAGTTGCAGAGCTGGCCCGGCCACATCATTTCGTCGGCATTGTCGAAGATCGCCCGCGCGAGGATCGTGCCCGTGCCTGGATCGATCGCATTTTCGATCAGAGCGAGCCGCCCGGTCGCCGTCTTTAGCGAACCTTGGGGCGTCGCCGTCACCTTTGCGCCTGCCGCCATGGCTTCTCGCAGGGAGGGCAGCATCGTCTGGGTGATGGAAAAGGCGGCATAGATCGGCGAGATCTGGTTGATCGTCGCCAGCACGCCGGCGGCTGAATTATCTCCCGCCTTGGCGAGATTGCCTTCTTTGAGATTGATGACGCCGACCCTTCCGGTGATCGGCGCGGCAATCGTCAGCCAATCGAGCTGCACCTTGAAATTGTCGATCGCCGCCTTGTCGCCGAGGATCGCCGCCTCGGTCGTCGCTTGCGTTGTCTTCGCGTTGTCGAGATTGATGGTCGGCGTCGCCGCGCGCGCCACAAGATCGGCGTCGCGCACGACGTCGCGCTTGTTCTGCTCGAGCTGAGCCTGATCCTTGGCGAGCTGGGCTTCGGCGCCTTTCAATTGCGCCTCGACTTGCCGCGAATCGAGCTTGATCAGCACATCGCCCCGTTTGACCGCGGCGCCGTCGGCGACGAGCACCTTGTCGATTGTCGCGTCGAGATGCGTGCGTAAAGCGACGGACGCGATAGGCTGAACCGTGCCGATGGCGTCGATGCGCCATGGAAAATCCTTGCGCAGGACTTGGCCGACGACGACGGGGACGGGCGGACCGCCGCCGGCCGGCGGTTGCGCCGCTGGTTGGGGCGCTCCGGCGACAGGCGTCCCGGCAAGGGCGGCCGGCAGAAGGGCGTGCAGGGCTTCGGCTTGGGGCGCGAGGTTCGGCGCCCAGGTCTTGACCAAGTCGGGCCGATAGGCCCCGGCCGCGATCAAAATCGCCGCCAAGCCAATCAGCCATGCGGCAAAGCGCCGAAAGCCCATCGTCTTTCAATTCCGCCATCCGCGGCGCGGGTCGCCGGCGGACGGCGCCTCCTTCATCTAGCGCCAAGCTGTTATTCTATCGTTATTTTCTGAAGCTGACCAACGGCGCTTTAAGGATCGGCAGGCGTCGCGTCTCAAGCCGCCCGTCCGGTCACGAGACCGTGACCGATCGGATTGGCGAGCAGGCCTACGCGCCACCGCACGAATGCTCGGAATCGGGCAACTCCCAGGTTCCGCCGGTCCGCATGTTCTTGGCTGAATAGATTTTGCCGCGATTATCGCCCGGCGGGCAGTTTTTCGGCAGCTCGGTCAAACAAAGCTGCACGACATCGCCCTTTCGAGAATGCGTGATCGCCAACACGGTATCGTAGGAAACCTGGGCGCCGCCATTCACGTATTCGACGGCGCTGCCCGAGTCGGGCGCGCCTTCCAACCGGGTCTCGACGACCTTGATCTTGGTGATCGAACATTGCCCGACCTTAACCGGCAAGGGATCGGCCTTGGCGGCGACGACCACGGCGCAAACAAGGGCGAGCGAAAGAGCGGCGCGCATGACGGCTCCCGGACTTGAAGCCCTAAGAGAATAGAACGGCGCCGGTTAAGCGCCGAGGCGGCGTTGCTGCGCCAGTTCGTGGCGGAGGCGATCATATTCGAAACGCACCGCTTCTTCGCCGTACTGGCGCTCGAGCCGGCGCACGGTGAAATGGCCGCGCGCCATCGCCTGGAAATGATCGGCGAAAGCCAGATTGACGGCGGCGCCGCCGACGGCGCCGATCACCGGGATTGCTTGCGCGGCGAGTTTCTCGCTCACCACCACGCCAAAGCGAGCCGCGACCTGCGCGACGA
>DATGHD010000231.1:0-11690 GCA_035308145.1 Roseiarcus sp.
CAGCGAGGTTTAAGGAGAGATGGCCACAAACGGCAAGAACGGCGTCAGCGCGCCAGCCCAGGGCGCCAAGGCCTATCCGATCACCGATCACACATTCGACGTGGTCGTTGTCGGCGCGGGCGGGTCGGGCCTCAGGGCGACCGTCGGCTGCGCGCAAGGAGGGCTCCGCACCGCTTGCATTTCGAAAGTCTTCCCGACCCGCTCGCACACCGTCGCCGCGCAGGGCGGCGTTGCGGCCTCGCTCGGCAATATGGGGCCGGACGACTGGCGCTGGCATATGTACGATACGGTCAAGGGCTCGGACTGGCTCGGCGACCAGGACGCCATCGAATATCTCTGCCGCCACGCGCCGGCCGCCGTCTATGAGCTCGATCACTGGGGCGTGCCGTTCTCCCGTACGGAGGACGGAAGGATTTATCAGCGGCCCTTCGGCGGCATGACGACCGAATACGGCAAGGGCATCGCGCAGCGAACTTGCGCCGCCGCCGACCGTACCGGCCACGCCATGCTCCATACGCTGTACGGCCAGGCTTTGAAGGCCAGGGCCGAATTCTTCATCGAATATTTCGCCATCGACTTGATCCGCGATGCCGAAGGCCGCGTGCGCGGCGTCGTTTGCCTCAAAATGGACGATGGCACGATCCATCGCTTCCGCGCCCATCTGACGGTGTTGGCGACCGGCGGCTATGGCCGCATCTATTTCTCGGCAACTTCGGCCCACACGTGCACCGGCGACGGCAACGCCATGGCTTTGCGCGCCGGCTTGCCGCTGCAAGACATGGAGTTCGTGCAATTCCATCCGACCGGCATCTACGGTGCCGGCTGTCTCATCACCGAAGGCGTGCGCGGCGAAGGCGGCTATCTCACCAATTCGGAAGGCGAGCGCTTCATGGAGCGCTACGCGCCGTCCGCCAAGGACCTCGCCTCGCGCGACGTGGTCAGCCGTTCGATGACGGTGGAGATCAGAGAAGGACGCGGCGTCGGCAAGCTGAAGGACCATATCTATCTTCATCTCGAACATCTCGATCCGAAGATGGTGCACGAGAGACTGCCCGGCATTTCCGAGAGCTCGCGCATCTTCGCCGGCGTCGACGTGACCAAGGAGCCGATTCCGGTCCTGCCGACCGCCCATTACAACATGGGCGGCATCCCGACGAACTATCACGGCGAGGTTCTGACCAAGGCCAATGGCGATCCCGACAAGATTGTGCCGGGCGTCATGGCGCTCGGCGAAGCGGCCTGCGTCTCGGTGCACGGCGCCAATCGCTTGGGTTCGAATTCGCTGATCGACCTTGTCGTCTTCGGCCGAGCGGCGGCCTTACGCGCCGCCGAAATCATCGAGCCCGGCGAAGCCCATGCCGAGCTTCCCAAAGACTCCGCCGATCTCGCCTTGGCCCGGCTCGACCGCTTCCGCAACGCTCACGGCGGAACGCCGACCGCCGAATTGCGCCTCGGGATGCAGCGGGCGATGCAGAACCATTGCGCGGTGTTCCGCAACGGCGAAGTGCTCGAAGAGGGCAAGAAGCTCATCCACGACGTCTGGCGGACCGTCGCCGACGTTCACGTCACCGACCGCTCGCTGATCTGGAATTCCGATCTCATCGAGACGATGGAATTCGACAATCTCATCGCCCAGGCCGTCGTCACGATGGAGAGCGCCGCCAATCGCCATGAGAGCCGCGGCGCGCATGCGCGGGAGGATTTCCCGAACCGCGACGACAAGGAATGGATGAAGCACACTTTGGCCTGGATCGACGCCGAGAAGCAGACCGTGACGATCGATTACCGGCCAGTCCATAGCTATACGATGACCAACGACGTGACCTATATCGAGCCCAAGGCGCGGGTGTACTAGGGGATAGGCGACCAACGATGGTTCAACTCACGCTCCCCAAGAATTCGCGCATGAGCGAGGGCAGGGCCTGGCCGAAGCCGGCCAGGGCCAAACGCACGACCGAATTCCGCATCTACCGCTGGAATCCTGACGACGGCGCCAATCCGCGCATCGACACGTACCATGTCGACCGCGACGACTGCGGCCCGATGGTGCTCGACGCGCTGATCTGGATCAAGTCCAAAATCGATCCGACCTTGACTTTCCGCCGCTCTTGCCGCGAGGGCGTCTGCGGGTCCTGCGCGATGAATATCGACGGGATGAACACGCTCGCCTGCACGCGCGGCATGGACGAGATCAACGGCGTGGTGAAAATCTATCCGCTGCCCCATCTCGAAGTGGTCAAGGATCTCGTGCCGGACCTGTCGAATTTCTACGCGCAGCACGCCTCGATCGAGCCCTGGCTCAAGACCGATACGCCGGCGCCGGAAAAGGAGTGGCGGCAGAGTCCTGAAGACCGATCGAAGCTCGACGGGCTTTACGAATGCATCCTCTGCGCTTGCTGCTCGACGTCCTGCCCCAGCTATTGGTGGAACGGCGAGCGCTATCTCGGCCCTGCCATTCTTTTGCAAGCGTACCGTTGGCTGATCGATTCGCGTGACGAAGCAACCGGCGAAAGGCTCGACAATCTCGAGGATCCGTTCCGCCTCTATCGCTGCCACACAATTATGAACTGCGCCAAGACCTGCCCGAAGAACCTCAATCCGGCGAAGGCGATCGCCGAAATCAAGAATATGATGATCGCTCGCCAGATGTGAGGCTGCGAGCATTCCCCTCGCCGACGCCCGCCAAGCCCTGAAGAGCGCCGCGCCGAGGCGCTGGCCGCCGCGCCCTCAGGCGGCCGGTGACATGGTCGGCGTTGAAATGCATTTCCGCGGAGAATTTTCGCGCCAAGCCCTGCATCGCCTTGTTGTCCGCGCCACAGGTGAAATCGATTTCAACGATGCGATTTTCCTCGGCCGCTCTCGTCAGGCGCGCGAAGAGCTCAGCGCCAAGCCCGTGGCCGCGAAAGGCCCGCTCGATGCTGAGCGCCGCTTCGGCATGGCAGCGCTCCCCCGAAGAGAAGGCGTCCGAAGCCTCAAGGGGGCGCAATTCCGCGGCGCCGCGCAATTCGCCGTCGATGAAGGCGCCAAAGACCGCGTCGCTGGGCTTGAAGCAATGATCGGCGTAGCGTTCGAGGAAATCGTCCGAGGCGCCGCCGTGAAAGCGGTCGTGGCGGCTTTCCGGGTCGAGGCGAAGGAGATGGGCGCGGAATAATTCCTTGTCGGCAGCGGCCAGCCGGCGGATCGTCGCATTGAGCGGGAGAGGTTTATCCATCCTATTTTCCTCGCGTCGCTATGCTCTCTCCGCCTTGGACGTCTCTCCCAGTTTGCGATATGGCGACGCGCGATGGCGGCGCAAGCAGCTGCGCCATGCGCTTAGGTTGTCCCTCCAATGCGAAGGATCACCTTGCCCAAAGCCTCACGACGAGCGATCGCGCCAAGGGCCTCGACATAGGATTCGAGCGGATAGACCGCATGGACATGCGCCGAAATGGCGCCGCTCGCCGCATCCTCGAGCAGTTCGGCCATATTGGCGCGATGGACCGCCGGCTCGCGATTAAGGAATTCGCCCCAGAATACGCCGCGAATGTCGCAACCCTTCAGCAAGACGAGGTTGAGCGGCGGCTTCGGGATTTCCCCGGAGGCGAAACCAATCACCAGGAGCCGGCCCTTCCAGGCGAGCGAGCGCAAGGCCTGTTCGGTCAACGCGCCGCCGACGGGATCATAGACGATGTCGGCGCCGCGCCCGCCGGTGAGCCGCTTCAACTCCGCGCGGAGATCGCCCGTCGCGTAGTTGATCGTCTCCGACGCCCCGAACGAGCGGACGAATTTCAGCTTCTCGTCAGACGAGGCGCAGGCGATCACTTTGGCCCGGAGCCGGGCGCCGAGCTCCACCGCCGCGAGACCAACGCCGCCGGAGGCGCCGAGCACGACCAGGGTCTCGCCTTCTTTCAGATCGGCCCGCTGCTTGAGCGCGTGCAGCGTCGTCCCATAGGTGATGGTCAATCCCGCCGCCTTCTCATCGGCGAGGCCGGGCGGGATCGGGACCAATCGATCGGCCGGGCAAACAAGCCGTTCCCGCGCGCAGCCAAAACCCATGTAGCCGAGCACCCGGTCGCCCGGCTTGAAGCCGCTCGCGCCCGGGCCAAGCGCAAGGACGCGGCCGGAGAATTCCGCCGACGGCGAAAAGGGCAGCGGCGGCTTGGCCTGATATTTGTTCTCGATCACCAGGAGGTCAAAGAAGTTCAGCCCGGCGTGGCCGACTTCGACCAAAACCTCTTGCTCGCCGGGAACCGGCTCTGGAAGGTCGACGATCTTCAGCTTCTCCGGCGGCCCGTAATCATCGCAAATCAAAGCTTTCATCACGAACCTCGGCGAAGTTAATTCTCCTTAAGCAAAGGCGGGTTTACAAGGCTGACTGGCGATTTGGCCAGGGCGAGACAGCCAGAATTCCGCCCTGTTCGTCGCTAATCGTGGCGTCATCGCCATTTTTGAGCTTCAGGAGCCCTTCCAACCCATGATTCGCTTCGCGCATGCGCCCGCACTCGCCCTTGCGGCGGCTCTGGGCTTTGCGACTGCCGGACCGGCGCTCGCCCAGCAGGATGTGACCGCGAAGGGCGCGGACGCCAAGAAAAAGGTCGCCGCAGAAAAAGTCGCCAAGGCGAACCCGGCTGACAATAAGCCAAAGGCCGCCGACAAGGGCGACGCCAAACCGCTGCTCGTGGCAAGTTTCGGCGATTGGGGCGTTTACCAAACCCAGGCTGCGAAGGGGCGCGTTTGCTACACGCTTGCTCAGCCCAAAGATCGCGCGCCGGCGAACCTCAACCGCGATCCGGCTTACGCCTTCATCTCCGATCGGCCGAGCGAAGGCGTGCGCAACGAAGTCTCGTTCATCATGGGCTTCGACGTCGCCAATCCCGCCGCCGACCCCAAGAGCGACGATAAAGCCAAGGACAAAGGCGCTAAGCTCGCGATCAAGGAGGCGACGGCCACGGTCGGCGAGCAGTCCTTCGAGCTTCTCGCCAAGGCCACCAATCTATGGGTGAAGAACGCCGCCAAGGAAGGCCAGCTCATCGAGGAAATGCGCAAAGGCTCCAAGCTCGAAGTGCGGGCCATGTCCAAGAAGGGCAATATGACGACCGACACGTACTCGCTGGCCGGCTTCGCGCAGGCGCTCGAGCGGGTGCTCAAGGACTGCCCATAGGATGAGACGGCGGTCGTCAGTCGTATCGCTCTAGCGCCGCTCTCGATTCTCCGCTTCGCCGCGAACATGTAGTTGACGGCGGTGTCCCGCGACAGCCGCCAGTCCCGGCGCAGCGGATCATAGACCACGCCGACGCGCCTCTTTTCCCGGCAGCCGGCCGCCCGGCAGGCTTCGCTCAATTCCTCAGGCGTAATGAATTGCTCCCAACGATGCGTCCCTTTCGGAACCCAGCCAAGCACGTATTCCGCGCCGATGATCGCCAGGGCGAAGCTCCGAAAGGTACGGTTTAGCGTCGAGGTCGCGAAGAGGCCGCCGGGCCGAGCGAGCCCCGCCGCCGTCTTTACGAAACGCCGCATATCGGTCACGTGTTCGACGACCTCCATCGCCAGCACGGCGTCGAAGGTCCGCCCCTCTTCAGCGAGCTCTTCGACGGTCGCCGCGCGGTAGGCGAGACTGGCGCCCGTTTCCTCGGCGTGGCTTCGCGCGATCTCGATATTGCCGGGCGCTGGATCGATGCCGACGACGTTGGCGCCGAGCCGAGCGAGCGGCTCGCTGAGAAGACCGGCGCCGCAGCCAATGTCGAGAATGGTTAAGCCGGCGAGCCGGCTTGGCGAAGCTTTGTCGCGAGAAAGGCCGAAATGCTCCGCCATCACGTCCGCGAGCCAGGCAAGCCGCAGCGGGTTGATCTGATGCAGCGCGCGCATCGGACCCAAAGGATCCCACCAATCTTCGCCGAGCGCCTCGAAACGGGCGACATCGCGCCGGTCGACGCTGGATGAGGGGCTGGCGGCGGTCATTATCGATCCAGACGGCTATTTACGGCTTTTAGCCGGACGTTGACGCGCCCGGCTCGCCCCCTCTATACGCCCGCCGTCAGCAACGCGCGACGGGCTCGCGCAAGAGCGAGTTCTCCTGGATTTTCATGGCGCGTCTGGTGATGAAATTCGGCGGCACGTCGGTCGCCAATATCGACCGCATCCGCAATGTCGCCCGCCACGTGAAGCGCGAGCGCGAAGCCGGGAACGAGATCGCGGTCGTCGTCTCCGCCATGTCGGGCAAGACCAATGAGCTCGTCGCCTGGTGCGAGGAGGCGGCGCCGCTCTACGACCCTTCCGAGTATGACGCCATCGTCGCCTCCGGCGAATTGGTCACCGCCGGTCTTCTCGCAATTGTTCTTAAAAGCATGGGTCTCGCCGCCCGATCCTGGCAGGGCTGGCAGATCCCGATCTTGACCAACGACGCGCATGGCTCGGCGCGCATCGCCGACATCGACGGCGCCGGCGTCCTTGCCGGCTTCGCGCAGGGCGAAATCGCGGTCGTCGCCGGATTCCAAGGGCTGCACCGGGCGACAAATCGGGTGACGACGCTTGGCCGTGGCGGCTCGGACACAAGCGCGGTGGCGCTCGCTGCAGCGGTCAAGGCCGACCGCTGCGACATCTATACCGATGTCAACGGCGTCTACACGACCGACCCGCGCGTCGTTCCCAAGGCGCGCCGCCTCGAGCGCGTGGCCTTCGAGGAAATGCTGGAGATGGCCTCGCTCGGCGCGAAGGTCCTGCAGGTTCGCTCCGTCGAACTGGCGATGATGCACAAGGTCAAGACTTTTGTGCGCTCGTCCTTCGACGATCCGTCAAAGCCGAACTCCGGCACGCTCATCTGTGACGAGGAGGATATTGTGGAGCAGCAGATTGTCACCGGCATCGCCTTCTCCACCGACGAAGCGCAGATCACCTTGCGCCGGGTCGCCGACAAGCCAGGCGTCGCGGCGGCGATCTTCGTCCCGCTTGCGGAAGCCAATATCAATGTGGATATGATCATCCAGGTCGTTTCCGACGACACCACGACCACCGACATCACCTTCACGGTGCCGACCGCGGAATTCGCGCGCGCCATGGCGATCCTGGAGGAGCGCAGGGCGGCGATCGGCTATTCATCGCTTCAGGGCGCGCAAGACGTGGTGAAGGTCTCGGCGATCGGCGTCGGCATGCGCAGCCACGCCGGCGTCGCCGCACGCGCCTTCAAGGCGCTGGCCGAGAAAGGCATCAACATCCGGGCGATCACCACGTCGGAAATCAAATTCTCAGTCCTGATCGACGCCGCCTATACCGAACTCGCGGTCCGTACGTTGCACTCGCTCTACGGGCTCGACGCGGCTGCGTGAGGAAGCGAGAGCGGCTCGATTTTGCAGCGCGGCGAGCAGGGCGTCTCGACCTCGGCAAATTCGGCCGTTCGCGACCCAAATCCCGCGCCCGTCGCGCCTTGCGCCCCCCGGAGGCCCCACTTATATACCGCATAACCCGCGGCTCTCCGCGGGAATTCACAGTGTGTCGGGGACCGGGTGGTTCGGACGGCCGGCGTAATCGGCCATCGAGCTTCTCTTAAGCCAGGCGGCTTCGGAGCCTGGCGGTTCCGCGAAGGAAGAGGATAGAGCAATGGCTAAAGTTATTGGCATTGACCTTGGCACGACCAATTCTTGCGTCGCGGTCATGGAGGGCTCGACGCCCAAGGTCATTGAAAATTCCGAGGGCGCCCGCACCACGCCTTCGATCGTCGCCTTCACGGACGATGGCGAGCGGCTCGTCGGCCAGCCGGCGAAGCGCCAGGGGGTCACCAATCCTGAACGCACCTTCTTTGCGATCAAGCGTCTGATCGGGCGCACTTTCGACGATCCCATGACCAAGAAGGACATGGGTCTCGTCCCTTACAAGATTATCCGGGCTTCGAATGGCGACGCTTGGGTCGCCGCCGACGGCAAGCAATATTCGCCGTCGCAGATTTCCGCTTTCGTCCTTCAGAAGATGAAGGAGACCGCGGAGGCCTATCTTGGAACGCCGGTCACCCAGGCGGTCATCACCGTCCCGGCCTATTTCAATGACGCGCAACGCCAAGCCACCAAGGACGCCGGCAAAATCGCTGGTCTCGAGGTCCTGCGCATCATCAACGAGCCGACCGCGGCGGCCCTGGCCTATGGCCTCGATAAGAAGAAATCAGGCACAATCGCCGTCTACGATCTCGGCGGCGGCACCTTCGACGTCTCGATCCTCGAGATCGGCGACGGCGTCTTCGAGGTCAAGTCGACCAATGGCGACACGTTCCTCGGCGGCGAAGACTTCGATACGAGGCTGGTCGAATATCTCGCCGGCGAATTCAAGAAAGAGCAGGGCATCGACCTCACCAAGGACAAGCTCGCGCTCCAACGCCTGAAAGAGGCGGCCGAGAAGGCGAAGATCGAGCTCTCCTCGGCGACGCAGACCGAGATCAACCTGCCCTACATCACCGCCGACGCGACCGGACCGAAGCATCTCGCCTTGAAGCTGACGCGGGCGAAGTTCGAGGCTCTGGTCGACGATCTCATCCAGAAGACGGTCGAGCCTTGCCGGAAGGCGCTGAAGGACGCAGGCCTCGCGGCGGGCCAGATCGACGAGGTCGTGCTCGTCGGCGGCATGACCCGCATGCCCAAGGTGCAAGACGTCGTCAAACAATTCTTCGGCAAGGAGCCGCATAAGGGCGTCAACCCGGACGAGGTCGTCGCCATCGGCGCCGCAGTCCAGGCGGGCGTTCTGCAGGGCGACGTCAAGGACGTGCTGCTGCTCGACGTGACGCCGTTGTCCCTCGGCATCGAGACGCTCGGCGGCGTCTTCACGCGGCTGATCGATCGCAACACGACCATCCCGACCAAGAAGAGCCAGATTTTCTCGACCGCCGAGGACAATCAGACCGCGGTCACGATCCGCGTCTTCCAGGGCGAGCGGGAGATGGCGGCGGACAACAAGCCGCTTGGCCAGTTCGATCTCGTCGGCATTCCCGCCGCGCCGCGGGGCGTGCCGCAGATCGAGGTGACCTTCGACATCGACGCCAACGGCATCGTCAATGTCACCGCCAAGGACAAAGCGACCAACAAGGAGCAGCAGATCCGAATCCAGGCTTCGGGCGGATTGAGCGAGGTCGACATCAACCGGATGGTGAAAGACGCTGAGCTGCACGCCGCGGAGGACAAGAAGCGGCGCGAAATGGTCGATGTGAAGAACCGCGGCGAGTCATTGATCCACGACGCCGAAAAAGCGCTCAAGGATTATGGCGACAAGGTCTCGGCCGCTGATCGCAGCGCTGTCGAGGCCGCGAGCGCCGCGCTGAAGAGCACGCTCGAAGGCGAGGACGTCGAAGCGATCAAGGCTAAGACCAACGACCTCATGCAAGCGCAGATGAAGCTCGGCGAGGCAATGTACAAGGCTCAGCAGGCGGCGGGGCCGGAAGGCGCGGCAGCGAGCGGCGGCGCTCCAAAGGACGACGTCATCGACGCCGACTTCAAAGAAGTCGGCGACGACGACCAGAAGAAATCCGCTTAAGTTTGAGAGTCGACGGCGGCCTTTGGGCCGCCGTCTTCGTTTCGTCGCGGCATGACCTTGGGCCGGCGGCAAGCCCTGAGAGGCGAATTGAAGCCTTCCCAATGAGGCGAATATCTGAGATGGATGAACTCAGCGAAAAGAGCGGATTCGGGACGGCGAGGTCTCACCGCGGTGGCGGGGCGCCGCGAAGAAAATGAAACGGGCTGAGACGGACGTGGCCAAGCGCGACTTTTACGAGCTGTTGGGCGTCACGAAAACCGCCTCCGATGCGGATCTCAAGGCGGCGTTCCGCAAAGCCGCCATGCAATGTCATCCCGATCGCAATCCTGGCGATCACGCGGCCGAAACGCGCTTCAAGGATTTGAACGAGGCGTACCAAACCCTTTCCGATCCGCAAAAGCGCGCCGCCTATGACCGTTACGGCCACGCCGCGTTCGAACACGGAAGCGGGATGGGCGACGGCTTCGCCTCCTCGATGGCCGACATATTCGACGATCTGTTCGGCGATATGATGGGCCGACGCGGACGAAATTCGTCCGGCAGGGAGCGCGGCGCGGACCTACGCTACAACCTCGAGATCACGCTCGAAGAGGCCTATCACGGCAAGACGGCTTCGATCCGCCTGCCGACCGCGATGACTTGCGAAGCTTGCGCCGGCTCTGGCGCGAAGCCTGGGTCCAAGCCGCATGCTTGCAAAACCTGCGGCGGCCATGGCCGCGTGCGCGCGCAGCAGGGCTTTTTCGCCATCGAGCGCACCTGCCCGACGTGCCATGGCCGCGGCCAGATGATCGATAATCCTTGCGACGCCTGCGCTGGATCAGGAAGGGTGACCCGCGAGCGTAATCTCTCGGTCAATGTGCCCGCCGGGGTCGAGGACGGCACGCGCATTCGCCTCAGTGGCGAAGGCGAGGCGGGACACCGCGGCGGCGGGCCGGGCGATCTCTATATTTTCTTGTCGATCAAGCCGCATCCGTTCTTCCAACGCGACGGCGCGGACCTTTATTGCCGGGTGCCGGTCTCGATGGTGCAAGCCGCGCTTGGCGGCGAATTCATCGTGCGCACGCTCGATGGGGGCGACGCGACAGTGCGCGTGCCTGAGGGATGTCAGTCCGGACGGCAGTTGCGGCTCAAAGGCAAGGGCATGCCGGCGCTTCGCTCGCGCGACATCGGCGATCTCTATATCCAGATGAATGTAGAGACGCCGCAGAACCTCACCCGCCGCCAGCGCGAGCTGCTTGCCGAATTTGAGGCGGAATCGTCGAATAAGACCCATCCGGAAAGCGCTGGTTTTTTCTCGAAGATGAGAGAATTCTTCGAAGGACTTGGCAGTTCGTAAGCTTCCTAAGCCGTTCGCCGAGAGAAACGGCCGTCCGCGTGGAGCGCAAATTTGTCCGATTTTGGAGATCAACGCCTCGCGCCCCGCGGAGCCCTGCGGTTCAAGCGTCGGTTTGCCGACGAAGCGCGCTTCATCAAGACATGGCTCGAGAGCCCGCGTCTGACCGGCGCTGTTTCTCCATCCGGGCGGTTTCTCGCGCGAGCGATGGCGCAAGCGGTCGATCCAAGGCAGCCGGGTCTCGTCATCGAACTTGGACCGGGGACGGGACCGGTCACCAAAGCGCTCATCGAACGCGGCGTGCCGCCCGACCGCCTTGTCCTTGTCGAATATGACGGCGCCTTCTGCCGGTTGCTCGCTCAACGGTTTCCCGGCGTACGATTAATCCAAGGCGACGCCTATCGCCTATCCGAGACATTGGCTCAGCTTTCCGGCCAGCCGATCAAGGCGATCGTCTCCAGCCTGCCGCTGCTCAATCAGCCGTCTCCTCGCCGCTCCGAGCTGCTCGCGGACGCCTTTTCGATGATGGACCCGCGCGGCGTCTTCGTGCAATTCACCTACGGCGTTGTCTCGCCGATGCCGCGCAAGATCAGCGGCCTGCGAGTCTCGGCGGAAGCCGGCGCGCCCGTCTGGCTCAATCTGCCGCCGGCTCGCGTGTGGATCTATCGCCTCGCCTCGTCCGGCGGCGCCTCTCCAAAGCGCCGCTTTCTGCGCCGCGCCGAGCGCGCCGCCAATGAATGGACGAAACGCGCCGAAGCCGCCGCCCGCGCTTTGAAAGAGGGCCAAGCCAGGCTCGGAGCCGAGGCGCGAGCCTGCGCCAAGGACATGATCGAGGAAGCGCGACGCAGCAAGGCGTTGACGCGACTTCGCG
>DATGHD010000232.1:0-3268 GCA_035308145.1 Roseiarcus sp.
GTCGATCGCCTCGCGGATCGCCCGGCCGAGATCATAGAAGCGCTTGGGCGAGGGTAGGGGCGGGGCGAAGATATTGGCGTAGATCGGCACGACCGGCAGATCCGCTTGCGGCCGGGTGGTGATGATCGGGCAAATGATCGAATGGTCGATCTTCAAATCGAAGCTCATCGCCATATCGAAGCCTTTGTCCATCAGGCGCTGCAAAATGAAGCCTGAGAACGCTTCGTCGCCGATCAGCGTATACTTCGGCAGGCCGAACTCACGGATCTCGTTGTAAAAAGTCGCATCGTATCGCGGCGCCTTTCCGATAAGGAATTGCGGGTAGTTGTCGAGAAAGAACTGATGGAAATGATCCGAGCCGACCATCACAAGGAGATCCGGCTTGGCGCGGGTCAGCGTCTCGCGATAGGCTTCGACTTTCCGCTTCCATTCAGGCGCCTGCGGAATCGATTGTTCCGGCGGGCGCGTGGTGAGCGCGTAGTAGAAGGGGTGATGCGTCGTCCCTAATACGGCGGTCAACTGCGCCACAATCGTCCTCCCCTTTCGTCCCGACTATTCCGCCGCGTCTCGAATCTTCTGCGAACGCTCGGGCCAGACGCCGGGAGTTCGCCGCAAGTGTTCCCGGATCGCCTCGCCATGCTGGTCGACGACCGGCGCCGCCCGGACCTCGGCCGCCCGCGCGCCGTCAAGGCGGAACGGCGGGCGAACCGAGCGCATGGCGCCTTCGAGACGCTCGGCCACCGGCACGATCATGCCGAGGTGCGTGACCTGCTGATCCTCGGTCACCTCGGGAATTTCGTAAATCGGGGCGAATGGCGCGTCGAAATCAGCGAAGCGCTCGACCCAAACGGCCCGCTCGCGCCGCGAGAAAATCTCGTTGAGCAGGGCCGATAAGGCTTCGTAATTGTCGATCCGGCCCTGTCGCGTCGCGAAGCGAGGGTCGGCGGCAAGCTCCGGCGACTCGATCGCCGCGACGAGCGCATTCCAAAATTTCTCGAGCGAAGAGAGATGGAACGCAAACAGCTTTCCGTCCTTGCAGCGTACGATATAGGCTTGAGCAAGACGGGGTCGGTCGGTGCCCTTCGGCGTCTCGCCGAGCGCGAAATAACCCATGAACGGCTCGATCGCGAAATGCATCATCGCCTCGAGCATCGAGATCTCGATCAATTTGCCGCGGCCGGTGCGTCCTCGTTCGACGAGCGCGCCGGCAATGCCGAGCGCGGCGTAAATGCCAGTGATGGCGTCGGCCAGCGCGGGGCCGAGAAACCGCGGCCGATCCGGATCGATGGCGACGCCGAGGAAGCCGCTCATCGATTGCGCGATGGAATCATAGACGGGACGGTCGGCGTAAGGGCCGTCCGGTCCGTAGCCGTTGATCCAGCAATAGATGAGGCGAGGATTGACGCCCGCCAGGGTCTCGAAATCAGCGCCGACGCGCGCCGCGGCGCCCGGCCGGAAATTCTGCAGATAGACATCGGCGCCGGCGACCAAGGAATGGAAAAGCTGGCGGTCCTCATCGCTTTTGAGATCGAAGGCGACGCTGCGCTTGTTGCGATTATAAGCCTGAAAATGGGCGCTGTAGAAACCGCCCTTGAAGCTCCGATAGGGGTCGCCTGACCCTGGGCTCTCGACTTTGACGACGTCGGCGCCAAGGTCCGCGAGCATCATGCCGGCGCAAGGGCCGGTAATGAAGGTGCCCTGTTCGACCACCCGGACGCCGTCGAGAACGCCTTTCATCGGCCGCCTCGATGATCGCCCGCGACGAATCCAGCTGGGGCCGGCCCGTCATAGTGGATGGAGGCCGCGGCGGCTTGCGACATGTGAAAGCCGATCGGCCGTTTGATCTCCTCGAGCAGGTGACCGACAAGACCGGCCGCGCGCGCGAGGAGCGGCACGCCCTTCAGCGCCAGCAACGGATAACCGCCATCGAGCAGCACTGCGGGAATGGCCGCCGAGACGTTCATCATTAAAGGCTTGCCGATGACCTTCGGCAATTGCCGCTCGATTTCGCGCGTCGCTTCCGTGTGCGCGCCGGCGACACCCAGACGCTCCGCAAGTTCGAAGAGCTTCTTCGCGCGCGGATCGCCTTCCTTGTGCAGCGGGTGACCGAACCCTGGAATAGGCCGCTTCTCGGCGCGATAAGTCTCAAGAACGCTTCGCACCGCATCCTCCAGGCGCGCCGACTTGAGACTGAGAACTTCCGTCGTCAAGCGGCCCGCCGCCTCGGAGGCGCCGAGAATGACCGAACCGCAGCCGAGAAGACCCGCTGCAACCGCGCCCTGAAAGGCCTCCGGGGCGGCGGCAAGCGTCATTCGGCTCGCTTGCACGCTCGGCACCAGCCCATGCTCGGCGATCGCCACCAGCGTCGCGTCGAGGATCGTGCTTTGCGCTTTCGAAGGAGAGGCGCCCGTGACCAGCAGCCAGAAATAATCCGTGAAGGACGCTTGGCCGATAAGGTCCTCAACGAGATCGAATCCGCGCACGAGGATCGTGTGCGGATTCGAAGCGCTGATGGCGGTCGCCGCGGTGGATTCCGGACCGATTTTCAAACCCGACTCTCCTTTTGACCGGAACCGCGGACACGGGGCCTCAATTGCTGCGGAACAGATCCGGTTTGATCTCAGTCGCCGCGAAGATGGCGTCTCGCGACGCCTCGAGCTCGCCACGCAATTTCGGCAGGTCCACGTCCAGAAGCTTGCCTTTCCACTTGCGGATCTTGCCCGCGACAATGACGCTTTCGACATTGGTGCGATCCATCAGCGACACCACAGCGCCAGGAACCTGGTTCAGCGGCGCCACATTGATCGCCGTCGCGTCGAGGATGATAATATCTGCTTCTTTGCCGGGCGTAAGGGACCCAGTCTTGCCTTCGAGCCGCAGGGCTTTGGCCCCATTGATCGTTGCGTAGCGGAGAACGTCGCGCGTCGTTAGCGGCGCAGGCAAGTCTTTCGGCGGCGGCGGCCAATCGACTTTGCCGAGCTCCGGCTCGAGCGTCGCCTGGTTCACCAGCGCGCGTTGCACGTTCATCACCGAGCGCATCTGCGTGAAGAAGTCGGCGGTCAATGTGCATTCGACATCGACGCTCAGGCTCGGCTCCATGCCAAGGCTCTGCAATTTCAGGATCGGCGGCATGCCGTGGCGCATATTCATCTCGATCGGCGCCGCGATCGAGACTTGCGCCCCTCCGTCCTTCACCTTCTGCCAGGACATGTCCGACATACCCGTCATATGGACAAAGAGATTGTCGCTCTTCACTTGGCCGTCCGCC
>DATGHD010000233.1:0-2979 GCA_035308145.1 Roseiarcus sp.
CGCCTGCTTGATCGAATTCGTCGTGTCGCCGCCGGCGTTGGCGAGGCCGACGATCTTCGCCTTCGAATTCTGCGCTTGCAAAAGATAGGAGGAGAAATCAGACGTGTTCAGAGGGACGTTGACGCTGCCGATAACTTTGCCGCCGTTGGCTTCGATGACCGCCGTCGTATCGTTCTGCAAAGCATGGCCGAAAGCGTAGTCGGCGGTCAGGAAGAACCATGTGTCGCCGCCGGCCTTGACCACCGCCTTGCCGGTGCCGTTGGCGAGGGCATAGGTGTCGTAGGTCCAATGGATCGTATTCGGAGTGCAGGCTTTGCCGGTGAGGTCGGAGGTCGCCGCGCCTGAGTCGAGAAAGACGCCGTTCTTTTCCTTGACGACTTGATTGACCGCGAGGGCGACCCCGGAGTTCGGCACGTCGACGATCACGTCGATCTTGTCTTCGTCGAACCATTTGCGGGCGATCCCGGCGCCGACATCCGGCTTGTTCTGGTGGTCGGCGTCGATGACGGAGATCGTCCATCCCTTCTTAGTCAGGCCGCTGTCCTCGACCGCCATCTGGGCGGCGAGCGTCGACCCCGGTCCGCCGACGTCGGAATAGAGGCTCGACTGGTCGCTCAATGAGCCGATCTTGACGACTTTGTCGTCGGCGAGCGCGGCGCTCGTGAGCAACAGGCTCGCGAGGAAGGCGAAGGCGATTTTCGATCTCATCTGGACGTTCTCCCTGGAATTGTTCTTCGGCGCTAAACGCCGAGATAGACGTGAAGCTTCTCCATATTCGCCGCAAGCTCGCCGGCGGCGAAGCCGTCGACGATGCGCCCGTGCTCCATCACGATGTACCGATCGGCGAGCGTCGAAGCAAAGCGAAAATTCTGCTCGACCAGCAGAATGGTGAAGCCGGATTTCTTGAGCTCCGCGATCGTGCGGCCGATCTGTTCGATGATGACTGGCGCAAGGCCCTCGGTCGGCTCGTCGAGCATGAGAAGCTCGGCGCCGGTGCGCAAGATTCGGGCGATCGCCAGCATCTGCTGCTCGCCGCCCGAAAGCTTGCCGCCGGGGCTTTGCAGCCGTTCCTTAAGGTTGGGAAAGAGGGCGAAGATCCGATCGAGCGGGAGGCCGCCCGCCGCTGCGATCTGCGGCGGCAACATCAGATTTTCCTGCACATTGAGGCTGGCGAATATGCCGCGCTCCTCCGGACAGAGGGCCACGCCGAGCCGGGCGATGCGGTCGGAGGAAAGCCCGACGGTCTCGCGGCCCTTGAAACGAGCCGAGCCCTGGCGCTTCCCGACGATGCCCATGATCGATTTCAGCGTCGTTGTCTTCCCGGCGCCGTTGCGTCCGAGCAAGGTGACGAGTTCGCCCCGCCGAATGTCGAAATCGACGCCGTGGAGGATGTGCGACTCGCCGTACCAAGCATGCAGCCCGGCGACCGCGAGCAAGGGCTCGGCGGCCGGGCTCGTCGCCTCTCGCGACGCCAGGGCGGCCTCAGCCATGCCCGGCTCCCATATAGGCTTGCCGAACGTCCGGATTGCGCGAGACGGTCGCATAGTCGCCTTCAGCGAGCACCTGGCCGCGCGTCAAGACAGTGATGACGTCCGAGAGGTGCGCAACCACCTCCAGATTGTGCTCCACCATCAACACCGTGCGGCCCGCCGAAACGCGCTTGATCAGGGCGGCGATGCGATCGACGTCCTCGTGGCCCATGCCGGCCATCGGCTCGTCGAGCAGCAGCATTTGCGGATCGAGCGCCAAAGTCGTGGCAATCTCGAGGGCGCGCTTGCGGCCGTAGGACATTTCGACGGCGATGCGGTCGGCGAAATCGCTCAAGCCGACGTCGGCGAGCAGTTCGCGCGCTCGCGCGTCGAGCTTGTTGAGGACGCGCTTCGAGCGCCAGAAGTCGAACGAGTCGCCCCGCTTGCGCTGCAAGGCGACACGTACGTTTTGGAGCGCCGTCAGATGCGGAAACACCGCCGAGATTTGAAACGAACGGACCAAGCCGAGGCGCGCGACGTCCGCCGGCTTCAGGGCGGTGATGTCGCGTCCGTCGTAGACGATCCGCCCGCCGCTGGGGTTGAGGAATTTGGTCAGCATGTTGAAGCACGTCGTCTTGCCGGCCCCATTGGGACCGATCAGCGCGTGAATCGAGCCGCGCCGCACTTTTAGGCTGACATTTTTGACCGCCGAGAAATCGCCGAATTCCTTGGTCAGTCCCTCGGTGACGAGGATATGACCCTCGTTCATCCGGCTCGCCCGTTGACGGGCATGGCGTTTCCTCCGACGCGACGCTTGTACCGGCATCTTCCACCCGCCCCAGCGGGCGTCAAGGCTGCCGGACTAGGCTTTTGGTTGGACGCGTCCGAAAGGCGGCCGGGCGCCTCAAAATTGAGCGGGCCAAGCGCGCTTTTTGACAAAAGCGCGATCTTAAGGGCGCCGGTTGTGCAGCCGCCGTTCCCAATCCAAGGCTTGCCTGACGATCGCATCGAGATCGTCGCGGCGCGGCCGCCAGCCGAGCTCATCGCGGATCCGATCGGCCTTGGCGATGATCGAAGCGGGATCGCCGGCGCGCCGGCCCGCCATATTGACCTTGAAGTCGACGCCCGAGACGCGTTTCACCACGTCGATCACTTCCAGCACCGAGTAACCGCGGCCGTAGCCGCAATTGCAGGTGAGGCTTTGGCCGCCGCTGCGCAAATGGGCGAGCGCCGCCATATGCGCGTCGATCAAATCGGTGACCTGGATATAGTCACGGATGCAGGAGCCGTCTCGGGTCGGATAGTCGAGGCCGAACACGTCCATGCTCTTTTGCCGCCCAAGCGCCGCCTGAACGGCGCGCTTGATCAGATGCGTCGCCTGTGGGCTCGATTGACCAAGCCGGCCTTTGGGATCGGCGCCGGCGACGTTGAAGTAGCGCAAAATGACCGAGCGAAGCCCATGGGCCGCGCCGGCGTCGGCCAGCATCCATTCGGCCATCAGTTTCGATCG
>DATGHD010000234.1:0-10154 GCA_035308145.1 Roseiarcus sp.
CAAGCGGCTCGCGAGCAAGGCGCGTACGAAGCCTGGCTCGTCGACGCCGAAGGAAAAATCACCGAGGGCTCTTCGACCAGCGCTTGGATCATTACCGCAGACGGCGCGTTGATCACGCGCCAGGCCGATCAGGCGATCCTCCGCGGCGTCGCCCGGGGAACCGTGCTTGCGCTGACCGCCGGGGAGGAGCTCCGCGTCGAGGAACGACCTTTTTCTCTGGCGGAAGCCTATGGCGCAAAGGAGGCCTTTCTGACCAGCGCAGCCAATGGCGTGATGCCCGTGGTGGCAATCGATGGGCGAAGGATCGGCGATGGACGTCCCGGCAGTTTGACCCTGGCCTTACGCGAGAGGTTTCATATGTATGCTGAGGTCGCCGCGATTTAGTCTGGGAGATTGGCTCAAACTTTGTCTTGCGCCCGCCGCAATACTCCCTGTAACTGAAAGCGATCGCTGCGGCCGGGGTTGCAGGCGGGACCAAGCTAAAGCGAGGAAAGCGGCGATCAATCAAACGGTCGCGGGAAGCGGCCCAAAACCAACAGGATCAGCTCATGGCGAGCGAAAAAGCGCAGAACCTCCAGGATACTTTCCTCAATCACGTGCGCAAGACCAAGACTTCGGTGACGATTTTCCTCGTCAACGGCGTCAAGCTGCAGGGTTTCGTGAGCTGGTTCGACAATTTCTGCCTGCTGCTCAGACGCGACGGGCATTCGCAATTGGTCTATAAACACGCGATCTCGACGATCATGCCGGCTCACCCAATCCAGATGTTCGAATCCGGCGACGAGCCCGCGGCCGCCGAGAAGAGCTGACCACCCCGAGTTTTCCTTGGCGAGACAGACTTTCGGAAACGGATCGGGCCGGCAGGAAGACGCCGTGGCGCGGGAAACCCGCACGCTCGTCGTCAGCCCGTACCTGACCGGACGACGGCCCGGCGAAGCGGAGGCCTTGAGCCGCTCTTCCGAGGCGCGATTTGAAGAGGCGATAGGCCTCGCCAAGGCGATCGACCTCGCCGTGGTCGGCGCTGAAATCGCCAAGCTCAGCCAGATTCGCCCCGCGACCTATATCGGCAAAGGCAAGGTCGAAGCGCTGGCCGAGCGGGTCAAGGAGACCGAGGCCGGCCTCGTCATGATGGACTGCGCGCTTTCGCCGGTTCAGCAGCGCAATCTCGAGAAGGCTTTCGCCGCGAAGGTCATCGACCGTACCGGCCTCATCCTGGAAATCTTCGGGCGGCGCGCCCGCACCAAAGAGGGCGCGCTGCAAGTCGAGCTCGCCCATCTCGCCTATCAAAAATCGCGGTTGGTCCGGTCCTGGACCCACCTCGAGCGCCAGCGCGGCGGTTTCGGCTTCCTGGGCGGCCCCGGCGAAACCCAGATCGAGAGCGACCGCCGTTTGATCCAGGAGCGGATGATCCGCATCGAACGCGATCTCGAAGGCGTCAAGAAGACCCGGGGCCTGCACCGCGCGAGCCGAAGGGAGGTTCCGTACCCTGTCGTCGCGTTGGTCGGCTACACCAATGCCGGAAAGTCAACGCTGTTCAACCGCCTGACGCGAGCCGACGTCACGGCGAAAGACATGCTGTTTGCAACGCTCGATCCGACCATGCGCGCTTTGAAGTTGCCGCATGGCGGCGCCGCGATCCTCTCCGATACGGTCGGATTCATTTCCGATCTGCCGACGATGCTGATCTCCGCCTTCCGCGCCACGCTCGAGGAGGTGCTGGCGGCCGACGTGATCCTCCACGTGCGCGACATCGCCCATGCCGATAGCGCGGCGCAAAGCGCCGACGTCGCCGCGATCCTTGCCGAGCTCGGCGTGAGCGAGGACGAAACCGAAGCAATCGAGGTCTGGAACAAGCTCGATCAACTGGACGCCGATCAACGTACGGTCCTGAAGGCCCATCGGAACGGCGAGGCGTCGGATGGTCCGATCGCCGTTTCCGCGCTGACCGGGGAAGGGATCGACGCGCTTCTCGCCGCGATCGAGGCGCGTCTCGCCAAGGACCGCGACCTTGTCGATCTCGATATTGACGGCGCGGACGGGCAGGGGTTGCACTGGCTCTACGAGAATACCGAGGTCATGGCGCGCGAGGCTGGCGAGGATGGGCGCGTCCATCTGAAGCTTCGCGTCGCGCCCGATAAGCTGGCGCGGCTGGCGCGGCGTTTTCCGGGCCGGCTTGCCGTTTGACGAGGGTTAATCAAGAACAGGTGAGAAATAGCGCGCCCGCGCAAGGGACGCCGCCTTAAGACGCGCGTCGCATTCCTTCGCGTCGCAATTCGCCAACTCACAAGTCGGCGCATGGCAAAGCAACGCCGCTCGAGGCTCTCCCTGCCTCGAAAGCCGCCGACCCTTTCGAATATAAGCGATCCAATGCGTGTTTGTCTGTCGCGAGCGTTTTGACTGCGCGAATTGTTCCGCCCTGACATCAAGGAGCTTAGAACATGCATCAGCCTGTCCCTTACAGCTTCGAGACGATCAACGATCCGGCAGACCCGGCATTCCAAGGCGCGACGTTCACCAATCTCCTTGGCGTCAACAACTTCGGCGAGATCGCCGGCTTCTACGGCAGCGGGCAAGCCGGCGATCCTAATAAGGGCTTCCTGCTGACGGGGGATGATGGGTTGAAGCCGGAATGGTCCGACCTCTTCGCGCCGGATCGCCCTACCATATTTACGCCCGAGAACTTTCCCGGCTCGGCCCAGACCCAGATGACCGGCATCAACGACCGCGGCGTACAGGTCGGCTATTTTTACAATACGAACAACGGCGTCGCCTTCGACAATCAGTTTGGTTTCTACCTGAAAGACGGGGTCTACACCGAGGTCAACAACCCGAACACGCCGACCTCGCCACCCCCCGGCGTATTGATCGAAAACCAGCTTATCGGGATCAACGATTTCAATATCGCCGTCGGGTTCTACAACGACACGTCCGGCCATAGCCACGGCTACACGTACGACATCAACAACGGTAAATTTTCCGCAGACATCAATGACCCGAATGGGGTCAGCACGGTTGCGGCGGCGATCAACAACTCTGGCGAGATCGCCGGCTTCTATACCGATTCAAGCGGCGCCACTCACGGTTTTATGGATAACTACGGGCAATTCACGACGCTCGACGCGCCCGGCGCGAGCGTAACGGAACTTCTCGGCTTGAACGATTTCGGCATGGCGGTTGGGTTCGACGTGGTCAACGGCGCCATGCACGGCGTCATCTTCAACAGCAGGACCGACACATTCACGACGTTGGATGACCCGAATGGAATCGGCGCGACGACGCTCAACGGGATCAATGACCGGGGCGACATCGTGGGCTTCTACGTCGATAGCCACGGCAATACGGATGGCCTTCTGGCCCATCCGACATTTCCGGGGGCCGACATCCACGGCGTCCATACCGCCGCCGGGTTCGGCCATACGGGGCATACCGGGTAGGTCGCAAAGGCCCGCCGGCGCGTCAATCTTCTCGCCGGCGAACCTGGCAGAGGTCGGGGAAGGATTCCATCCGCCTGGGTGCGCGAGCCGCACGGCCCGCGCAGGGCTGTGCGCCGGCCCTTTTATTTTGTGAACTCGCAGTCTCTTTATGTAACGAGACTTGAAGTCTCATAATTGCCGCCTATGCTCGCGGCGTGAAAACCGAGCCGAATCGGCCCATCGGCCGCCCGCGCAGCGAGGCGAGCCGCAATGCCATTCTCGACGCCGCCTATTGGCAGGTGATGGAGCGCGGCTATGGCGCGGTCACCGCGGAATCGATCGCCAAGGCGGCCGGCGCCGGCAAGCAGACCCTTTATCGCTGGTGGCCGAGCAAGGCCGCGGTCATCCTCGACGCCTTCGCCGAGAAAGGACGCGCGAATCGATCGGCCGCAGGAAGCGGCGATCCGGTCGGGCGACCTCTTGGGGCTTCTGCGCGCCGTCATTCCCGCGATCGCCGCGGCTGGCCCGGCGCTCCGCCATTTGATGGCCGAGGCGCAGTCCGACCTGAAGCTCCGCGCCCTCTTGCGCGAGCGCCTGATCGAGCCGCGCCGCGAGCCTTTGCGGCAGATCCTCAATGGGCGCGTATCCGACGCGCATCGGCGCGAAGCGCTTATCTCGGCGATCTATGGCGCCGTCTGGCTGAGACTGCTGCTCGACGAGCCAGTCGATGAAGCGCTGGCGCATGAGCTCGCGGCGCTGGCGCCGGCGAAGGTCCCGTGAGTTTTACTGTCATTCCCGCGCAAGCGGGAATCCAGGCCGAGCCAGTCCTGGAGCGTGGCGGTTCTCTGGATTCCCGCTTGCGCGCAAGGTCCGGCGTGACGAGGGTCACTTCTCCTTCAAAACCAAATCTCCGTTCTCCAGATCGACCGCCTTGCCGGCGAACCTACTGGCGACGTCCCCTTCGAACACGATTCTTATGCCATCGATCGCTTGAATCACGTCTGGCGGAATTTCGCCGCATCCGTGGGCGCCGGTACTGAGATGGGGCCCCCTGATCGTCCAGTCGGCGTCGTTGGGGCCTTTCCACTGCTCCTGGCGGACCCATGAAATTGTCGCGATTTGACAGAAAGAGGCGCCTTCGCGTCGCGCCTCGTCGAGAAAGTCTCGAATGAATGATGCTGCCGCAGGCGTTAGGCGCACTGACCCTCGTGGGGGAGCGGCTTTACGAAATGCCGCGTCTGACTCGGCAGTGCGCTTCTGTGTCGCCGCGAGAGCTTCGCCTTCTTTCATGGCAAGACGCCAAAGATCAGGATAGCTCCAATAGATTGGGACCTCAGCAAAAACAATCTCGGCGTCACCGTCATCCAACGCCCGAACGCATTTCTCATTCTGAGGCCAATCGCAAGCCTTTGGTCCAATTGCTTTGGAAAAACTTCCATGCACGGCGACAGCAAGCGTCCACCGCAGATAAAGCGCCGTGGCCGGACCCATTGTTCGTTCGCGCGCCGCAAACTCTTGAGCAGAGGCTTTGGTGTTTTGGCGCGCAGCGATCCTTTGATCTTCTTGGCTCTGAGAGGACGTCAAATCCTGGCCGCGCAAATCCGGATATTCGCGGTAGATCGGCTCAAGGACCTCGTCGCGCAGCTTGCCGATAACCGAGCGAAATTCGGCCGCCCTCCGTGGATCGTTCCGGGCGGAATATTCATTGGCGAGACCGTCGACCGGGCGACAAGCTCGCTGCGCGTGTTTGGCGACATAGATCGCCGTGTCTCGTTCGATCCGAATGCGCGATCGCGCGCTGGGCGAGGGCGCTGCCGCCTCGTTGTTGGCGGCGCAGGGATCGCCAGCCGTCAGCGACTCGGCGGTTGCGGCGGACGCCAGCAAAGAAAATGCAACCAGAAGCGCCCAATGGGCGCACCGCCTCCACATGGGACCATTCTCGCAAAGCGCGGCCGACCCGACCGTCGAACGCCTATTTATGGGCGATGCGTCTTTCCGGCGGGTTTACGGTCGCGCCAAACTTGTCGTCCCGCTCGCGATGCTTCGCCTCGTCCCAAAGCGCGTCCATCTCCTCGAGCGTAGCCTGGCTCGGCCCGCGCCCTTCTTCAGCGAGCCGCGCTTCGATATGCGCGAAGCGCCGCTCGAATTTGGCGTTGGCGCCGCGCAGCGCGGCCTCGGGATCGACTTTCAGATGGCGGGCGAGATTGGCGACGACGAAGAGAAGATCGCCGATCTCGTCACGAACCGCTTTCTCATCGCCGAGGCGCAACGCCTCGTCGATCTCGTCCGTCTCCTCGCGGAGCTTGGCGAGAACCGCGCGCGCGTCGTTCCAGTCGAAGCCGACCTTGCCGGCCATTTGCTGGAGCTTTAGCGCGCGGGAAAGCGCGGGCAGGGCGAGCGGCGCGCCGGCGAGCGCGCTTGCCTTCGGCTCTTGCGTCGCGCCGCGGGCGGCTGCGCGGGTCCGCTTTTCCTCGGCCTTGATCTTGGCCCATAGCGTTTTCACCGCTTCGGCAGACAAGTTCCGCGTATCGCCGAACACGTGCGGATGGCGGCGGATCAGCTTCGCCGTGATCGCCTCGACCACGTCGTTGAAATCGAAGAGCAGCGCCTCCTTGGCCATCTGGGCGTGAAAGACCACCTGCAGCAACAGGTCCCCGAGTTCATCCTTGAGATCGGCGAAGTCTTCGCGTTCGATCGCGTCGGCGACTTCGTACGCTTCCTCGATCGTGAAGGGCGCGATCGTCTTGAAATTTTGCTCGAGATCCCAGGGGCAGCCTGACCCCGGCGTACGGAGCGCCGCCATGATGGCGAGCAAACGATCGATGTCGCGAGAAGACTGCATTGTCCGCCGATTTTTGAGCTTTGAATGAAAAAGGCGTGAGGCCGCGTTAGGCCGCACGCCCTGACGCCGACGCCGCGCGGAGGCGGCGTCGCTTTTGGTCCTTCGCCTTTAAGCCGGCGAGATGGAAATCGCCTCGCGGCCCTTCGGCGTGTCGACGACCCGCATGTTCACCGGCTGACCCTCGGCGAGATGCGTGATGCCGGCCGGCCCGAGGATCGAAATATGTACGAAGACGTCCTTGCCGCCGTCGTCGCTCGCCACGAAGCCGAAGCCCTTGGCGTCGTCAAACCATTTGACCTTGCCGGCGACAGGAACCGCCGTGGAAGGATCAGGCGCGACGCGGCGCGGCCGCGGCGCGTCGCTGGAGGAGCGCTGCGGCGCCCGTTCGGCCGCCCCGGCGGTGTCCACTTCCAAGACGCGCGTCACCTGCGCGCCCTTGGCGCCGGCGCCGACCTGCACCTTTAGCTTGGCGCCCGGCGGCACGCTGTCATGCCCGGAGGCATGCAAGGCGTTGACGTGGAGGAAGGCGTCGCCCTGGCCGTTCGCCAGTTCGACGAATCCATAGCCTTTATCAGCCTTGAACCATTTGACGATCGCATCGACCGCCGGACCGGTCGGCTGCTGCGGCGGCGACATACCCGGCGGACCGCCGCCGAAACCGCCGCCACTGTCAAAGTTGCGCGACGGCCGCGGGCGCGCCTCGTAAGGCATCGGCCCGTCGTCGTCAAAACCCCGCTTTCGCGGCCCTCGAAAATCTTTACCCTTGCTCATGGCGCCCCTGTCGCTCCGACACCTGTTCCCGCCTCAACCGCCACCTGCCAAACCACCAGAATTGATTCTTTTTCTTGCCGGTCTCTTAGACCGAAGTTTCTCGAACAGCCGCCAGCGGCGTGGGCGAGCCAAATCAGCTCGCCAAAACTGCTCCGACGTTCGAGAAATCTTTCTGCGCCAATCGCGCATCGGCGTGCAACGCCACGCTCAAAGGCTCGATCCTTCATCAATCGATGAAAAGGCGCTGAATTGCGCTGGCGCGCACGCCACCCTGTCCGCCGCCTCAAGCCGGCCGGCAGCCGGGGACAGATCAAGACAAAGTGACCGCATCAAATCCCGCCGAAGTCGGTCAGCGAAATTGAGGCCGCCCGACGCGCAAACGAGACTATCGCATTTTCATGGCGAGAGCCAGAGCGATTCGCGCCGGCTTTCTTTAGAGTTCGATCGCTTAAATACGTTTGTTAGCATACTAACGTGGGCGCGCGGCGGCCACGGCCGCGAGAATAATCACGCCGCCGACCATCTGCAGCGGCGACATATTCTCGCCGAGAACCAGATAGGCGATGAGCGCGGAGAAAGGCGGCTGGACCAGGATCACCAGCGCCAGCGGGCCAACCGGCAGGCGGCCGATCGCGACAGACGTGAGGCCCTGGCCGAGGGCATGCGACACAATGCCGAGCAGCAGGACGGTCGCCCAGCCGACGACGCTATGGGGGATGAGGACCTCGCCGCGGAGCGACGCGGCGACGGCTAGGGCGATCGCGGAGACCGCCGCGGACCATAAAGTGACCGTGGGCCCGTCGAGGCTCCGGCGCAGGCTTTTGACCACCAACAGATAGCTCGCATAAGCGGTCGCCGCGCCGAGCGCGAATAGATCGCCAAAGCCGAGCCGCGCAGGCGCCAGCATCCCAGCCATCACCCAGCTTCCGAACAGGGCGACCGCAAGAGCGAACCAAACGCGCGGCGGCGGGCGTTCGCGAAAGAACACGGCGCCGCCGACCACCGCAAGGATGGGGGCGACATTGCCGATGAAGGTCGCATTGGCGACCTTGGTGCCGGTCAGGGCGATGTGGAAGCTGCCGACATCGGCCGCAAAGGCGAGCCCCGCCAGGATCAGCGGCGCGGCGAAGGGCGCCGCCTCGCCGAGCGCCGGGCTTCGCCGCCAGGCAAGCCGAGCCCACAAGGCGAGGGCCGGGACCGCGAGGCCCATGCGCCAAGCGGCGCCGGCCACGGGACCGACGTCGAGAAAACGGGCGATGATCCCTGACCAGGCGATGATCGCCGTTCCGATGATCAGCGCGACCCAGCCGAGCCGGTCAAACCCCGGCGCGTTGGCCCCTGCGGAAACGCCGGAAACCGTCTCGGCCATTTCAGGCCGGTTGGCGCTTTGCGTCGGCGAAGCGCCGGAGCAGGCTCTTATGGATTCTCGTGGCGCCCGGGGCAGCCGTCGATCGCGCCGCGACTGTTGATCGAGCCGGTGACGGTGTAGTCGATCGAATTGGGATCGTTCGCCTTGGGCTTGGTTGCGACGTACTGATCGGGCGAGAGGAGCGCGATGGTCGGCAGGCCGCCATTGCTCGCCATTCTCTCAACGGTGGATCCGAGCGAAAGGGCCGCCAAGGCGGCAAGGCCGGCGGCCACGGCAAATTTCTCGACTGCCGAACCGCGTTCATCCTCGCCAAACGACCCGCTCATCACCGGCCCCGCCAAATTGCGCCAACTGACGCAATGCTAGGGCGAACATGGTAAACGAACCCTTGCCGGCTAAGATTAAATATCGACGAGTTCGCCAGCGCGCGGCGCGCGCTCCTGAATGAAGGCGAAACGCGCTTCCGGCTTGGCGCCCATCAGGCGTTCCACAGCGTCCTCAGTCGCCTGTCGTTCGGCTTCGGCGATCGATATGCGCAAAAGCGACCGCCGCGCAGGGTCCATCGTCGTCTCTCGCAAGTCCTTCGCCTGCATCTCGCCGAGCCCTTTGAATCGGCTGATGTCGATCGCGCCGCGGCCGGAGAAGGCGGTCTTCAATAATTCTTCCTTGTGCGCGTCGTCCCGCGCGTAGAACGACTTGCTCCCTTGCGTCAGTCGGTAGAGCGGGGGGACCGCGAGATAGAGATGGCCGTCGTCGATCAGCTTGGGCGTCTGGCGATAGAAGAAGGTGATCAGCAGGGAGGCGATATGAGCGCCGTCGACGTCGGCGTCGGTCATGATGATGACCTTGTCGTAGCGCAGGTCGTCAGCCTGATAATGCGAGCCTGCGCCGCAGCCGAGCGCCTGCATCAGATCCGCGAGCTGCTGGTTCTGCGCGAGCTTGTCGCGGGTCGCCGAAGCGACGTTGAGGATTTTTCCGCGCAACGGCAGCACGGCTTGCGAAGCGCGATCGCGCGCCTGTTTTGCGGAGCCGCCGGCAGAATCTCCCTCGACTATAAAAATCTCAGAGCCTTGCGCTGAAGTATTCGTGCAATCTGCGAGCTTGCCCGGCAGGCGCAGCTTGCGGACCGCGGTCTTGCGCGCGACGTCCTTTTCCGCCTTCCGGCGCAGGCGCTCCTCGGCCCGTTCGATCGACCAGTCAAGAAGCCGTAAGGCCTGCGAAGGCGCGGCGGCGAGCCAATGGTCGAACGCGTCGCGGAGGGTGTTTTCGACGATCCGCGCCGCTTCCGCGGTCTGCAGCCGCCCTTTGTTCTGACCTTGGAATTCCGGCTCGCGAATGAAAACGGAAATCAGCGCGGCGCAGGTCGCCATCACGTCATCGGTGGTGAGAAGGCCCGCGCGTTTCGACTGGCCGATGCGATCGGCGTGATCCTTTAACGCCCGCAGCAGCGCCGCGCGGAGACCGGCCTCATGCGTGCCGCCGTCAGGGGTCGGAATCGTGTTGCAGTAGGAGTGAACGAAACCGTCTTCGGCGGCGAGCCAGGCAATCGCCCATTCGAGCGAGCCATGGCCGCCGGGCCTGTCGATCTTGCCGACAAAGACCTGATCGGTGACCAATTCCTGGCCTTCGATGTCGGCCGCCAGATAGTCCTTGAGGCCGCCAGGAAAATGGAATTCCGCCTCGGCCGGGACTTTGCTGTCGGCGCCGATGAGGGAGGGCGCGCATCGCCAGCGAATTTCGACGCCGCCGAAGAGATAGG
>DATGHD010000235.1:0-4981 GCA_035308145.1 Roseiarcus sp.
CAGTATTTCCGTGGGCCCCCGATGCTTGACGAGATCATGTACCGCTATATCCCTTCCGATTCGAGCCGCGATCTCGCCTTCCAGGCGGGCGAGCTCGACATGATCTACGGCAAGCAGGACCAGTCTTGGGTTGACCGGACCAAGCAGACGCCGGGGGTGAAAGTCCTCGCCATGGAGCCGGGCGAGCTCTCGACCCTGTTCCTCAACATCACCGAGAAACCGCTTGACGACATTCGCGTGCGCGAGGCCATCGCCTACGGAGTCGACCGCAAGGCGATCGTCGCTTTCAAAGGCGCCGGCACTTCGCGCGAAGCGGTTTCGGTGGTGCCTTCCGGCTATCTCGGTACGGACGAGCACGCGGCGCTCTTTCCCTACGATCCCGCCAAAGCGAAGGAGCTGCTCAAGGAAGCCGGCTATCCGGACGGGCTCACCGTCAAGACCATCCATACGACGCTCAGCGGCATGGAGACCTTCATCGAAGCGATTCAGGCGCAGTTGAAGAAGATCGGCGTCAATCTCGACATTCAACTCGTCGAGCATGCGACCTATCATGCGCAGATCAGGAAGGACCTGTCTCCGCTGGTTCATTATCAGGCGGCGCGCTTCCCGGTCGCCGACGTCTACCTTACTCAATTCTATGATTCGGCTTCGATCGTCGGCACGCCGAAAGCGGTGACGAATTTCTCGCATTGCAATGTAGCGGACGATGACATCCGCGCCGCTCGCGTCGAAACCGATCCTGCCAAACAAAAGGAGCTGTGGAAGACGGCGCAGGAGAAAATCATCAAGGCCGTTTGCGGCATTCCCGTCTATGAGCAGCTCCAGCTCTGGGCTTGGAAGGACAATCTCGATCTTGGCTATGATTTGAAAGGCTCGCTCAATCTTGCGCCGCCGGTGACGGAGAAGACGCATTTCTTGAATTGAGCGCGCCCTTCGGCAGGGGCGAGGAGGACTGACCGGTCATGACCGCCTTCCTCATCCGCCGCGTCGCCCTCGCTGTCGTGACGCTCTTCGCGGTGCTCACCTTCGTCTTCGTGATCGTACGGGTCCTGCCGGGCGATCCAGCGCAGCTCATCCTCGGCGACCAAGCCTCGCGCGAGGCGATCGAGGCGCTGCATGTCCGGCTCGGACTCGATCAGCCGATCCTCGAACAATATGCGAGCTTCCTCGGCAATGCCTTGCGCGGCGACTGGGGCGTCTCCATGATCACCGGCCAGCCGGTGCTCGCCGAAGTCCTCAACGTTCTGCCTTGGACCATCGACCTGACTTTGGTTTCGCTCGCGCTCGGGATCGCGATCGGCGTGCCGCTCGGCGTTTGGGCGGCGGTGCGACGCAACCGCTTCGCCGACTATGTTGTGCGGATCGCCTCGCTCGCCGGCCTGTCCTTTCCCGCCTTTGTCTCGGCCATCATTCTTCTGTTCCTTTTCGCAATCGAATTGCGCTGGTTTCCGGTGATCTCGGCGCGTAGAGGCAGTCTTGCAGCCTGGACGCAATCGATCACCCTGCCCGCCATCAGCCTCGGCCTCAACAGCGCCGCCTACATCACCCGCGTGACCCGCTCGGCCATGCTCGAAGTTTTGTCGGAGGATTATGTGCGCACCGCGCGCGCTAAAGGCGCTCCGGAGCGGATCGTCGTCTGGCGGCACGCTTTGCGCAATGCGCTCATTCCCATCATCACCGTGGCCGGTCTCTACATGTCAACGCTGATCGGCAATTCGGTGCTGACTGAAATCGTCTTCAGCCGCCCCGGCCTCGGCAAGCTGATCGTCGGCGCCTTGAGCCAGCGCGATTATACGATGCTGCAAGGGATGATGGTCATCTATACGCTCGCCGTGGTTGTCGTGAACCTACTTTCCGACCTCGCCTATGGCTTCGTCGATCCCAGGGTGAAGCTCGGATGATCGACGCTTTTTCCGCTCCTGCGCCGCGGCAAGCGCCGGCCCGCCGCGCCGCGCTGTTGCGCGCTTTCAACGCCAACAAAGCCTCGTGGATCGGGCTGGCGATCGTGGCGCTGGTTGTCGTCGCGGCGCTCTTTGCGCCGCTCCTTGCGCCGCATGATCCGCTGGAACAGGACGTTCTCGATCGCTTGAAGCCGCCCAACGCCGATCATCTTCTCGGCACCGACTATTACGGCCGCGATACGCTGTCGAGATTGCTCTATGGCGCTCGCGTCTCGCTCGTCATCAGCCTGAGCGCGACCGCCATCGCCATGGCGGCGGGCGCGGCGATCGGCATGCTGGCCGGCTGGCGCGGCGGTCGTTTAGACGCGGTCACGATGCAGGCGATGGATATGTTGCTCGCTTTTCCCTCGCTCATCCTTGGCCTGATCCTCGTGGCGATGCTCGGCCCGTCCATGCCGAACATCGTCGCGGCGATCGCCCTAACCTCGCTGCCGACTTTCGCCCGCATCGCCCGGGCGCCGACCATTGCCCTGAAAGGCCGCGATTTCATCGAAGCGTGCCGCGCGCTCGGCTTTTCCGACGCGCGAATTCTCTGCCGCCATATTTTGCCGAATATCTTTCCGGAAATCCTGGTGATGGGAACGCTCTGGCTAGCCAACGCCATTCGTACCGAAGCCTCGCTCGCCTTCATCGGGCTTGGCCTGAAGCCGCCCACGCCGACCTGGGGCGGCATGATCCGCGAAGGCTTCGAAAATATTCTCGATTCGGCTTGGCTCGCAATTACGCCGAGCGTCGCGATTTTGGTCGTTGTCTTCGCCGTGAATCTCCTCGGCGATGGTCTGCGCGACGCGATCGACCCGAAACTAAGGAACGAGACGTGATCGCGGGCGAGCCCATTCTCGCGATCCGCGACCTTTCGGTTTCCTTCCGCACAGACGGCCGTTGGCGTCCAGCCGTCGAAGACCTATCGTTCGACGTCGGAACGCGCGAAACCGTTGCGGTGGTCGGTGAATCCGGCTCGGGAAAGAGCGTCACGGCGCTTGCCATCATGCGCCTCCTGCCGCCCGCGAACAGCAAGGCGGAGGGAGTCGTCCGACTCGACGGGCGCGAAGTGCTCAAGGTCTCGGAAGAGGAAATGCGGAGCCTTCGCGGCGCCGCCGCTGCAATGATCTTCCAGGAGCCGATGACCAGCCTCAATCCGGTTCTCACCATCGGTTTTCAAATCGCAGAAGCATTGATCTATCACCACGCGATTGACCGAAAGGCGGCCGAAGCCGAGACGTTGCGCATTCTCGAGCGCGTCCGCGTCCCGGCGGCGCGTCAACGCCTTCGCGAATATCCGCATCGTTTTTCCGGCGGCATGCGCCAGCGTGTCATGATCGCCATGGCGCTCGCCTGCAAGCCAAGGCTGCTCATCGCCGACGAGCCGACCACCGCGCTCGATGTGACGGTTCAGGCGGAGATCCTCGAACTGATCAAGCTGCTGCAAGAAGAAGAAGGCATGTCGGTCGTGTTCATCACTCACGACATGGGCGTCGTCGCCGAAATCGCCGATCGCGTCGTGGTGATGTGGAGAGGAAAGAAGGTCGAAGAGGGCGCGGCCGCCGAGACGCTGAGCAAACCGCGGCATTCTTACACGCAGGCGCTGATCGCCGCTGTCCCGCGGCTCGGCTCAATGAAGGGCGAGCCTTCGCCGAAGCCTTTTCCCGAGCCGGAGGTCGCGAGCGCGCCGGGAGCGGCGTTTCGCGGATCGGCGAAAGGAAGCGGCGAACAACACGCCGCCGCCCTGCCTGATCAGCCTGCCCTTCTCGAAGTCGCCAATCTCGTGACGCGCTTTCCCGTCCGCTCCGGGATTTTTGGTAGAATCTCTGCGCGCGTGCATGCGGTCGAGAACGTCTCTTTCTCGCTTCGCGCCGGCGAGACGCTAGCGCTCGTCGGCGAATCGGGTTGCGGCAAATCGACGACGGGACGCTCGATCCTCCGGCTGGTCGAGCCGAGCGAGGGTCGCGTTCTTTTTGAAGGACAGGATGTCCGCGCGCTCGATGCGGAGTCCCTGCGCAAGATACGCCAGCGCATGCAGATGATCTTTCAAGATCCGTTTGCGAGCCTCAATCCGCGAAAGACGGCGGGAGAGGCCATCGCCGAACCAATTGTCGTGCATGGCCTTGCCCGACCGCGCGAGGCGCGCGAACGCGTCGCCGATCTGTTGCGCAAAGTCGACCTGACGCCGGATATGGCGGAACGCTTGCCGCATGAATTCTCCGGCGGCCAGCGTCAGCGCATCGCCATCGCCAGGGCGCTGGCGCTCTCGCCGAAGCTGATCGTCGCGGACGAAGCGGTCTCGGCGCTCGATGTCTCCGTGAAGGCGCGCGTCGTCAATTTGCTGATGCGCTTGCAAGCCGAACTGGGCCTCGCTTTTCTGTTCATCTCGCATGATATCGCCGTGGTCGAACGCGTCAGCCATCGCATCGCCGTCATGTATCTTGGCGAGATCGTAGAGATCGGCCCTCGCGCGGCGATCATCGAAAGCCCCCGCCATCCTTACACGAGAAAGCTGATGGCGGCGGCGCCGTCGCCTGATCCGGCGCGCCGATCGCTCAGGCGCGGCGTCTCGACCGACGAAGCGCCGAGCTCGTTGCGCCCGCCGAATTACGCCCCGCCGCCCCGCCGCTACCGAGAAGTCGCGCAGGGGCATTTGGTGCAGGAATCTGGCGACTAAGCGGCGCCGCGTAGGTCGAACCTCCAATAGCGCTCGAAAAATCAGCGCCGCGGGCGCTTGAGATAAGGCCGCATCGTCGAACGCTCCCCAGGGCGCTCGTCAAGCCAATTCGCCCGAAACTAAATTCGATTTCATTTGATCGATTGGAACCGCCGCAGTCGTCCTTCGTTTCCGTCGCGGGGCTAGGGCTTTGGGAGAGGCCCATGCGCGCGTCTTTGAGAAGAGAAATGATCAGCTTTTTGGCGGCCGTCGCGGTCGGGTTGGCGACCGTGGGAGGCGGCGCCGCGCCCGCTGCGGCCGCCTTCTTTCACGGCGGCGGCGGGTTTCACGGCGGCGGCGGCGGCTTTCACGGCGGCGGCGG
>DATGHD010000236.1:0-2922 GCA_035308145.1 Roseiarcus sp.
GTTGCCGCTCACGGCGCCCCGGGCGCCGCCGCATCAAGTCTGACGGCGACCGCGCTGCCGCCGGCCATGCGAACATCCGAGCCGTCAGTCTCTGTTGATCAAGGCGCGAGCGCCAACGACACAGGAGGCGTCACGGCAAACCTGTCGGCCGACCCAACTCAAGGCGTCGTCATGCCGACCGCGGCGGCGGTAAACGCCGCGCCGGCGGTCGCCACCGCTGCGCCCGAGGTTGTCAACGTTCATGTGCTGCGCAGAACCTATCTCGGCCTCGACAGCGTCGCGCTCGCCGCAAAGGCGAACGCCGGCTCTCAATCCACGATGATCGCCGCGAGCGCCGCCGCCGGCGCGTCTTCTGCTGCTGGCCAGCATCAGAGCGCTGGCGGCGGCGCGGGTCGCGGCGAGCAAGGCGGGACGGCTCGGAACGCCGCGAGCGAACAGCGCGACATCGCCCTCTCGCCGACCTCGGCGGCGTCCGACATCGCTCCACTCGCCTCCGGAGCAAGCGCCGGCGTCGCGACATCGCTCACGCTCGAGCAACTTCCCGATTTTGTCGCCGCTGAGGCCGGCGCCCTTGTCGCGCAAAGCGGGGCGAAGGCGCCGAGCGCCGACGCGACGAGCGCTTCAACCTCCGGTCCGGTCAAGGAGCTCGATGTCGAGCTCAATCCTGCGAACCTCGGCGCGGTCACCGTGAAGATGCGGATCGCCAACGGTTCTCTGGCGGTGGTCATCGAGACCGCGAAACCTTCAACGCAGAAACTGATCGAGAGCGAGCGCCAGACGATCTCGGATCGATTGACTTCCGTCGATCAACCGGTCGCTTCACTTGTGATCAAGGCGTCGGACGCTGTCCAAATTCAAGGCGAGAGCAGCAATGCGACAAATTCCGGCCCCGCCTGGCAAAGCAGCGGCGGGAGCGGCGGCGGCGCCAACAATTCGCAGGAGCAAGCGCGATACGCTTCGAGCCAAGGCGGCGGCGATGAGCGGCAGACGCGCCAGACGACGCTGGCCGAGAACGGCATGGCTATTGGCGATCGGCTCGGCGATATTTTCGTCTAGCGTTTCGGTCGCGCGCGCGGCCGATGACGAGGTCTGCGAGAAGGAGATGGCGCGCGCCGCCCGCGTCAACGACATCCCGCTGAACGTTCTCTACGCAGTCGGCTTGACCGAGACGGGCCGTCGCGGCCGGCTCAATCCCTTTGACATGAATGTCGACGGCCGGGCCGTCCAGTCCGCGAGCCTCGCCGAGGCGATCGCCAAATTCGAAGAGGAGCGGGCGCGAGGCGCCAAATTCATCGACATCGGCTGCATGCAGATCAACCAGCGTTGGCACGGCGCGGATTTCCGCTCGCTCGGCGACATGTTCGACCCGGCTCAGAACGTGCGCTACGCCGCCGCCTTTCTGAAGCAGCTGAAAGCGCAAGAGGGAACCTGGACTCTCGCCGTCGCGCGCTACAACGCCGGCCCCAACAACGACGCCGCCCAGAAGAAATACGTCTGCGCGGTCATTGGCAATATGGTCGCAAGCGGCTTTGGCCGATGGACGCCGAACGCGCGCTCTTTCTGCGAGTAGCCTCAAACGCGCCGAAGCCGGCGGGCCGGTTCTAAAGGTGCTGCTTGACTTCGGCGGAGGAGAGGAAGGTGAATTCCTGAATGGCGAGATCGGCGACAATGTCGCCCTTCAGCCTCGCATTGACGTTCTTGATCACCGAACTTGCAAATTTTTTCAGGTCGTATTTCTGCAAATTGTCGAAGTCGATCGTATCATCGTTGAATATGGTGCGGAACGCTTCGTCGACGACGAAGGCGTCCGGTTGAACCGAGAGTTTTTTCAGCGCCGCGCTGTTCACGATATAGACGAATTGCGTGACGACATAGCCTTTGAGCACGCCGTCGCGGATCTTGGGAATGTCGATTTCCTTCGTTTTCTTGCTTTCGACCGCGGCGGTTTGCTCGACGCCTGTCTTGGCGAACATCGACTGCAAATAAGCCGTCGCATAGGACGACGCCACGGTCATCAGACAGGCCCAGACGCCGATGAGAACGAGCTTGATCATTCGTCTGCGTCACGCCAGGCGAAGGCGGAGTAGGTGCCGTCCGACTGGCTCTCCCGGATGGCGCGCGCAATAATGTCCGAGACTTTGCGCGCCGCGTTCAGTTGCACGCGCAGCATGCGCTGATTGCTCTCCAGCTTGCCGCGAAGCGCGCCGAGCGCGGCGCGGAGCGCCTCGCTTTTTTCGACGCCGGCGAGCGCAGGGCGCAGCCGAGCGAGCTCGAGCAGCCCCTGGCTCTTGCGTTTGTTGAAGGCGTCGTAGTCGACGCGCTGGCGGCTGGCGATCTGCTCGTTCTCTGCGTCGATGGTCTGCTGGAGACGGGCGATGACGGGCAAGATCATGTCAACGGCGCCCGAAGCGCCCGACGCAGTCGAGGCCGTCGACGCTCGACGTAAGGGATGAACGGTCATGAGCTTTTGCGACTCGCGAAGAGCACGGCGCCATTGGCGTATTCGGCGCCGCTCGGCGCCGACAGGAGATTAGCGCTGGCCTGAGCGGCGTCCGCCGCGCCGCCCACCGGGCCGAGCGAAGCATGCGCGCGCGACGCGTCATGCGGCAGAAGATGGGTCGCGAACAATCGCTTGGCGATGCCGAGCTGACCCGATTGCGCGATCTGATGCGCAATCTGATCGCCGAGCATTGACCGCCAGATGTCGCCGGCCTCGCCTTGGCCATAGATGTCCGACGAGTCCTTCGGCAGAATCTCGTTCATGAAGTTGCCGAGGATCGACGCCTCGAAATCGACTTCCGCATTGTGCGTCTTTTGGCTCGCGAACAGGTCCTTCTTGGTCATCCGCGCCCGCGCATTGGCGGCGCTTGCGACGCCGGCGACGTCCGGCGTCAAGGACGAGGCGGCCGAGTCGAGCGCCTT
>DATGHD010000237.1:0-6176 GCA_035308145.1 Roseiarcus sp.
GACGGTCAACGACATGTTCAGCTCTCTGCTCAGCACGATTGTCGCGCGATGACCCTCGGCGCCGTATCAACCCAATATTTGGCGAACTCGCTGAGCCTATCGGTCACGCAAGCGCAGGCGGAGCTGACCACGCTTCAGACCGAGGCGACGACCGGCCAGTATGCGGACCTCGGCCTGCAATTGGGCGAAGAGTCCGGCTACGAATTGTTGTTGAAAAATCAGAACAACCTTCTCCAAACGCTCACCAGCGCCAACGGCGTTGTCTCGATGAATCTGAGCGCGACCCAATCCTCGCTCGATTCGATACGCAGCGGCGCGCAGACGGCGCTCCAGGATCTCACCGAATGGTCGTCGGCGAGCGGGACGGACGCGACGCTGCAAGATCTCGGGACGAGCTCGTTGCAATCGTTCACGCAGGCGATGAACGCAACGTCCAATGGCCAATATGTGTTCGGCGGCGTCAACTCAGGGGTAGCCCCGATCGCCGACTATTTCTCGTCGCCGACTTCGGCCGCCAAGACGGCTGTCGCCAACGCCTTCTCGTCCTATTTGACGAGCGTCGGCGCGACAGCCTCGACTGTTTCGGCTTCCCAGATGCAAACCTTTCTCGCATCGGCGCCGTTCACCAGCATTTTCGGATCAAATTGGACGACCGATTGGTCCTCCGCCTCGAGCGTCAACACCAGCTCCGAAATCGCGCCTGGCCAAACGGCGGAGACGTCGACCAACGCCAATCAGCACGGCTTTCAACAGCTTGCCCAGGCCTACGCCATGCTCACGGAATTCGGCGCTGCGCCTTTGAGCGCGTCGGCGCAACAGGCAGTCGCGTCAACGGCCTCCTCGCTGATCAGCTCAGCCTTGACCTCGCTGACCAACACCGAGGCGGTCGTCGGCGCCGCACAGTCGCAAATAACCGACGCCAATAGCGCGATGAGCTCGCAAATGACGCTGCTGCAACAGCAGGTCGACAGCCTGGACAACGTCAATAGCTACTCGGTGGCGACCCAGCTCTCCACCCTGCAAACGCAACTCGAGACCGCCTATCAACTGACGGCGCAGATCAGCCAGCTCAGCCTCGCCAAATTTCTCCCAGTCGCATAATTCGGAGTCACGATGTACCAGTTCTCTTACGCCGAAGTCATCGACGACTCGCCTCGCGAGATGCGGGCGCGGGAGCGTCAGGCGATGGACCACGCGATCCAGCTCCTGCGCACGGCCCAAGAGAAAGGGCCGCGGTCGCGAGAAGTCATCGACGCGCTTTTCTATCTGCGCCGACTGTGGTCGATCTTCATGAACGACCTCAATCATCCGGAGAATGAGCTGCCGCAGCAATTGCGCGCGGGCCTCATTTCGATCGGCATTTGGATGAACAAGGAAATCGAGCGCGTGCGAACCGGAGCGACGGGCGATCTGACGCCGATGATCGAAATCAACGAAATCATTCGAGACGGCTTGACCTGAGGCGCACATGAACATTTCGCTTCGCGCCGACGAGAAACTTTACATCAACGGCGCTGTCATTCGCGTCGACCGCAAGGTCTCGATCGAGCTCCTCAATGACGTGACGTTTCTTCTCGAGGCGCACGTCATGCAGGCCAACGAGGCGACGACGCCTTTGAGGCAGATCTACTTCGTCATCCAAATCATGCTGATGGATCCTTCCGCCACGGCCGGCGCCATGGCGCTGTCGCGCAAGCTGATCGATTCGGCGCTCAAAGCTTTCGAAGCGCCGGAAATCCTCGCCGGCCTCAAGTCGGTCGACGAGATGGTCGCCCGCTCGCGCTATTTCGACGGCATGAAGGCGTTACGGGCTCTGTTTCCGCTTGAGCATGCCGTGATGTTTCCCGACGCGAACGCCCCTACCCGCAACGTCGCCTGAAAGGAGTGAGCCGATGACCGTCAACCCCGTCAGCTCTGCGAACGCCGCCGCCTCGACGAACTCTCCTAGCGCAACCGGCGCAACGAATTCGACGCTGAGCTACAATTCGTTTCTGAGCCTGCTCATCTCCGAATTGCAGAATCAGGATCCGACCCAGCCCATGGACCCGACCCAGATGGTCACGCAGCTCGCGACGATCTCGCAGGTCGGGCAATCGGTGCAAACCAACACGACATTGTCGGCGATGCTGACGGCGTCGTCATTGTCGCAGGCCGAGCAGCTGATCGGCCAGACGATCACCTCGACCGATGGCTCAGTCACCGGGGTTGTCGCGTCGGTTAGCGTCACCAGCTCGGGCTCGACCGCCACCTTGACCAACGGCCAAACAATCTCGCTCGGCGGCGGCGCGACGATCGGCGGGTCGGCCGGAACGGGGACCCCCGCCAATTGAACGAGGCCGACGCTCTCGAGCTCGCACAATCGGCGATCTGGATCATTATCGTCAGCGCCGGCCCGGCGATCGGCGCCGCCATGGCCGTGGGCATTGTCGTGGCTTTGATGCAGGCCCTGACCCAAGTGCAGGAGATGACGCTGACCTTCGTGCCGAAGATCATCGTCATCTTTGTCGTCATCAGTCTGACGGCGCCGTTTATCGGCAGCCATTTCTACGCCTTCACCGAAGGCGTTTACGGGCGCATTGAAAAGGGCTTCGGCCCCTAAGGCGAAGCCCTCGTCGATCGCTTCGCGAGATTCGCGCAAGCTTCAACCGTCACTCTCTTAAGAAGGAGAAGGGGACGGCGGCATGGCGGTTTCTGTAGTTGCGGCCCCCGCGCCGATCAGCCGCAGCAACGGCAAGGATGTCGGCTTCGCGATCGGCATCGTCCTCATCCTCTGCATCTTCTTCCTGCCGGTTCCGGCTGTCTTCATCGACCTCGGCCTGGCGTTCTCGATCGCGCTCTCCGTCTTGATCCTGATGGTCGCGCTGTGGATTCAGAAGCCGCTCGAGTTCTCGGCGTTTCCGACCGTGCTGCTTGTCGCGACGATCCTGCGCCTCGCCCTCAACATATCGACGACGCGCCTCATCCTTGCGCATGGCGCGCAAGGCATGACCGCCGCCGGCTACATCATCGGCGGCTTCGCCAATCTTGTGATGGGCGGCGATTTCGTGATCGGCATCATCGTGTTCTTGATCCTGGTGACAATCAATTTCCTGGTCATCACCAAAGGCGCGACCCGCATCGCCGAAGTCGGCGCAAGATTCACCCTTGACGCGATCCCCGGCAAGCAGATGGCGATCGACGCCGATCTCAACGCCGGACTCATCGACGACAAGATCGCCCAAACGCGCCGGCGCGAGCTCGAAGAAGAAAGCTCGTTCTTCGGGTCGATGGACGGCGCCTCCAAATTCGTGCGGGGCGACGCCATCGCCGGACTGATCATCCTGGCCGTCAACATCTTCGGCGGCATCGTCATCGGCGTCACGAGGCACGGACTTACGCTGTCGAGCGCCGCCGACGTCTTCACCAAGCTCTCAGTCGGCGAGGGCCTCGTCTCGCAGATTCCGGCGCTGATCATCTCGCTCGCCGCGGGCATGCTGGTCGCCAAGGGCGGAACGCGCGGTTCGGCGGAAAAGGCCGTTCTCGGCCAATTGAGCAATTATCCGAACGCGCTCTTCGTCGCCGCCTTGCTGATGCTGATCCTCGGCGTCATCCCGGGCTTGCCCTTCCTGCCTTTCGCCTTGCTCGGCGGCCTGATGGCCTTTGCCGGCGTCGCCATTCCGAATCGTCTTGCGCGGGACCGAGCGGCCGCAGCCGCCGACAAGGCGGCGAGCGATGAAAAGGCGCGTCTCGAGGCCAAGGCCTCGATCAAGGAACAACTCAGGGCGCCGGAAGTCGAGCTTTGCCTCAGCAAAGAGCTGACGACCAAGCTTCTGGCCTCGCACGAGGAGATCGCCTCGCGGGTCGCCAAGATGCGCCGCAAATTCGCGCGTCAGTATGGGTTTGTGGTTCCCGAAATCAAACTCACCGACGACATCAAGGCGCCGCCCAAGACCTATCAGATCCGCATTCACGGCACTGTCGCTGCGACCCAAGAGCTGCGCCTCAGCGAATATCTGGTGATCGTCGGAGACGGCAAGCGGCCCAGCGTGCCGGGCGAAGAAGTGCGCGAGCCGGCGTTCGGCCTCAAGGCCCTGGCGATACCCGAAGCCTTCGTCGCGCATGTGAAGCGCGAGGGCTTCAAGACGGTCGATCCGATCTCGGTCCTCCTCACCCACCTCAGCGAGGTCATCCGCAACAACCTGGCGCAGCTTCTATCGTACAAGGACATGCGCGCCCTGCTTGACCGGCTCGATTCGGAATACAAGAGACTGATCGACGATATTTGTCCCTCGCAGATCTCCTATTCAGGCCTCCAAGCGGTATTGAAGCTGCTGCTCGCCGAGCGTGTCTCGATCCGCAACCTTCATCTGATCTTGGAGGCGGTGGCCGAGATCGCGCCGCATGCGCGCCGCCCCGAGCAGATCGCCGAACACGTGCGCATGCGCATGGCGCAACAGATTTGCGGCGACTTGCTTGATAACGGCGCGCTGAAAGTGCTGCGTCTCGGCAATCGTTGGGACCTCGTCTTCCATCAGAGCCTGAAACGGGACGCCAAGGGCGAGGTGATCGAATTCGACATTGATCCGAGGCTGATGGAGCAATTCGGCGCCGAAGCCTCGGCGGCGATCCGCGCGCGCATGGATCAGGGCCACCATTTTGCGCTGGTCGCGACCGCCGAGACGCGGCCTTATGTCCGCATGATCATCGAGCGCATGTTCGCCACTTTGCCCGTCTTGTCGCAACTCGAAATCGCGCGAGGCTTCGAGGTCAAGTCTCTCGGCACGATCTCTTAAAGATGAATGACGCGGCGTCGTTTCTCGCCGGCCCCAACGGCCTCTTCGGCCCCAACGTCGCTTTGGGCGTGTTCATCCTCTTCTGCCGCATTGGCGGCTGCCTGATGCTGGCCCCCGGCTTTTCTAGCTTTCAGATCCCGGTGCAGGTTCGCCTATTCGTCGCCGTGGCCGCGACTTTGACGCTCGCGCCTTTGTTGCTCGCCCGCTTGCCGCTGCAATCGCTGGGCAACGATCCGATCCTCATCTTGCGCTATGTCGGGACGGAGCTGCTCGTCGGCGGATCGATCGGCCTTTTGGCGCGCTTGTTCATTCTCGCTTTGGAGACGATGGCGGTCGCGAGCGCGACGACCCTTGGCATGGCCAATCCGTTCGGCGTCGAGGTCGAACCGGACGAAGCCCTGCCGCCGCTCGCGTCCCTGATCACCCTGGCCGCGACGGTCCTCATCTTCGTGACGGACCTTCATTGGGAAGTGTTGCGTGGGCTCGTCGCCTCCTACTCGGCGATTCCGGCTTCCGGCGCCTTCGATCCAGGTTTCTCGCTGCGCCACATCAGCGACGTTCTCGTCGACTCCTTCCGGATCGCGCTGCGCATCTGCTCGCCATTCATCATTTACGCCATCATCGTCAATCTCGCGATCAGCATCATCAATCGCCTCACGCCGCAGATCGCGATCTTTTACATTTCGGCGCCGTTCGTCATCGCGGGCGGCCTTGCGCTTCTCTACATCACCATCGAATCGCTGCTCGGCGAGTTCATGACAGGTCTCGCCGCCTGGCTCATCTCGGGATAGGAAAAGTGAAACAACGCGCAAAGTCCCTCGGAAAGATCTCGGAGCTGCAGTCGAAGCTTCATGACCTGGCGGTGTGGCGGCTGGCGGCGATCGACCAGCGCCGCGCCTCGCTCGAGACCGCGCAGCGCGAGATGATCGACGCGGTTGACCGCGACGCCATCTCGCAAGGCGCGCTCGCCGCCGCGGCAACAAGGCGACTGCGCGCCATCGACAAGCAGATCGCGGCCGCGAAAGCCGAGTATGAGACCCAGACACGGCGCGTGCTCGACCAAGGCGCGCGCGCCAAACTGGCCGAGCGTCTCGCCGACGGCGCCGACGCGCTGCATCGCGCGCAGCAGGAGCGCAAGGATCTCGGCGATCTGATCGAAAGGTCATTGAACGTCAAGCCGTCAAGCTCGGCGTAAGCGTCGTGCGCCAATCTTGGCGCGAAGATGCTCGCGCGGAGACGCTAGGTGGCCATCAATCCTCCGTCGGATATCGTGCTCGACGTGCTCAATGCGGCCGATCCCGCGCGCGCCGAGGCGGCGGCGCAAAGGCTCAACGCGCTGGGCGCCGCGAACGGCAACGGGGACGACTTCGCCAAGGCGCTCGACTCGACCGCCTCGTCCTTGAC
>DATGHD010000238.1:0-6700 GCA_035308145.1 Roseiarcus sp.
TGCCGTCGACGTCGCCGTCGAGGCCGATAAACAGGCCGAACTCGGTCTTGTTCTTGACCTCGCCCTCAACGTCGGAGCCGACCGGATGCTTCTCGGCGAAGGCTTCCCACGGATTCTGCAAAGTTTGCTTGAGGCCAAGCGAGATGCGGCGCTTGGCCGAATCGACCTCCAGCACCTGGACGTCGACTTCCTGGCTCGTCGCGATGATCTTGCCCGGATGCACGTTCTTCTTCGTCCAGGACATTTCCGAGACGTGGATCAACCCCTCGATGCCCGGCTCCAGTTCGACGAAGGCGCCGTAGTCGGTGATGTTGGTCACCCGGCCCTTGAGGCGCATGCCGACATGGTACTTGCTCTCGATCGCGTGCCAGGGATCCTCCAGCAATTGCTTCATGCCGAGCGAGATGCGGTGCGTCTCGTGATTGATCTTGATGATCTTCACCTTCACCGTCTGGCCGATGTTTAAGACTTCAGTCGGATGGTTGACGCGCCGCCAGGCGATGTCGGTGACGTGCAACAAGCCGTCGATGCCGCCAAGATCGACGAAGGCGCCGTAGTCGGTGATGTTCTTGACCATGCCGTCGATGACCTGACCCTCGACGAGATTGGCGACGATCTCGTGGCGCTGCTCGGCGCGGCTTTCCTCGAGCACGGTGCGGCGCGAGACGACGATATTGCCGCGTCGGCGGTCCATTTTCAGAATCTGGAACGGCTGCGGCACGTTCATCAAAGGCGCGACGTCGCGGACGGGGCGAATGTCGACCTGGCTTCGCGGCAGGAAGGCGACCGCGCCATTGAGATCGACGGTGAAGCCGCCCTTGACCTGGTTGAATATGACGCCGTCGACCTTCTCGTTCTTCTCGAAGGCCTGTTCGAGCTTGACCCAGCTTTCCTCCCGGCGCGCCTTGTCGCGGGAGATGACCGCTTCGCCGAGCGCGTTCTCGACGCGTTCGAGATAGACTTCGACCTCGTCGCCGAGGCCGGGCGCCGGATCGCGGCCGTGATTGGTGAATTCCTTCAGCGCGACGCGGCCTTCCGTTTTCAGGCCGACGTCGATGACCGCCATGTCCTTCTCGATCGCCACGATCTTGCCCTTGATGACCGAGCCCTCGAAGGCTTCGTTGTCGCCATAGGTCTCGGTGAGAAGCGCGGCGAAATCCTCGCGCGTCGGCGCGTGGGCGGATGTATTAGCCATTAGGTCTCCTAGATAGCCCAAACGGGCGGCGGCCGGCGGTTGGCGTTGCGGGCGCTCGCGGGATCGCCAGGAAGAAGTCGCTTAAAAAGCGCCCCTTCACCGCCGAAAAGGCGGGCCGGCGCGGCCGGCGTCGCGAGCAGGGTTAAGCGCCTCGCTAAAAGCGCAGCGGCTCCATAGCAATATGGGGGCGCGGCGGCAAGCCGCAATGCAGCCGCCTATTCCCGGAAAATGCCGCCGCAATCCCGCCCTGCTTGCGGCCGACAATAATTCAACGCCCAGCGCGCGCGTTGCGGAACACGATTTCCATCTTGCGCATTCCGCTCTATACCGCCCGCCGCAAGCCCATTCGCCGCGGGCCTTAAAGGCGTCCGCAAAGGAGCGTTCATGATCATCTCTTCTCCCGTTCGGCTCGGGAAGCGCCCGCTCATCGGGGCGCTCGGCTTTTGCGCGGCTCTCATGGCGAGCGCAGCCTTTGCGGACGACAAGGTTCTCGCCACCGTTGACGGAGACCCGATCACCCAAGACGACTTGAACGTCGCCTTGGAGGACATTGGCTCGGGACTGCCGCAGGGCATGGAGGGCCCGGCGCGCGACAAATATGTGCTGGACTATCTGATCGACATGAAGCTCGTCGCCAAGAAAGCGGCCGCCGACAAACTCGACGACAGCGCCGATTTCGCTCGCCGAGCCGCCTATTCCCGCCAAAAGATTTTGATGGAGGCGCTGCTCGGCAATGTCGCCAAGACCGCGGACACTGACGAGGCGGAGCACAAGGTCTATGACGAAGCGGCCAAAGCCCAGCCGCCGGAGCCCGAGATTCACGCGCGTCACATTCTCGTAGCGACGGAGGATGATGCGAAAGCCGCGCTGGCGCGCGTCAAGGGCGGCGAGGATTTCGCCAAAGTGGCGACGGAGCTTTCCAAGGACCCGGGGTCCGAGGGCGGCGACCTTGGTTGGTTCACCAAGGACAAGATGGTGCCGGAATTCGCGGAAGCTGCGTTCAAGCTCGAGCCCGGCCAAGTCTCGGACCCGGTCAAAAGCCAATTCGGCTGGCATATCATCAAGGTCGAAGAGAAGCGGATGAAGACGTTCCCGCCCTTCGATCAGGTGAAAGAGCAGGCGGCGCGTTACGTCGCGCAAAAGGCGCAAAGCGAATTGATCGGCGAGCTCCGCAAGAGCGCGAAGATCGAGCGCATGGCCGCCGCCGACAAGCCCGCTGACGCCGGCAAGCCGGCCGATCCGGCCGCGACCGGAACGGCGCCTGGCGACGCCAAGAAACCGTGAGGCCGGCAGGTCGTCGCGCCGAGCTTTTAGAGAGTTAAGGCGGCGGCATTTGCCGGGAGACGGGGCGCGCCATGGAACGAAAGCCGAAAGACCCGGCTGCGACGGCAAAGGCCAATAAGCGCCAGCGCAGGATCGACGAGACGATCGACGAAGCGGAGCGCGAATCCTTCCCGGCGAGCGACCCGCCCGCCTTCTCGCCGACGACGTTCGGCGCGCCGGCGACGCCCAAGCTGCGCGGCGGGAAAGCCAAGCGATAAGTCGTCCGGGAACAGAGCCCGCAGTCTTGCGTTCGCTTTGCTTGAGGTCGCGATTGTTTGCGCTCGGACGCGGTCAACCGCGGCCCTTCCTCAATTCTTGGAGGGAGCGCGTGATCAACTCGGACAAGCGGCAGGGGCGCCAACCAACGAAAGATCGGGAGGGGAAAGAGCAGCGGAAAATAGACGACGCGATCGAGGATTCCTTCCCCGCCAGCGATCCGCCGTCGCATTCGCCCTTTACGACCGGAGCGCCAAGACGCGAGCCTCGCGGGCATGACGCTCGCAGATCCGCCGCGAAAGGCTGACCAGGGTCGGAACGGACACGCGCCTTCGGCGCATCTCGCTGGGTCCTTAGGCAGCGCGCGACTGGCGCTTGCTCGTCAGAATGCGTCGTGCAAAGGGAGGAGGACTTAAGAGCCTCGCCCTTGCAGCTTTGCCTGAGCGGGCTCGCGCTTTGGCCGGATTCCGATCCGGTCGATTCCGGAGAACCGCATGTCTGCAACTTTCGAACCGGCCGCCAAGACGCTGGGCGACGCCATTTTCAGTAAGCCGATCGATCCGAAGGTTGGCATCGGCCACGTTCATCTCAAAGTCGCCGATATCGAGCGCGCGCTTCGCTTTTATTGCGGCGTGCTCGGCTTTCAGCTCATCCAGCGCTATGGCGGCGAGGCCGCCTTCATCTCGGCCGGCGGCTACCACCATCACATCGGCCTCAACACCTGGGAGAGCCGCGGCGGCTCGCCGCCGGCGCGCGGGACGACCGGCCTCTATCATCTCGCCATCCTGTACCCGACCCGCGCGGCCCTCGGCGATGCGCTGCGCCGCCTCGCCGCCGCCGCCATTCCGCTTGACGGCGCTTCTGATCACGGGGTCAGCGAGGCGCTGTACTTGCGCGATCCGGATGACAATGGCGTCGAGCTTTACTGGGACCGGCCGCGCGAGAAATGGCCGCGGACGGCCGACGGCGGGTTGCAGATGTACACAAGACGGCTCGACCTCGAATCCCTTCTGAAGGAAGGCGCTTGAACCCTCTCGCGCCTTCGCGCCTCACCATGACGGGCTAGAGCAGGCTGCTTTGAAATAGAACCACTTAAGTCATTGCGAGCGAAGCGAAGCAATCCACTCGTAGAGCGACGCCCTATGAATGGATTGCTTCGTCGCTGCGCTCCTCGCAATGACGGCGACGTATTCCCGTTTAAACGCCGCGCGCTCTAGACTTAAGAATCAATCCCTTCGACCGCCGCAATCTCGATGCCGAAGCCGGAGAGGCCGACGTATTTTCTCGGATTCTCGGTGCGAAGCCTGATCGAGGTGACGCCGAGATCGCGCAGGATTTGCGCGCCGAGCCCGATCTCGCGCCATTGTATCGCGCGCGACGATTCCGAGGTGGTCGGATCGGCGGGAGTGAGATTCGTCGGCACGCCGGCGGAGCCGTCGCGCAGATAGACGAGCACGCCGCGGCCTTCCTGCTTGAAGCGATGAAGCGTCCGCGGAATGACGCCGCCGCCGAATATGTCGCCGATGATGTCGGTGCGGTGGAGCCGCGCCGGCATGTCGCGGCCGTCGCCGATCGGGCCATGCACGAAGGCGAAATTCAGCACGGAGTCGAAAGACGTGCGATAGGCGTAGCCGGCGAGTTCGCCGATCTCGCTTTTGACCGGGAAGCTGGCGACGCGCTCGACCAGTTTTTCTCGCGCCTGGCGATAAGCGATGAGATCGGCGACCGGAATCCGCTTGATCCCATGCTTTAAGGCGAAGGCCTCGATTTGCGGGCCGACCATGACGGTGCCGTCGTCATTGGCGAGTTCGCAGATCACCGCCACCGGGGCGAGGCCCGCAAGCTTGCAAAGATCGACCGCCGCCTCGGTGTGGCCCGATCGCATGAGGACCCCGCCCTCCTTGGCGATGAGGGGGAAGACGTGGCCGGGACGGACGAAATCGCTCGCCGCCATATTGTGATTGGCGAGCGCCCGGGCAGTGTTGGCGCGCTGCTCGGCCGAGATGCCGGTGGTCAGACCGTGCTTGACGTCGACAGACACAGTAAAGGCGGTGCCGAGCGGCGCTTCGTTCATCGCCACCATTGGCGAAAGGTGCAGGCGCTGCGCCTCTTGCGCGGTCAGCGGCGCGCAGACGATGCCGCAGCCGTAGCGGATGATGAAGGCCATCTTTTCGGTCGTGCAGAGCGAGGCTGCGCAAATGAGATCGCCCTCGTTCTCGCGGTCATCGTCGTCGGTGACGACGATGATCTCGCCGGCCGCCAGAGCTTCGACGGCTTGGATGACCGAATGAGACATGTCGTTTTCCTGAACGGCGCCCGCTGCGAGGGCCAAGAAATCGTTGGGCGTGACCGCGCCGCGCGTCTCTTTGACGATGAGCTCGGCGGTCTCGCGCGAAAGCCAGGCGCCTTCGTCCTTGCAGATTTGCGTGACGGCGCCCGGCGAGACGCCGATGCGGCGCGCAAAATCGGCGCGCTTAACGTTATGGCGGATGAGCCAGTCGCTGAGCCTCATGGCGCCCATTTAGGGGCGGCTCTTGTTCTTTTCAACTAAAAATGACGTGAGATTTTAGCTACGCTAAAAAAGCGGGCTCGTTGTCGTCGACGATCAATCGCACGCCGTCGGCCGTGAGGTCGCGCCCATCGGCTTTGGCGTCGGCCAACCGGTCGAGCCGAACCAGCGCCAACGCTTGATGGCCTGAAGATGAGCCGAGGGCGCCGACCGCCACTTCCCCCGCCATGATGGCTGCGCCGGCCTTTGGCGCGGCGGCGGCCAGCGTCACTTTGACCATGCGTTTACGCGCGCCGCCGCGGTGGCGCATTCGCGATACGACTTCCTGGCCGACAAAGCAGCCCTTCTCGAAATCGACGCCATGGAGCAGATCCATATTGACGTCGTGCGGGAAGGCGTCGCCATAGGCGAAATCGACCCCGCCTTTCGGCGCGGCGGCGGCGATGCGGCGGGCTTCGTAGTCGCTGACCGCCTGGCCGAGCCCATCGGCAGCGACGCGCGGCAGGATCGCGCGAAAGCCAAGGCGCGGGTCGCGCGGATCGGCATAGACGAAACCGCCCGCCGCGGCTTCCGGCGCGTCGTCCCAGAAAGCGGCGATCCGATAATCGGCGCTGGCGTCGGCGATCGTCACTTTGGCGCGCAGGCGATAAAAGCCGAGCCGTTTCGCGAGATCCGCCGTTGCGCTCGCGGGACAATCGATCAGAAAGACCGGCCCTGCCTCGTCCGGCGCGTGATAGATGAAGAAATCGAACAGGATTTTGCCCTGCGGCGTCAGCAGCGCAGCGAAGCGGGCCTCGCGAATCGCGAGAGTCTCGATGTCATTGGTGACGAGCCCATGCAGGAAGGTCGTCGCGTCTTCGCCGGCGACTTTGACGACGCTGCGATCGTCGAGAAGGGTGGAAGTGGTGGTCATGCGTTCAAAGGACCGTAGCCGGCGGGCGCGCGTCTCACAAATAATGGGAAGCTGGACAGAGGCAAGTCGGCGTCCGGCGTAAGCGCCTGTCGCCGTTGTGTCTGGGGCCGTTTGGCGCCAATCGCCCACCCTTCACGTCAGGAGACTTCGCCAATGCCCGCCTCTTACGACCTCATTCTCGAAGGCGGGACTGTCGTCAATCAGGACGGGATCGGCGCCCGCGACATCGGCGTCGTCGGCGAGAGGATCGCGGCGATCGGCGCGCTTGGCGGCGCGGCGGCCGGCGAGCGTGTCGACTGCCGCGGCCTGCATATCCTGCCCGGCGTCATCGACAGCCAAGTGCATTTTCGCGAGCCAGGCGCGACGCATAAGGAGGACCTCGAGACCGGCTCGCGGGCCGCTGCGCTCGGCGGCGTGACCGCGGTCTTCGAAATGCCCAACACCGATCCGCTCACTGTCTCGGCGGCGGCGCTGGAGGATAAGCTCGCACGCGCCAAGAACCGCATGCATTGCGACTTCGCCGTCTGGATCGGCGGCACGCACG
>DATGHD010000239.1:0-14701 GCA_035308145.1 Roseiarcus sp.
CGCCACCGTCGCCGTCGCTCAATATCGCGAATTTAACTATGTCGTCGGCGCGACGATCTTCATCGGGCTCCTCGGCCTGTGGACCATGGCTGTCTTCTGGAAAACGGAAGACGGATTCAGCCGTCTTCTTTCAACGATGACGACAACCTCGTGCGTGTTCGGCATTTGGACCCGCTCGCTTGCAATCAATAAAAACGGCACAAACGCCCAGCTCCTTGCCAGCTTCGCCACTTTGTCCGCCGCGTTCTGGATCGCCGGTGGCCTTTATCCTCTATTGATTGCGACGGTTCTTATTCCGTTATTTGGTTTCATCAAAATCTCATCGACGAAGTTGCGCGATACGTTTCGCGGCGAAATTGTCGCCCGGCGCGAAGCGGGCATGTTGGCGACGCAGCTCGACACCGCGCTCAACAACATGTCGCATGGTCTTTGCATGGTCGACCAAGAGGGTCGCGTGATCGTCGCCAATGAGCAGGTGCTGCGCATATTCGGATTGACGGCCGCGGACGTACAAGTCGGCGCCGACATGCGGGCGATTCTGCGGATGTTGGTGCGCAATGACCTCGTCTCGCGCTCGGAAGTCGACCGCCTGTCGCAGGAGCTGTTCTTCGGCGGCGAGCAGACCGACCTTATCGTCCCGATCGAGACCAAAGACCGGCGCGCGATCGAGGTGACCATTCATCGCATGAAGGATGAGGGCGCCGTCATCGTCATCCAGGACGTGACCGAACGTCGAAACGCGGAGCGGGCTATCGATCGTATGGCGCGCTTCGACGCCGTGACGGAATTGCCCAACCGCCGCTGCTTCGAGGAGCAACTGGCGATCACCCTAAAGGCTTGCCGGCAGGCGCAGGACAAGGTGACCGTCCTCTTCCTCGATCTCGACGACTTCAAGCAGGTCAACGACAGTCTCGGCCACGCGCGCGGCGACAAATTGCTGGCCGCGATCGCCGAGCGCTTGCAGGCGATTGTGCGTCCCTCCGATCTCGTCGCCCGTTGGGGCGGCGACGAATTCGCGATCCTGCAGCGCCCCGTCAACGACGAACAGCAGACTGCCGCTCTTGCCGAGGAGATTGTTCGCGAGGTCAGCCGGCCGGTCTTCATCGACGGCTACGAAGTCATTGTCGGCGTCAGCATCGGCAGCTCGAGCGCGCCGCAGGACGGCGCGACCCCTGACGTCATCCTCTCTAACGCCGACATGGCGCTCTACGCGGCCAAGGGCGACGGTCGCGGCAAATGGCGCGCTTTCGAGAAATCGATGGACGCGAAAATCCAGATTCGTCGCCTAATCGAGCTGGATTTGCGGGCGGCGGTCGCCAACGAGTCGATCGAGGTCTACTACCAGCCGATCATCAGCGTCGCGACGCGCAAGATCGTCAGCTTCGAGGCCTTGTCGCGCTGGAACCACCCCGTCCGCGGTCGGATGTCGCCCGGCGAATTCATCCCCATTGTCGAAGAGCTTGGCTTGATGGAAGAGCTCGGCGCGAGCGTCCTCAGGCGCGCCTGCCTTGCCTGCGCCTCCTGGCCTGACGACATCAGCGTCTCCGTCAATCTGTCGTCGTCGCAGTTCCGCGGCGGCAAGGTCGAGCAAGCCGTTCTCGACGCGCTCACCGCCGCCAATCTTGCCCCTGAGCGCCTCGAGCTCGAGATCACCGAATCGATCCTGCTCGAGGATCGCGCGGCCACGCGCAACGAGCTCGAGTCGTTGCGCCAGCGCGGGGTGAGGATTTCGCTCGACGACTTCGGCACCGGCTATTCGTCATTGAGTTATCTGCTGACTTTCCCGCTCGATCGCATCAAGATCGATCGTTCGTTCACCATCGGGCTCGGCGTGCACGAGCGCGCCTCGATATTGGTCGAGAGCGTGGCGCTGATGAGCGGCAGGCTCGGCATGAGCGTTCTCGTCGAAGGGGTCGAGACCGAGGCGCAGTTCCGCTTCATCCAAGGTCTCGGCACAATTTCCGAGGCGCAGGGCTTCTTGTTCAGCGCGGCCGTCCCGGAGCAGGAAGCGCGGAAGATGATCGACCGCAAGGCCCGGCAGGACGCCGCGGCCTAACCCCACGCGGGAGCTTTCCTACCGGCCGCCGCCCGTCGTCGAGCGGGGCAAAGCGCCAAGCGAGACTTGGCGTAAAATCCTTAGATGTCTTAACATCATTCCTGTCGGCGAGGCGGGCGGCGCTCGCGCCGCCCAAAGGCCGTAATTGGACATATCGCGCATGGGGACTCGCGCCAGGCTTCGGCGGACGAGGGGCGAACGCCGGCCGGCGCCGGAGGACGGCGAGACCGGCGACGTGGTCCAATCCGTTGACCGGGCAATGGCCCTGCTCGACGTTTTGGGCGAGGACGAAGAAGGCTATCGTCTTCGCGATCTTTCGATCCGAACCGGCCTCTCGCCCTCGACCGTCCACCGGCTGCTGACCACCCTCGAGCGCCGTCGCTTCGTCGAATTCGACCAAACCGAAGGGGCTTGGCACGTCGGCCGGCAGGCGTTTGCGATCGGCTCAGCTTTCGTGCGACGCCGCAATTTCGTTGCGCCCGCCCTGCCCTTCCTCAAACGCCTGCGCGACCTCACTCATGAGACCGCCAATCTTGGCGTGGCCGACGACGGCGAAGTCGTCGTTCTCACCCAGGTCGAAAGCCGCGAGATCATGCGCGCCATAACGAGGGTCGGCGGGCGCGCGCCCATGGTGACGTCCGGACTCGGCAAGGCGATTCTCGCCACTTATTCGGATGAGGATGTCGCGGCGATCATTCGCCGCCACGGCATGAAGCGTCTGACGCCGAAATCTGTGACGCGGGCCGGCGATTTGCGCGATGTGCTCGAACAGGCGCGGCGCGACGGCTACGCGCTGGACGATGAAGAATATCTCGCGGGCCTTAGATGCGTCGCCGCGGTGGTCTACAATGATCAGGCAGAGGCCATGGCGGCGATTTCGGTCTCGGGCCTCGCGAGTCGTGTGCCAAGCGAGCGCTTGCCGCAGCTTGGCAGACTTGTCAGCGAAGTCGCCCAAGAGCTCACCGTCGCGCTCGGCGGAAGCTTGCCGAAGGCCGCCGAGCGACCGTCTCGTCCTGAAATTGGCGCAGCGTAACATATTGAAACATAAGCGTGTTTTCTCGATTTTTCGCCTGATGGAAAATAAATTCACGGCGATTGAGATGCGCTGGCGCGTTGGCGACAATGCCATGAGCCGAAATTATTAGGTCCCGTGCTCGATTTGGATCGGAGGAAAGCCGTGGCGAGGATGAAAGCGATCGAAGCCGCCGTCCGCGTGCTCGAAAAGGAAGGGATCACCTGCGCCTTCGGCGTGCCAGGCGCGGCGATCAACCCGCTTTACGCGGCTCTGAAGGCGCGTGGATCGATCCGTCATATATTGGCGCGCCATGTTGAGGGCGCCTCGCATATGGCCGACGGTTATAGCCGCGCCAAGGTTGGCAACATCGGCGTCTGCATCGGAACGTCAGGCCCGGCCGGCACCGACATGATCACCGGCATCTACGCGGCCGCCGCCGATTCGATTCCGATCCTTTGCATCACCGGCCAGGCGCCTCGCGCCAAGCTCGCCAAGGAGGATTTTCAAGCCGTCGACATCGAGGCGATCGCCAAGCCGGTCGCCAAATGGGCGGTCACCGTGCGCGAACCGGCGCTGGTCCCGATGGTTTTCGCCCAAGCCTTCCACGTCATGCGTTCGGGACGCCCGGGTCCCGTCCTCGTCGATTTGCCAATCGACGTCCAGACCGCCGAGATTGAGTACGACGATTCAACGTACCAGCCCCTGCCCGTCTACAAACCGGCCGCGACGCGCAAGCAAGCTGAGCGCGCGCTCAGCCTTCTCAACGCATCGGAGCAACCGCTGATCGTCGCCGGCGGCGGAATCATCAACGCCGACGCGTGCGATCTTCTCGTCGACTTTGCCGAGCTGACCGGCGTGCCGGTCATCCCGACGCTGATGGGCTGGGGCTCGATTCCCGACGATCACCCGCTGATGGCCGGCATGGTTGGCCTGCAGACCAGCCATCGCTACGGCAACGCAACCTTCCTTGAATCCGATTTCGTCTTCGGCATCGGCAATCGCTGGGCCAACCGCCACACCGGCTCGGTCGAGACCTATACGAGGGGCCGCAAATTCATCCATGTCGACATCGAGCCGACGCAGATCGGCCGGGTCTTCGGTCCGGATTTCGGCATTGTCTCCGACGCCAAGGCGGCGTTGAAGCTTTTCATCGACGTCGCGCGCGAGATGAAGGCGGCGGGCAAGCTCAAGGATCGCGGCGCCTGGGCCGCCAAATGCCTGCATCGCAAGAAGAACATGCTGCGCAAGAGCCACTTCGACCAGGTGCCCTTGAAGCCGCAGCGCGTCTATGAGGAGATGAATGAGGCTTTTGGCCGCGACACCTGTTATGTGACGACGATCGGCCTCTCGCAGATCGCCGGCGCGCAATTCTTGAAAGTCTACAATCCGCGCAACTGGATCAACTGCGGCCAGGCTGGCCCGCTCGGCTGGACGCTGCCCGCGGCGCTCGGCGTCCGCGCGGCCGACCCGAAGAAGACGATCGTGGCGCTTTCCGGCGACTACGACTTTCAATTCATGATCGAGGAGCTCGCCGTCGGCGCGCAGCATAAATTGCCGTACCTTCATATGGTCGTGAACAACTCGTACCTGGGCCTGATCCGCCAGTCGCAACGCGGCTTTCAGATGGATTTCGAGGTCAGCCTCGCCTTCGACAACATCAACGCCGCGCAGGACGGCGACGCGATTCCCGGCTATGGCGTCGATCATGTCGCAGTCGCTGAAGGGCTCGGCTGCAAGGCGATCCGAGTGAAGAGCCCGAATGAGTTCAAGGACGCTTTCGCCAAAGCCCAGGCGCTGATGGAGGAGCACCAAGTGCCCGTGGTCGTCGAATTCATCCTCGAACGCGTGACCAATATCGCGATGGGCGCTGAGGTCGACAACATCAATGAATTCGAGGAGATTTTGTGCCTCGATCCGTCGCTGTCGATCAAGAAGAGCCAGGACTTGCGGACGCCCGAAAAGGCCGGCGCCTGAGGGAACGCGCGCCTCGCGCCGCCAAACGCTAAAGGATAGACGATGCCGAAATTCGACGCCAATCTCACCTTTCTCTTCAACGAGTTGCCGTTTCTCGACCGCTTTGCTGCGGCGCGCAAGGCCGGCTTCCTCGGCGTTGAATATATGTCGCCCTACGAGACGACGAAGGAGGAGATCGCCGCGCGGCTCCGCGACAACGGGCTGACGCAGGCGCTCTTCAACTTGCCGGCCGGCGACTGGGGCAAGGGCGAACGCGGCATGGCGGTCCTCCCCGACCGCGTCGATGAATTCAAACGCGGCGTCGGAAAGGCGATCGACTATGCCGGCGCGCTTGGATGCAAGCAGATCAATTGCCTCGCCGGCCTCGCGCCCAAGGACGCCGAGGCGGCGGCGCTTCAAAAGACGTTTGTCGCGAACCTCGCCTATGCCGCGAGCGAGCTCGGCAAGGCCGGAATCCGCCTCCTCATCGAGCCTTGCAACACGCGCGACATGCCCGGTTTCTATCTCAATCGGACCGAGCAGGCGCTGCGACTGATCGACGAAGTCGGTTCGGACAACCTCTACGTTCAGTACGACATCTATCATATGCAAAATATGGAGGGCGACCTCGCCCGGACGATCGAGGCGAACCTAAAACGCATCGCCCATATTCAAATCGCCGACAATCCCGGCCGCAACGAGCCCGGCACTGGCGAAATCAACTATCCGTTTCTTTTCGCGCACCTCGACAAGATCGGCTACCGCGGATGGGTCGGTTGCGAATACCGGCCGCGCGCGACCACGGCGGAAGGGTTGGGCTGGCTCTCAGCTCTGCGCGCAGCCGCGTGACTTGCGGCGAGCCGCAAAGGAGACTTCAGATATGATCGACATTGGCTTCATCGGCCTCGGCGTGATGGGGCGGCCCATGGCCGCCAATCTCATCAACGCCGGGCATCGGCTGCGCCTACGCTCCGGCCACGTCGTCCCCGACGATCTCGTCAAGAGCGGCGGCGTCGTTTGCGCGACCAACAAGGAGGTGGCGCAAAAGTCGGAGATCATCATCACGATGGTGCCGGATACGCCGCAGGTCGAGGATGTGCTGTTTGGCGAAAGCGGCGTCGCCGAGGGCTTGCGCAAGGGCAAGATTGTTGTCGACATGAGCTCGATCTCGCCGCTCGCCACCAAGGAATTCGCCAAAAGGGTGAACGCGCTCGGGGCCGACTATCTCGACGCGCCGGTCTCCGGCGGCGAGGTTGGCGCCAAGGCCGCGTCTTTGACGATCATGGTCGGCGGTCCAGAGGCCGCCTTCAATCGAGTGAAGCCGATCTTCGAGAAGCTCGGCAAGAACATCACACTCGTCGGCGGCAATGGCGACGGGCAGACGACAAAGGTCGCCAATCAGATCATCGTCGCCTTGAACATCGAGGCGGTGGCCGAAGCGCTGCTCTTCGCCGCAAAAGCGGGCGCCGATCCGGCGCGCGTCCGCCAGGCGTTGATGGGCGGTTTCGCCTCCTCGCGCATTCTCGAAGTGCATGGCGAGCGAATGGTCAAACGCACATTTGATCCGGGCTTCCGCATCGAATTGCACCAAAAGGACCTGAACCTCGCGTTGCAAGGCGCGAGGAGCCTCGGCGTCTCCCTGCCGAACACAGCCTCCGCCCAGGAATTGTTCAACGTCTGCGCAGCGCATGGCGGCAAAGCGTGGGATCATTCGGCGATGGTGCGCGCGCTGGAAATCATGTCCAATCACGAGGTCGCCAAGAAAGGCGCGTGAGGGGCTGGCGGATGGTTCCGCGAACGTCATGACGTCGGATCAACGCGCCTTGCTCCGTCGCATGTTCGATGCCGCGGTCGAGGCCGCAGCGCCTTCCCGTTGCGTGCCGCCGCATCTGCCTGCCCCGCCCAAAGGCCGCACCATCGTCGTCGGGGCAGGCAAGGCCGCCGCGGCCATGGCTGCCGCAGTCGAAGCGCATTGGAACGGCTCGCTCGAAGGCCTGGTCGTCACCCGCTACGGCCATGGCGCGCCGACGAAACGCATCAAGGTCGTCGAGGCGAGCCACCCGGTGCCTGACGCGGCGGGCCCCGCCGCTGCGCGCGCGATGCTCGCCCTAGTGAAAGGGCTGACCGCCGACGATCTTGTTCTCAGCCTGATTTCCGGCGGCGGCTCGGCTCTTCTCGCTCTGCCGGGCGGCGACATCACGCTCGCCGACAAGCAGGCCGTCAATCGTGCCCTTCTGAAGAGCGGCGCGCATATCGGCGAGATGAATTGCGTCAGAAAGCATCTTTCCGCGATCAAGGGCGGCCGGCTCGCCGCGGCGGCTGCGCCGGCTCACGTCGTCAGCCTCGTCATCTCCGACGTGCCAGGCGATGATCTGTCGGTGATCGCATCGGGACCGACCGTCGGCGATGCGACAACGCTCGCCGAGGCCAGAGCGGTGATCGAGAAATACGGTATCGACGTCTCGCCGGCGGTAACGCGACACTTGTCCGATCCCGCCAATGAAACGCCCAAGCCAAGGGATCCGCGCCTCGTCAAAGTGACAAACATTTTGATTGCGACGCCGCAAGGCTCCCTCGAAGCGGCGGCAAAGATTGCGCGCGAGGCTGGGTTTGCGCCGCTGATCCTCGGCAACGCCATCGAGGGCGAGGCGCGCGAATGCGGCATCGTGCATGCGGGAATCGCCTTGCAATCGGTGAGCTACGGCCAGCCTGTCGCGCCGCCAGCGGCGATCATCTCCGGCGGCGAAACGACCGTGACCGTGCGCGGCAAGGGACGGGGCGGACGCAACGCCGAATTCCTGCTCAGCCTGGCGATCGCGCTCGGCGGCCACGCCGGAATTTCAGCGCTCGCCGCCGATACCGACGGCATCGACGGCAGCGAGGACAATGCCGGAGCGATCATAGGCCCTGACACGATGAGAAGAGCGGCGGCGGCCGGCGTCGACCTCAAAGCGCGGCTCGCCGATAATGACGCCTACGGCGCCTTTGCCGCGCTCGGCGATCTGGTCATGACCGGGCCGACGCGGACGAACGTCAACGACTTCCGCGCGATCCTGGTGACGAGAGACTCTTGAATTTCGCGCCAGCTTCTTAGAAGCAGGCGAGAAACTCGCGATAGGCCCATCCGAGCGCCAGCCCGTCTGAATAGCCCTCGATGTCGGCCCAGGCTTTGCCACGCCCGTCGACAATGACGTTGCGAATGGAGACAAGCTGGCCGTTGGCGATTGTTCCGATGATATTGCCTGACGGCGCGTCCCTCAGGTTCAACGGCGTCCCCGTAGGATCCATCACTTTGCAGCGAGACTGCGCCAAGGCGTCCGAGGCGCAAAAACATGCGGCCATGACAAGCGCGGCCGAAACGATTGATCTCATGATCGTCCCCTCCTGTCGGCGCGGTTCGCAAGGCGTCGATCCGTACGGAAACCCACTTGCTTGGGGAGCGTTCTCGTTGCGGATCAATTTATCTCCATTACGCCAATTCGGGATAGCCGAGGGCTACGGCCGTCCGTTCGATCTCCGCGACCTTTCGATAGTCCGCTTCGGTGAGAATGGCGGCGCCCGTCAGTCCAAGCGCCGCGCGCGCCGCCGCGAGTTTCGGGTCGTTCAGCGCGGCAAACAGGGCGACGCGCACCGCCGCGGCAAGGGACTTGCCGAGTTCCGCGTTGATCACGAACGGCAGGCCGGGCGAGACCTGCGTCCTGGCGACCGTCACGACATCATTGAAAAGCTCGGGGCGCTCGCGACGGAGCAGCGCGAAAGCGACGCAATCGATCGCCGCAAGATCGGCTTCGCCCGCCGCAATGGCGGCAATGCTCGCGGCGTGCGAGCCAGTGACGATGACTTCGCCGAACATCGGCCGGCCGCGTGCGATCGGCGCGATGAGGCCACGAAAGAGATTCATGCCTGAATTGCTGTCGCGCCCGTTGATCGCGGCGCGGGCGCCCTCGAAACCAGCGAGGCTGCGTTGGCCGCTCTTGGCGTTCGTGACGACGAAGCTGCAGTGGTTTGATCCCTGGCAACCTTCAAAGGCGTAGGTCGGCGTCGCCACCAGCGCGACGTGATTGCGAAGCGAGGTGACGAAGGGATAGCCGCAAGTCTGGCCAAAGATGAGCCGCTCATTACGCCAAGCGTCATCCAAGTTCCCGTGGTCGAGCATTTCCGGCGCGGCAATGCCGGCGGCGCGGAGATAGCCGCCGATCGCCGCCCAGAGTTCGGCGTTCGCCGAGGCAATAGAAGGAAAGTCATACATGCCCAGGGAAGCGACGAGCGCGTCCATCAACGCCAATCTCCGATTCCAGAAAAAGCCACGAGAACGACACGGGCTATAGCGCGCAAATCAGGCGCTGTCGCCGATGGCGACGCGACGCTATGGCGACGCCGGGCTCGACTCGACCTTTGCGCCGGCGTCGAACCGGAGCGGATGGAGCGCCTGATCATGCGGCCGCAGCAGATAGCGCCGCAGAATGTCGAAATAAGTGACATAGAGAAGGCCGCCGTTGCGCTCGATCAGCGCTTCGCGATTAAGCGCGTACCAACGCGGCAGCGCGTACCAGGGCATAGCCGGCCGGGCATGATGGGCAAGGTGAAGATTGTTGAACAAGAACAGCGGACCGAGAATCCATGATCGCTCGACGATCGCCGTGCGTCGTTCGACCATGCTTTCCGCGCGATGCTCGGCGAAGGAGCGCACCAGCGCCAAAGAGGTGCCGGCGTAGGCGAAGCAGATCACATATTTGGCGATAGGCATTTTGCAGACGCCGAGAACCCAGGCAAGAACGATCGCGACCTCGACAAGGTGCAACGCGACCTCGCTGATGGCGCGGCGATCGCCGCGCGCTAGTCTTGCGATTTCGGCCTTCCACAATTTGGCCGCGGCCCAGGCCGGGCCGATCAGCATCCGGCCGAGCAAGCATGATTGCAGCCGCACCACGCCTCGCCCTAAAGCGCCGAGCCCCTCCCATTCCTCCTGACGCCAATAGAACGATTCCGGGTCGTCGAGAGGGTCGGTCAGCCGCTCGTCGCAGTGATGGGTGAGATGGGTGTGGCGGTAATTCTCGAAGGGCAGCCACAGCGCCAGCGGCCAAGCGCCAATGAAGCTGTTGATCCAGCGCCTAGGCGTAGGGTGGCCATGGATGGTCTCGTGCTGCAGGCTCATCTGCCAGGCGACCGTCCAGGCCGCGATCGGCGTCAGCGCCCAGACCGGCAACCGATCGTGGAAATAGGTGGCCGCGAACCACAGGCCGTAGATCAAAACCACGAGCGCGACGGTCGGCCACTCGACTCGCGGCCTGGCGAAAGAAAAGTCCTTAATTTCCATGGTCGTAGCGCCCCCACAGCGACTCGTCAGAGAATCACTGAGTCGCCGATGGTGCAATAGGGAAGTTATTGAGTAACCAGCAAAAATTTCGGTTCCGGCGCATAATTGTGTTCTAATGGCGCCGTCACGCGCACCGGCAATTTCATCTATTTCGACAGCGCCAAGCAGCGCATCGAGCCCGACCATATCATCGCTTCGGGCGCGCTGCCGCCGGCGCTGCCAGCGGTTAAGATCGCGGGCGAATATTATTGGGACGGCGGCATCGTCTCCAACACGCCTCTGCAATATTTGCTCGACCAGGAGGAGGATCAGTCGTCGCTGGTCTTCCAGGTCGACTTGTTCAGCGCGCGCGGCGCCCTGCCGCGCTCCATGCCGGACATAAATGTCGCGCCACAAGGACATCATGTATTCGAGCCGCACCCGGCAGAATACGAATACGTACGCCCGCGTTCACATGCTGAAACTGCGACTGGTCGAGGCTCTGAAAAGAATCCCCGAGGAGGAGCGAAAGCCGGAGGAGGACGCCCGCATCACGAGCTTCGAGACCGCCTGCGTCGTCAACATCGTCCACCTGATCTATCAGCACAAGGAATACGAAGGCCAGCGAAGGATTACGACTTCTCCGGCACGTCGATGCGCGAGCATTGGGAATCGGGGTACGAAGACACGCTGCGCCATCCTGAATGGTTGACGCGCTCATCGATCGCCAGCGGCGTCGCGATCCACGATCTTCATCGCGAAGACCCGACCTAACCTCCCAAGCGCCAATAACGCGGCGGACGCGTCCCCTCTCTCTTGCCAGAGAGGGGGAGCGCGCACAGCCTGCCAAGCGTCACGGCGCTTCGCGCGGGTCCCAGTCGGTGACCATGCCGCGCTCCAGCCCGTCGAGGCGGGCGATTTGCGCCGCGCTCAGCTTGACGCCAGCCGCCGCAAGGTTCTCCGCCTGCCGTTCCGGATGAATCGATTTCGGCAAAACAATCAGATCGTGATGAAGACCCCAGGCGAGGACGGCCTGAGCAGGCGTCACGCCCGCCTCGGCGGCCACCGCCTTGACGGTCGGATCGCCTAAAGTCGCGCCCTTGGCGAGCGGGCAATAGGCGGCGACAGCGATCTTTTGATCGGCGCACCAAGCGCGAACCTCTCGCTGTTGCAGGAAGGGATGCGCCTCGATCTGATTGACCATCGGCGCGATGCGCGAATGGTCCATCAGCTCCTGAAGATGATGGATCATGAAGTTGCTGACCCCGATCGCTCTGACGCGGCCCTCGTCATAGAGCCGCTCCAGCGCCCGCCAGGAGTCGAGCCGCAGGCGCCGCACGGGCCAGTGCAAGAGAAACAGATCCACCGTGTCGAGGCCCAACGCCGCGCGGCTCTCCTCGAAGGCGGCGATCGCGCGGTCAAAGCCGTGATCGGAATTCCAAAGCTTGGTCGTGACGAACAAATCTTCTCGCGCGATCCCGCTTTCGCGCATGGCGCGGCCGACATCGGCCTCGTTCTCATAGAGCCGCGCGGTGTCGACATGGCGGTAGCCAAGGCGCAGAGCCGAGGCGACGGCTTCTCGCGTCGCCCGGCCGCTGGCGACCAGATAGACGCCGAGTCCGATCCGCGGCATCGGGACGCCGTTGGCGAGCTTGACGCTCGGCGCTTGGCTCGCCGGCGCCAAGGTCAGGCCTCGTCCCCTCGGCGCGCGAAATTCACGCGCCGCCGCCGCTCGCCAAGGCGCGCCGCGGCGCAGCCCGCGCCTCTTTGGCGGCCGCAGCCATAGCCGCGAGGGCGGCCTGGCTCTCGGGTTGGATCAGTCCGGCCGACATGATCAGCTTGGCGGCGTCATCCGGCGTCATTGGCAATTCGATGACCTCTTCGCTCGGTAGGAAGAAGTAGAAGCCGGTCGTCGGATTGGGCGTGCAGGGGAGAAAGACGGACGTGTGGCCTGTCGCCGGCAGGACGCCGGCGACCATAGGCGTGGGATCGGAGGAGATGAACACGATCGACCACGAGCCTTTGCTCGGAAACTCGACGAGCCCCACCTTGCGAAACTGAGTGCCGCTCTGCGAGAAGAGGGTCTCGAAAATCTGCTTCGCGCTCTTGTAGATGCCGCGCACGACCGGCATGCGGTCGAGGACCCGCTCGCCGATCCTGACCAGGGTACGTCCGGCGATATTGGCGGTCAGGAAGCCGAGCAGCGTCAGGCCGATGAAGGCGACGATGACGCCGAAGCCCGGGACGTGAAAGGGCAGATAGGAATCCGGCCAATAGCGCGCCGGAATCCATGGCTTCACCCAATTGTCGATCGTGTCGATAAACCACCAGGCGATATAGGCGGTCACCGCGACCGGACCAAAGACGACAAGGCCGGTGAAGAACCAGGTGCGCAGCTTGACGCCAAGGCTGCGCGCCGGCGCCGAGCCGGCCTCCGTCGGAATTTGATGCGACGACAGAGTCATGAGAATTAACCCGCGCCGCGCGCGAGCGCCTGCGAAAAGTTGGATTTAAGAATACACGAGGCCGGAGACGACCGAAAGCCTCGCCGAGACGGCAAGCCAGCCGCGAAACCGACAAATTCATCGTCCAGGCTTCTACTTTGGTCCAGCTAGCGCCTCGCGGAATGTGACGCCAGGCGGCAAAGCGAAGCGATTGCGGTCGAAGTTTACCCTCAAGGGCCCGCAACGATAGGGAAAGGGAGTTCGCGAGCGTCGAGGCAGGATTTCAATCAACAAGCGCTCTTCCGAACCTCGGCGTCGTGACTTCGCGAATCGTCGGTCTGTGCAGGGAGGAATGGCCATGTCGACTTTCCACGTCTATGTCGGGCGGAATCAGGTTCCGGTCCTTCCGGTGATCCGGAAGCTTGAGCCTCACGACGTCAAGGACGCGTTGATCGGCGGCATTGAAGATTTCCGCGCCATGCCGTCGCACCTTGTCTTCCTGGGCCTCGTCTATCCTCTCTGCGGCATGATCATCGCCTATGTGACGTCGCAACAGAATCTGCTCCATCTCCTGTTTCCACTGGCTTCAGGCTTCGCCTTGATCGGCCCCTTTGCGGCGGTCGGCCTCTATGAGATGAGCCGGCGGCGCGAATTGGGGCTCGATACGTCCTGGAGCCACGCGTTCGACGTTTTGCGCTCGCCCTCGATCCCCTCGATTCTCGCGCTGGGCCTTTTCCTGATGGCTCTGTTCGTCGCCTGGCTCAGCATCGCGCAGCTTCTGTTCGCTTGGCTCTATGGCGACGCGCAGCCAACCTCCTACCAAGGCTTTCTGACGGACGTGCTCTCGACGACGCGCGGCTGGACGTTGATCGTCGTCGGCTGCTTCATCGGCTTCTGCTTTGCGGTCGTGACCTTCAGCATCAGCGTCATCGCCTTTCCGCTATTGCTCGACCGCGACGCCGGCGCGGCGGTCGCCGTCGCCGCTTCAGTCAGAGCAGTCGTTCAGAATCCGATGGTGATGGCGCTCTGGGGCCTGACCATCGTCGCAGCGCTCATCGTCGGCTCCCTGCCGTTCTTCGTCGGACTCGTGATCGTGATGCCGATCCTCGGCCACGCCACCTGGCACTTTTACCGAAAGGTCGTTGTGCGCGAGCCGGCGCAGGAACATCCCATCGCCTCGTCGCCTTTAGGTAAGGCGGCGCATGACCGCGTGGCGCCTCACTCGTTCCTTTTCCCGTGGCCGAAGGCCCGCTCCTGAAAGGGATCGGCGGCCAAGGTCGGCGGGGCGCGCCTATTTAGGCGCGCCCGTGTCGGTCTGAATCTCGATACACGTCTCCAATTCGACGTAGCTGCCGCCGGGCGCCGCCCTGATCGCGCGAGCGCATCCGTCGCGCGCCTTGGCGGGATATTGGCTCCATTTCGACTGGAGCTCCTGTTCCGCGGCCTGCTGCTCTTTCACGCATCCGTCATAGTCGGCCGATTGCTGAACCGACGCTTCGCCCCGACAGAGCTTCGCGACGTCGAGGTTCGGAACCGTGCTCGCAATGGCGGCCAAAAACAGTAGCGGCGTCATTCGTGCTGCCCCGCTAATTTGAGGCGTCATTCGTCTCTTGACCGACAGCCTCGACAAACGCCTCGAGGGCGCTTTCTAAGCGGGAGCGACCGGCCAAGGCAACCGCAACGCCCGAAAGACTTGTCGATAAAGTCATCTCGACGGAGCGCGAAACGTCGATAGGGCCGGCTGGCGCTCCGGTAATCAGCCAGCCGCCGACCAGGCCCCTACTCCACCGTCACCGATTTGGCGAGGTTGCGCGGTTGATCGGCGTCTTTGCCCATGAAAACCGCCGTATGATACGCGATCATCTGCACCGGCGCGGCATAGACGATCGGCGCAAATTCGTGATCCATCTCGGGCATGGCGAAGAAATAGGCGAGAT
>DATGHD010000240.1:0-3349 GCA_035308145.1 Roseiarcus sp.
GGCCCGGTCTCGGGCTGCCACGTCAATCCCGCCGTCAGCTTCGGCGTCTTCGTCGCCGGGCGGATGAGCGCCAGCGACCTTGTCGCCTATGTGATAGCGCAGGTGTTGGGCGCCATCGTCGGCGCGCTCGCGCTCTATCTCATCCTCTCGGGCAAGGCCTCGGGCTGGACCGGCGGCCTCGGCCAGGACGGCTGGGGCCCCGGCTACCTCGGCGAGTACAACGCGCTCTCGGCCTTCGTCTTCGAAGCGGTGGCGACGTTCATCTTTCTCATCTGCATCCTCGGCGTCACCGAAGCCTCGTCCCCGCCGCATATTTCGTGACTTGCCGGCCTCGCCATCGGCCTGACGCTGGCCGCCATCCATATCGTCGGCATCAATGTCGACGGCGTGTCGGTCAATCCGGCCCGCTCGATCGGGCCGGCTTTGGTTGGCGCGGCCAAAAATCCCGGCGTGGTCGCGCAATTGTGGCTTTTCATCATCGCCCCGCTGATCGGCGCCGGAGCGGCCGGCTGGCTGTTCGCCAGCGGGATTCTCGTCTCGAAGAAGTGAGGCGCGCCGGGCGCCGGCGGCCGCGCCGCTTGCGCCTGAGCCTCTCCCGCGCCACAAGCCGCGGCCATGCTGCAAATCAGCGACCTTACCTATCGGCTTGGGCCGCGGCTGCTCATCGACCACGCCAGCGTCGCGCTGCCGGCTGGCGCGAGGGTTGGCCTCGTCGGGCGCAACGGCGTCGGCAAGACGACGCTGTTCCGCCTGATCGCAGGCGAGATCGCGCCCGAAAGCGGCGTCATCGCGTTGCCGCGGCGAGCGCGGCTCGGCCGCGTCGAACAGGAGGCGCCGGCGGGCGAACAAAGCCTCGTCGATTTTGTCCTCGCCGCCGACAAGGAACGCGCCGCGCTCCTCGCCGAGGCGGAGGAGGCCGCGGACCCGCACGCCATCGCGGCGATTCAGACGCGGCTCGCCGACATTGACGCCCATGCCGCGCCGGCGCGGGCGGCGCGCATCCTCGCCGGCCTCGGCTTTGACGAAAAGGCGCAACGCCGGCCCCTCTCGGAATTTTCCGGCGGCTGGCGGATGCGCGTCGCGCTGGCGGCGGTTCTCTTTTCGGCGCCCGATCTTTTGCTGCTCGACGAGCCGACCAATTACCTCGATCTCGAAGGCGCCTTGTGGCTCGTCGATTACCTGAGCCGCTCGCCCGCGACGATCATCGTCATCAGCCATGATCGCGATCTCCTCGACGACGTCGCCAATCACATCCTCCACCTCGACCGCGGCAGGCTGACGCTATGGAGCGGCGGCTATTCGGAGTTCGAGCGCCAGCGCGCCGAGAAGCAGGTCCTGCAAGAGAAAGCGGCGAAGAAGCAGGACGAGCGACGCGCCCACCTGCAAAGCTTCGTCGATCGCTTCCGCTACAAGGCGAGCAAGGCGAAGCAGGCGCAGGCGCGCATCAAGATGATCACCAAGATGGCGCCGATCGCCGTCATCAACGATGACGAGGTCCTGCCTTTCCGCCTGGCTTCGCCGAAGAAGCCTTTGTCGCCGCCGATCATCGCGATGGAGAAAGCGAGCGTCGGCTATGACGGCCGCGCGGTTCTCTCGCGGCTCGATCTTTCGCTGAGCGATGACGACCGCATCGGCCTTCTCGGCCAGAACGGCAATGGCAAATCGACCTTCGCCAAATTGCTGGCCGGGCGGCTGCCGCCGATGGCCGGCGTCGTCAAGCGCGCCAACCGATTGGAGGTCGGCTATTTCGCCCAGCACCAGGTCGACGAGCTGGACCTTTCCGGCACGCCCTATAGCCATGTCGCGGCGCTGATGGCCGAGGCGCCGGAAGCAAAAAGCGCGCGCGAGCGGCGCAGATGGGCTTTTCCGGCCTCAAGGCCGACACGCCGGTCGCCCAGCTTTCCGGCGGCGAGAAGGCGCGGCTTCTGATGGGCCTTGCGACATTCGACGGGCCGCAGCTCGTCATCCTCGACGAGCCGACCAACCATCTCGATATCGACAGCCGGGCCGAGCTGATCGAGGCGATCAACGACTACGAGGGCGCCTGCGTGCTCATCTCGCATGATCGTCGGCTCTTGGAGGCTTGCGTCGACCGGCTGTGGCTGGTCGCCGACGGCGGGGTCAGGCCTTTCGACGGCGATATGGACGATTACCGCCGCTTCGTGTTGGCGAAGACTTCCGGCGATGAGGCGGAGAGGGACGAGCGCGAACGCGAGGCTAGGCGCAGCCAGGCCGAGCAGCGGCGCGAAGCCGCCAAGGCGCGGCGCGATCTGGCGCCGTTGCGCAAGGAGATCGAGGCCGCGGAAGAGAAGATGCGCCGCTTCGCCGATCTTCTCGCCCGCGTCGACGAAGCGCTCGCCAAGCCTGACGCCTTCGCCAGCGACGCGGTAAAGGCGGTCGAGCTCGCGCGCCAACGCCGCGAATTGGAGAAGGCGCTCATCGCCGCCGAAGAGCTGTGGCTTGCGCTATCGAGCGAGGCGGAGAAGGTGGGGTAGCTCCCTCTCCCTCCGGGAGAGGGGTCGCGCCTTATTGTTGCTGCGCATTCAGCCGCGCCTTCGGAAAGTACAACCCCAGCAACCGCCGGTCCCACCATTGGCGCTTCGCCTTTTCTTCCGCGTTGGCGTAAGTGTAATCATAGAACTCTGCGCGAATGTACGTCGGCGGCTTGTCCGGGAAAGGATTGTGCTTCAGGAGCGCCGTCACCGTCGGCTCGTTCTCCAAAAGGCGCTGCATGAAGCGCCAGAACCATGGCAGACGGCGCGGATCGTCGAGCGCGGCGAACCACATCTGCCAATCGAGGCGCGGCTGATGCGGGATGTTCCAACGCGGCGTCCGCGTTAAGGCGCCGGGCTTGTATTTGAATTCGTATTCGCGCCAGGAGACGCCGTCGTTCGAGCCCTCGATGACGATCTCGTCGCGCTCGGTCGTCATCACCGCGAAGAGCCCGTAGCTCGAGACGATATGGATGGGCTCGATGAAATTATCGACCGCCTCGGCCGCGGCGGGCGCGCGAATGCCGAAACGCTCGGCCATTTCGACGAAGCTGCAGAAGACGGTCAGCGCCGCCAGCGCGGCGACGCCGATCGCAATCGGCCTTCGCGGCGCATGGCTTGGCGTCTGCGCCGCGACGAACTGAGCGAGGCGCGCCGGCAAGATCCTTCGCAGCGCCAAGTCGTCGGCGAGCGTCAGGCACAGCAACATCGCCTGGAGATTGAACCAGTTATAGTTGCCGGTGATGAGAATGCCGCCTTGAAACAGGAGAATGCCGAAGGCGGCGAGAAAGCGCAGACGGCGCGGAAAGAAGATGAGGAAGGGCAGTATCAGCTCCACGACGAAGACAAAGCCGGTG
>DATGHD010000241.1:0-4018 GCA_035308145.1 Roseiarcus sp.
GGCATCGCATGGGTCATCACGGCTTGCGTACGGATCGCCGGCGCAAAGGCGGCGATATGCTCCGGCGTGTCGAGCAGGACACCCTTCGGCGCCTCGCCGATCCCGGTGAAGACTGGCTCCGGCGCGTGGCACATGACGCAGCGCGTCGAGATGACGTCGACGACTTGCTGTGGGGCCTTCGGCAGTTCGACGCTCGCGGCTTTCGCCGGCGGCAGTTCACCGAGGCCGAGATTGGCGCGCACGCCGGGCGAGGCCGCCATCGCCACCCAAAAGGCGCTCCATATGGCGATGGCCGCGACGAACCAGGCCCACCAGGGCGCCTTAGCGTGGTCGGCGTGCCACATGTTGTAGAAGTAACGGATCATCGCGCCGCAAACGACGACGAGCGTCACGATCGCCGGTATCACATGCGGATTGGAATAGGTCAGCGGATAATGGTTCGACAGCATCATGAACAGCACCGGCAAGGTGATGTAGTTATTGTGCGTCGAACGCTGCTTGGATTCCTTGACCCATTTCGGCTCAGGCGTCTTGCCGGCGATCAGGGCGGCGACGCTCTTCCTCTGGTTGGGCATGATGATGAAGAAGACATTGGCGGTCATGATCGTCGCCATCAGCGCGCCGGTGTGAATGAGCGCGCCGCGGCCTGAAAAGATCAAGGTGAAAAGGTAACTTGTCAGAACGACATAGCCGAAGCCGACGAGGCCAAGGAGGCCATCGCTTTTCGAGATCGGCGATTTGCAAAGGAGGTCGTAGACGATCCACCCCAGCGCGAGAGCGGCAATGCCGGCGAGCGCGGCCTGCCAAGGCGCAAGCGGCATGACGGCCGGATCGATCAGAAAGAACTGCGACTGGCCATAATAGACCCAGCACAAAAGGCTGAAGCCGGAAATCCAGGTCCAGTACGATTGCCATTTATGCCAGACGAGATGATCCGGCATGACCGCCGGGGCGAGCACATATTTGCTCATCTCGTAGAAGCCGCCGCCATGGACCTGCCAGGAAATACCGGAGACGCCGGCAGGCATGTTCTTTTCTTTGCGCAGCGAAGCGTCGAGATGCATGAACATGAAGGACGAGCCGATCCAGGCGATGGCGGCGGTCACGTGCAGCCAACGCAGCAGCATCGAGCCCCATTCCAAAAGATAGGCTTCCATCGATCCCCTCCGGCGATGCCCGACGTGTTCATTTCGGACGCCGCAACGCCCCTCCGCATCTTTTATCGGCGCGGCATGCGAAACGATACGATAGCCGCTTAGGAGCGGCCTTGCCCGCCCACGATTTCGGGAATATCTTTCGACAAAATAGGAAAATGGTCGTCAGCGCTCATTCGCCGAGGCGACCGCCAGCGAGCCGCGATGATCTCGCTTGAAAATATGCGCATCTTCATGCGCGCGGTTGAAACGGGATCTTTCTCGGCCGCCGGGCGGATGTTGCGGCTGTCGCCGTCGGTGGTCAGCTACCGCATTCAATTGCTTGAAGACCATCTCAATTGTCGGCTGTTGACCCGCACCACGCGCAGCATGAGCCTCACTGAGGCGGGGCGGGTGTTTTTCGAGCGTTGCGTGGAGGTGGTTGAAGCGGTCGAACGCGCCGAGGCCAGCGTCGCCCAGGACGGCGGCGCCAATCCTCGCGGCTCGCTGCGCGTCACCGCGCCGCTCGGCTTAGGCCGGCGGGTCATCGCGCCGATGCTTGCCCGCTATCGCCAGTTGCAGCCGCAAACCGATCTTCGCTTGCGCCTTTCCGACCATCTGCTCGATCTGGTGCAAGAGGGCGTCGACGTCGCCATTCGCCTCGCCCGCATGGAGGATTCGAGCTTCACTTTGCGCAAGATCGCCGAGGCGCGTCGCATTCTTTGCGCCGCTCCGGCCTATCTTTCAGCGCGCGGGCAGCCAAAGGCCCCACAGGACCTTGTCGACCACGATTGCCTCTTGCTGCGTTTTCCGGGCTCGCAACAATTCCGCTGGACGCTCGAATATCGCAATGAGGCGCTGACCGTGCCGATCTCAGGCCCATTCGACGCGGACGACAGCGACGTCCTCACCCAATGGGCCCTCGACGGGCTGGGCATTGTCTTGAAACCGCTGTTCGAAGTCGCCCATCTCGTCGCAGACGGACGCCTCGTCGAAGTGTTGCCTGAGGCGCCGCCGCAGTCGGTGACCCTCGGCCTCCTCTATCCGACGCGGCGCATGCTGCCGCCGCGTACGAAGAGCTTCATCGATCTCGCGGTTGAGGAGTTGCGCCGCCACGTCAACGCCCAGCTCGCGCTCATCAAGGCGCGGAAAGCCGTCGACATCGCCGAAACCGTCTGAAAAGCCTAGCGCTAACCAGGTGTTAACCCTATGAAGGGCTTAACTTGACGGTGAAAAGTCGCAGCTTGTTAGCGTCGGGCGCAGCCCAAGTTTCGGCCCATTTGCAAGTCAGACCGCGCCGACGCCCAATCTTTCCCTAGCCGCGCCGCGCCCAAATGGGGCCGCAGGCAGCGAGGTTTTTCGCCATGAATCCCGCCGACGCCGCGCAAGCGATGGCCGCCCCCGAGACGACCTTGCTCGATATGTTCTGGTCGGCTCATATCGTGGTCAAAATCGTCATGGTCGGGTTGCTGCTCGCCTCATTCTGGTGTTGGGCGATCATCGTCAACAAGACGCTGCTCTTTGCGCAAGTGAAGCGTTCAATGGATCGCTTCGAGCAGACGTTCTGGTCGGGCCAGTCGCTCGAGGAACTCTACGGCCAGCTGTCGTCGCGTGAAAATACCGGAATCGCCAGCCTGTTTGTCTCGGCGATGCGCGAGTGGAAGCGCTCGTTCCAGAGCGCGTCGGCGTCCTTCATGGGCTTGCACGCCAGAATCGAGAAAGTGCTCGATGTCTCGATCGCCCGCGAGGTCGAGCGGCTCGAGTCCAATCTCTTGTTCCTGGCGACCGTCGCCTCCGCGGGACCTTTCGTCGGCCTGTTCGGCACGGTCTGGGGCATCATGACGTCGTTTCGTTCGATCGCCGCCTCGCGCAACACCTCGCTCGCCGTGGTCGCGCCCGGCATCGCCGAGGCGCTCCTCGCCACGGCCATCGGCCTCTTCGCCGCCATCCCGGCGCTCATCGCCTATAACAAGCTGCAGGGCGACGTCGCCAGGGCGCAGGCGCGGATGGAAAGCTTCGCCGACGAATTCTCCTCCATCCTGTCGCGGCAGATCGACCAGCATCTGTCGAACGACCGCGCCGCCTAACGGCGCGATTAGAGGAATCTCGAGGAGCGGCGAATGGGCATGACGATCACAGCGGCGGGGCGCAAGGGCGGGCGACGGCGTCGCGGCGTGCCCCGCTATGGCGCCATGGCCGACATCAATATGACGCCTTTCATCGATGTGATGCTCGTGCTGTTGATCATCTTCATGGTCGCCGCGCCGTTGCTCGCGACCGGCGTTGCGGTCGATTTGCCGCAGACCAAGGCCGGGCCGCTCAACATCGACCAAAAGCCCGTGTCGATCGCCATCAACGACCAGGGGCAGCTCTTTTTGATGGATACGCAGATCGAGAAAGACGATCTCGTCGCCAAGCTGCAAGCGGTCGCCAAGGACGGCCTGGACGAGCGCATCTATCTCCGAGCCGCCAAGAACATCCCCTACGGCCAAGTCGCCGAGATCATGGCCTCGGTGACCGCCGCCGGCTACAAAAAAGTCGCTTTGGTCACCGAGCCTGACAAGCGCTGATAAGAGGCGTTGGTTGAGCGATCAGTCGCCAAAATCCGGGGTCGTCGTCTCGGGCGCGCTTCATGGGGCGCTGCTCGTTGCGATCCTGATCGGATTTTCCGGCGCGCCGAAATTCGACGACTCCGCCGAGACGGTGCCGGTCGAGACGGTGACGCAAGATCAATACAACCAAATCATGAAGGGCGAGCGCGACGCGAAGCCCGCCAAACCGGTCGAAAACCAAGGCCAGCCGCCTGTCGCCAACGCGCCGACGCCGCCAGAGCCTCCGAAAAGCGAGCCGCCGCCGAAGTCCGAAGAAACGCGCGATCTGACGCC
>DATGHD010000242.1:0-5257 GCA_035308145.1 Roseiarcus sp.
TGGATTGCTTCGTCGCTGCGCTCCTCGCAATGACGATGAGGCGATTCAACTGAATGTCATCCCGCTCTAGCTAGGTTATTCGGCCGCGACGGGCGCGAGCGCCTTCGCAGGCGCCGTCTTGTTTGCGCCGAGATAGCCGAGCGCGACGAATCCGGCGCCGCCGATGATATTGCCGATTGTCACCCAAAGGAGATTGTAGAGGGCGCCGAGGACGCTCACGGTCGGCGGATGATTGCCGAGTAGCGCCAGCGAGAAGACCGTCATATTGGCGACGGAATGTTCGAATCCGGCGGCTATGAAGGCGAAGAGGCACCACCAGATCAGAATGCATTTGGCGGCGTCGCTGGTCGCCCGCGCGCTTGTCCATAGCGCGAGGCAAACGAGCCAGTTGCACAAGGCGCCGCGGGCGACGAGCGCCAGCGGCGCCGCGTTCATCTTGGCCGCGGACGCATTGAAGATCAGATCCGCGCCGTCTTTCAGGATCTGTCCGCCGCCGCCGAGCCAGAAGATCGCCGCCAACAAAGCCGAGCCGACGAGATTGCCGATCCAGGAAACAATCCAATTTCGGGCGAGGGCGGAAAGTCCCGCCGAACCGCGCGCGACGCCGATCGTCATGAACATCGTATGGCCGGTGAAGAGATCGGAGCCGGCGAAGACGACAAGGGTCAACGCAATGCCGAAACAAGCGCCCATGACCATGCTGCGCAAAGCCGGCTCGATCTGCTGGCCGAGCGTAAAAATAAGAATGATGCCGATGCCGACATAAGCGCCGGCCATCATCGAGGAAATGAAGAAGGGGACAGGCGCTTCGCGCGAAAATGCAGCCTTTTCAGCCGCGACGCCCGCAAAATGGTCCAGTGTTTTCGCAAACATGCCATAGCCCTTTCCGGGGTAAGATTTTGGGAGATGGGATCGGGAGAGCCGCGCTGCTCTTGCCGTCTAACAAGCAAAAGGGCAAAAGCCGTGCCAGAACCGCGAAGGAAAAAACGGCTTGTCGTCAGCCCCTTACGGGCCTTCGTCGTCCCATCGCGCCCATTTTTTGCGCAAAGCGCGCCGTTTTTGACGCCGCCGGAGGGACCAGGCTGGCGCGCAGGATTTGACAGCGCCGTGACGCCGCAATAAAGAAGCGCCCATCGAGCGCGCCCTTGGGCGCGCTCGATTGTTTGACGCACCCGCGGTTGCTTGGCCTCGCTGGCCGGCGGCCTGTCAGCTCGAAGGGAAACCCTGACGGCGCAGGAGGGCGCGTTCCTCAAACCCTAAAGATTCAAGAGGAATCGCGATGACGAAGCGCGCAGAAGCAAAATACAAGATCGACCGCCGGATGGGCGAGAACATCTGGGGTCGGCCGAAGAGCCCGGTCAACAAGCGGGAATATGGGCCCGGCCAGCACGGCCAGCGCCGCAAGGGCAAGGCGTCGGACTTCGGCACCCAGCTCAAGGCCAAGCAGAAGGTCAAGGGCTATTACGGCAACATATCCGAGCGGCAGTTCCATAAATACTATCAGGAAGCGATCCGGATGAAGGGCGATTCCGGCGACAACCTGATCGGCCTTTTGGAGCGGCGGCTCGACGCCTTCATCTATCGCGCGAAATTCGCCCCGACCGTCTTTGCGTCCCGCCAATTCGTCAATCACGGCCATGTCCGCGTCAACGGACGGCGCGTGAACATTCCGTCGTACCTCGTGAAGGTCGGCGACGCGATCGAGGTGAAGGAATCTTCGAAGCAACTGGCGAGCGTATTGGAATCGGTCGCGCTGGCCGAGCGCGACGTGCCGGATTTCATCGACGCCGATCATTCCAAGATGACCGCCAAGCTCGCGCGGATCCCGAAACCCTCCGAAGTGCCCTATCCGACGCATATGGAGCCGAATCTGGTGATCGAGTTCTATTCGCGGTGAGGCGAGCCTCGATCAATCAACGTTAAGCGAGGCCGCCTTTCGGGCGGCCTTTTGTTTGGCGGCTCATCCGTAGCGTCTTAGTTTGAATGTCCCCTCTGGGTTCGATTGCGGCGGTTAAGCCGATTTATCTTGGCACTCTCTTGCAATGAGTGCTAATAATCGCCATGTCATATATAGGTCGACTGAATTGATGTGGGCGTGTGAGGCAATCCTTGTCTCCAACGGCTCGGCTGCGTCGACCGGAAATGAGCCCCATGAAATTCCGACCACTGCACGACCGCGTCGTCATCCGCCGACTCGAAGGCGAGGACAGGACTAAGGGCGGCATTCTCATTCCCGACACCGTCAAGGAGAAGCCGCAAGAGGGCGAGGTCATCGCAGTCGGGCCTGGGGGCCGCGACGAGAGCGGCAAGCTGACGCCTCTCGACCTCAAGCCAGGCGAACGCGTCTTGTTCGGCAAATGGTCGGGCTCCGAAGTCAAAATCGACGGCGAGGACCTCCTGATCATGAAGGAGTCCGACGTGATGGGCGTGATCGAAGGCCCTGTCGCGGTCAAGAAGGCCAAGGCCGCCTAAGGCGAGCCCGTTTCACTCGAACCATTGGATTTCAAGCCATGTCGGCCAAAGACGTCAGATTTTCCTCCGACGCCCGCGACAAGATGCTGCGCGGCGTCGACATTCTCAATAACGCCGTTAAGGTGACGCTCGGCCCGAAGGGCCGCAACGTCGTTCTCGATAAGTCATACGGCGCGCCGCGCATCACCAAGGACGGCGTCACCGTCGCCAAGGAGATCGAGCTCGAAGACAAGTTCGAGAATATGGGCGCCCAGATGGTGCGCGAGGTCGCCTCGAAAACCAGTGACCTCGCCGGCGACGGCACGACGACCGCGACGGTGCTTGCCGCCTCGATCATGAAGGAGGGCCTCAAGCTCGTTGCCGCCGGCATGAACCCGATGGATCTGAAGCGCGGCATCGATATCGCGGTGACGGCGGTGGTTAAGGACATCGAGCGCCGGTCGAAGAAGGTGCAATCCTCCGAGGAGATCGCCCAGGTCGCGACGATCTCGGCCAATGGCGACAACGAGATCGGCAAGATGATCGCCGACGCCATGAAGAAGGTCGGCAATGAGGGCGTGATCACGATCGAGGAGGCCAAGACGGCCGAGACCGAGCTCGACGTCGTCGAGGGCATGCAATTCGATCGCGGCTATCTATCGCCCTATTTCATCACCAACGCCGAGAAGATGATCGCCGAACTCGATGACGCTTACATTCTCATTCACGAGAAGAAGCTCTCCTCGCTCCAGCCGATGCTGCCCATCCTCGAGGCCATCGTTCAGTCTGGCAAGCCGCTGCTCATTGTCGCCGAAGACATCGAGGGAGAGGCGCTGGCGACGCTTGTCGTCAACAAGCTGCGCGGCGGCCTTAAGGTCGCGGCCGTGAAGGCGCCGGGCTTCGGCGACCGCCGCAAGGCGATGCTGGAGGATATCGCGGTCCTGACCGCGGGCACGATGATCGCCGAAGACCTTGGCATCAAGCTCGAAAACGTGACGCTTCAGATGCTCGGTCGCGTCAAGCGCGTGCGCATCGAGAAGGAAAACACGACGCTCATTGGCGGCGCCGGCAAAAAACAAGACATCCAGGCGCGCATCGCTCAGCTCAAGGCTCAAATCGAAGAGACAACCTCGGACTATGACCGCGAGAAACTGCAGGAGCGACTCGCCAAGCTCGCCGGCGGCGTCGCGGTGATCCGCGTCGGCGGTTCGACCGAGGTCGAGGTGAAGGAGAAAAAGGATCGCGTCGACGATGCGATGCATGCGACGAAAGCCGCAGTCGAGGAGGGCATTGTGCCGGGGGGCGGCGTTGCGCTTTTGCGCGCCAAGGCGGCCATCGGCAAGCTCAGCGATGAGAACGATGACGTCCAGTCCGGCATCAACATCGTTCTCAAGGCGCTCGAAGCGCCGATCCGACAGATCGCCGAGAATTCAGGCGTCGAAGGCTCGATCGTCGTGGGCAAGGTTTTGGCCGACAAATCGCCGACCTTTGGATTTGACGCTCAAACTGAGCAATATGTCGACATGCTCAAAGCGGGCATCGTCGATCCGGCGAAGGTCGTCAGGGTCGCCCTTCAGGACGCCGCTTCGATCGCGGGCCTGATGATTACGACTGAGGCCATGGTCGCCGAGACGCCCAAGAAAAACGCTCCGGCTGCGGCCCCCGGCGGGGGGATGGGCGGCATGGACTATTGATCGCCGACGAAACGCGGACGGGGACGCGGCGATGCCCTTCCCCATGGTTTGCCTTGTTGCCTGGAGGGGAGGAATCTTCCTCCCCGAATTGGGAGGAAGTCTCATGCAAGCATCTGTTTGGTATCGAGGAGAGTCGATGACGCGGCTCCTGCAGGGCTTAGGCGTCGGAGTTGTCGCGACGCTCGTCGTCGGCTTCGGCTGGGGCGGCTGGATGCTCGGGAGCTCGGCAAGGGACTTGGCGGACGGTAATGCCCGCAACGCGGTGGCTGCCGCCATCGCTCCGATTTGTGTTGAGCAATTTCAACACAGCGCGGATGCTGTCGCCAATCTGACCGCACTGAAGAAGGTCAGCTCGTGGGAGCAGGCGGCGTTCGTCGAAAAGGGCGGCTGGGCGGTGATGCCCGGAAGCAAAACGGTCGACGACGGCGTGCCCCAAGCCTGCGCCGCCCTGCTCGCCAGCTTGAAGTGAACGCATTGGCTTAAGATTTGAGAGACGAGCGCGCTTCGATCAGAGTGATCGTCAAGCAAAGAGGCTGGCGGCGGCCTCAGGCGCGCCGATGAGAGGACGAACCTATGAAAATCGCCGATAGGATCCCGACGTTTGACGACGAATCTCTCGCCACGTTGAGGGAGAACGCATCGCGCCTGACGATCGGACGCGATGGACCGCGGAAGATCGAGGCCGAGTTGATCTTGCCGCTGATCGACGCGGAGGTCGCCAAGCGTCTCGAGAAACTACCGAAGCCGAATCGCGTCGCTAGAAAGCCGCGTCGAACTGTCGAGGGTTAGAATTGGTCGGGCGCGTGTACGACATAACGGGCGTATGCGCGTCGCGATCCGACGAGAGCGTTGGTCTCGCGCATGCGAGACCGCGTGGCGGCATGTCCTTATCGCGTCGCTGAGCCCTTCTTCGCCGGCGAAATTATGGCTTGGCCGCCCTTGGCTTGCGATTGCTTGTACGCAGAGCCTGGACCCTTCGGTTTATCGGCCTTCGGCTTCTTGGCTTCCTTGTTTCCTCTCTGTTGTTCCTTCGCCATCCCTTCCTCCTGCTTCTGATTTGCGCATTCTGCCGCGAGAAATCCACGACGCAATCAATAAGCCTCCTCCTGAGG
>DATGHD010000243.1:0-5284 GCA_035308145.1 Roseiarcus sp.
GACGAATGTCATGCGCCAGCTTGCGGCGGCGGCGATGAAGGTTCCGACCGGCACGCCGACCACGGTCGCCAGCGTCATGCCGGAATAGATGAGCGCAACCGCGCGCCCGCGCCTAGTTGGCTCGTGCGCCGCCGTCGCAAAGGCTGTCGCGGCCGGCATAAAGGTTCCGGCAGTCAAGGCAAGAAGAACGCGCGCCGCTGCGAGCCACAGGAAGCTCGGCGCCAGCGCCGCGAGGAAATTTGCAAGGGCGAATGCGCCGATGGCCAGAAGCAACAAGCGCTTTCGTTCAATTCCGGCGGTGACGACGGCCAGCAGCGGGGAGCCAAAAGCATAGGCGAGAGCGAAAATCGTGACCAAAGAGCCGGCGGCTGCCGAGGATACGCCAAGGTCGGCGGCGATCGTCGGCAACACGCCGGTGATCATAAAAGTCTCGGTTCCGATAGCGAAAGCGCTCATAACGAGCGGAAGCAAGCGAAAAAGCATCGGCGATCCATCAGTGCAAGATATCTTGAACTAATGGATCGAAGGGCCTCTGTCAATGAGTTCAATAAATCTTGAACATATTGCGCCGCTGGGCTATGAGCGGATCATGGCCAAAGAACTCCATCACCCTGAGCGCGACCAGATCGACCTTTCCGCCGTTCTCGAAGCCTTGAGCGAGCCGATCCGCCGCGACATCGTTCTCTACCTGCTCAAGCAAGGCGAGGCGGCCTGCCAAGTCTTCAACGACTATGCGCCGAAGACCAACCTCAGCTACCACTACGCGCGGCTGCGGGAGGCCGGCGTCACCCGCACCAGAATCGTCGGGCCCTATCGGATGATCTCGGTGCGCGTCGACGATCTGGCGGCGCGATTTCCAGGTTTGCTTGATGCGATCGTCGCGGCAGCGCAGGCAGATTCGCCCCCTGTCGAAGCGCAATCAGACTAGGCTTTTGGCCGCGTTCCGGGCGTCGCTCTTCGCGACGAAATCAGTGCGCCGCGGAATGTGAAAGTGATTTGACACAGGGCCTGTCTCGTTGGACTCTAACGCGCCGCCGCCAGCGTGGACGTTGAGGCGGCAAGAGGATCGACCCCGAATTCGGGTCCTTGAGAAAATCGGAGTAACCATGACTCCGCCGGGCCAGTTTGATTGACCTCGCAAACCACCCGCGAGGTCGCGCGCCAACGCCGCATGATACGCCAGTGCGGAACGGCGTTCTCTGAAAACCTAACGCCATAACGCGGCCGCGGCGCGAAGGCCAAGCGTTTTCGGCAGCGTCATATCATCTGTCGCATCGCAGACATTTCGCAACAGCGAAAAAGGGCCCCGCAGCCGCTTGAATGCGCCGGGGCCCACGCCGCGTCTTTCAAGCGCGGCGCTACGACTTCGCCTTTACATATTCGCCCGGCGCGTCGCCAAGCGGCCTCAGCCTGCCTGCGCCAGGCGTCCGCGCGGGCGCCTTCTCCGGCGCCTGTTCGCCGATCCATCGAATCCAGTCGCGCCACCAGCTCCCCGGAGTCTCGCTCGCCTGAGCGAGCCAATCGGCAAAATCGCCTTTGGGCGCGCCGCCGGTCCAATATTGGTACTTCGGCCTATCCGCGGGATTGACGACGCCGGCGATATGACCCGAGCCGGCGAGGACATAGCGCACAGGTCCGCCGAAAAATTGCGAGCCCAGGAAGACGGATTTGGCCGGCGCGATATGATCCTCGCGGGCCGCGAGATTATAAATCGGGATCGTCACCCGGCTTAGATCCAGCCGCTTGCCGGCGATCTCCATCAGGCCGCGGGTCAAGTTGTTTTCCAGATAGCAGTTACGCAAGTAAAACATATGGTTGGCGGCCGGCATTCGTGTCGAATCCGAATTCCACACGAGGAGGTCGAACGGCGCCGGCTCCTTGCCCTTCATGTAATTGTTCACGAAGTAAGACCAAATCAGATCATTTGGCCGCAACATATTGAACGCGCTGGCCATTTTCGAGCCCTCAAGATAGCCCCTCGCGGCCATCTGCTCGCCGATCGACTTGAGCTGCAGCTCGTCCACAAAGACCTTGAGATCGCCAGGATCGCGGAAATCGACCTGGGCTGCGAAGAAGGTCGCGCTCGAAATTCGCTTGTCGCCGACCGCCGCCATATAGGCGAGGGTCACCGCGAGAAGCGTTCCTCCGACGCAATAGCCGATCGCTGTGACGTCCGTTTCGCCGGTCGCCTTTTCGATCGCGTCGAGCGCCGCAAGAATGCCCTCGCGCATATAGGATTCGAAATCTTTGCTCGCGTGCCGCTCGTCGGGATTGACCCAGGAGACGACGAAGACCGTCAGGCCTTGCGCCACGGCCCAACGGATGAACGACTTCTCGGGATTGAGATCGAGGACATAGAACTTGTTGATCCAGGGCGGCACGATCAGCAACGGCCGTTTGAAGACCTCGTCCGTGCTTGGCGCGTATTGGATGAGTTCGATCAATTCGTTGCGGAACACCACCTTGCCGGGCGTCGCGGCCATGTTCTTGCCGAGCTCGAATTTTGAGGCGTCGGTATGACGGATGCGTAGCTGCCCGCGACCGGCCGCGACGTCCTCGGTCATCATTTGAAGGCCGCGCACCAGATTTTCGCCGCTCTCGGCGAGCGTCGCGCGCATAAGCTCGGGGTTGGTCGGCAGGAAATTGGAGGGCGACAGCGCCGCCGACAATTGACGTACGTAGAATTGCGCCTTGTCCCGCGTGTGTTGATCGATCCCTTCGGCGGCGACGACAAGATCGCCAGCCCAGCGCGAGGTCATCACATAGGCCTGCTTGATGAAATCGTAATAGGGATTGTCGCGCCATTCCGGATCGGCGAAACGCTTATCCGATGGATCGGGCGGGGCGACAGGCGCCGCGGTTTCGCCGTGGAGTCGGTGAAGCGTCGACGCCCAAAGCGCGACGAATTGCTTGGACAAAGCCGATTGCGCCTGAAACGCCCGCTGCGGATCGCTGAAATAGCGTTCCGCGACTTTTCCCAGCGTCGCCACAATGTCGGCGATCTGGTCGGCGAAAGGCGATCGCGCCTCAGACCCCTCGCGCGGCTGCAGATAGGCCGCGGCCAGCTTGCCGCTCTCCTCGATGAAACGAGCGGCGTTGCGGGTCAGCGCCTCGATGTTGGGCAGCGGCGTCTTGGCAGGATCGACAAAGAGAGGGATGGGGCCCGGCGAAGCGGCAGGCGCGGGCGATCCCTTCGGCGCAGACGGCGGCGCGGCGGGCGCCGCGGCTCCGGCGCTTTGCCCGATCGGTGGGGAAGGCGGCGCGACCGGTTTCGCAGCAACGGGCGCGGCAGGCGGCGCCTTCGCGCTCTTAGGCTTATTCGCGGCTCGGCTTTTTCGCGGCTTCTTGGCGCTCTCTACGGTAGCGGGCGCGTCATCGCGCGCGCGGGCCGGCGCCCGCTCCTTTGGCGCCTCGGCCGCTCCGCGCGCGGGGCTTGGCGCGCCGATGCGCGCCGCCTGGTCGATGGACATGGCGCTTCCTTAAAAGTCTTAAGACCCCGCCCGAGGACGTTAGTCCCGTTTCCGACATAATAGAACGATAACGACAAATCAGGCTATCTAACGACGGCGTTGCGCTTCTAAAACGCGCCGCTCGACAGGCGAAGCAATGTTTATGCTGCGAAAGCGTGAGGGAAGCTTAAGCGCCGGCGCGCCGATCGCGACGAGCCTCGCGCTTGCGCTCCTCGCCGGCGCGCTTGCTTCAGGCCCCGCATGCGCCGGGGGGACTGATCCCTCTCCGGACGCGCAACCGGCTGGACAGAACGACAGCCCGTTCAAGAGCGTTCTCAAACTATTCAATATCACCACCGACGTCGGGCAGCCGCAGGACTTCGTTCGCGCGACGCGGCCGGCCGATCCGAAGTCGGAGGATTACATCCCCGTCTATCCGCGAAATCTCGATCACAAGACCAAGGTGCTGACGCCGGATCAATTGAAGGCGATGCAGAGCGAGATGGACGCGACAAGCACGCAAAATGGGGCGATCCGCGACGCTTTCCCGCCGGCGCAAAAGGCCTATGCCGATTCCGAAAAGCAAAAGGCGGCCGCCAAGAAAAGCCCCAAACAGGCGACGCCGCCGGCCGCGACCGCCACTCAGTAATTTGCCGGCTCGCCCCCGCCTCTGCTAACAAAACGATCCTAAGCGCTGAATTCGCCGGCGATCAAAAGGAATTGCCCGAGGATGACCGACTTCCACCGCGTGCGGCGCCTGCCGCCCTATGTCTTTGAGCAGGTCAACAAGCTCAAGGCCAAGGCGCGGGCCGCCGGCGCCGACATCGTCGATCTCGGCATGGGCAACCCGGACCTGCCGGCGCCGAAGCATGTGCTCGACAAGCTGATCGAGACGGTGGGCAAGCCGCGCACCGACCGCTATTCGGCCTCCAAGGGCATTCCGGGCCTGCGCCGCGCGCAGGCCGGCTACTATGCGCGCCGCTTCGGCGTGAAGCTCGATCCCGAACGCCAGGTCGTCGCGACGCTCGGCTCGAAAGAGGGCTTCGCCAATATGGCGCAGGCGATCACCGCGCCGGGCGACGTCGTGCTGGTCCCCAATCCGTCGTACCCGATCCACGCGTTCGGCTTCCTGATGGCTGGCGGAGTGATCCGCTCGATCCCGTCCGAGCCGACGCCGGAATTCTTCGTCGCGATGGAGCGCGCGCTCGTTCATTCGATCCCGAAGCCGATCGCCGTCGTCGTCTGCTATCCCTCGAACCCGACCGCGATGGTCGCCTCGCTCGATTTTTATAAGGACCTCGTGCTTTTCGCCAAGAAGCACGAGATTTTCGTACTCTCGGATCTCGCTTACGGCGAAGTCTATTTCGACGACGAGCCGCCGCCGTCCGTGCTCCAGGCGCCTGGCGCCTTCGACGTCGCCGTCGAATTCACGTCCATGTCGAAGACCTTCTCGATGGCCGGCTGGCGGATGGGTTTTGCGGTCGGCAACGAAAGGTTGCTCGCGGCGCTGGCCCGGGTCAAATCGTACCTCGATTACGGCGCCTATACGCCGATCCAGGTTGCGGCTGCGGCGGCGCTCAACGGGCCCGAGGATTGCATCAAGGAAATGCGGGCGACGTATAAGCGCCGGCGCGACGTGATCGTCGAGAGTTTTACGCAGGCCGGCTGGCCGATCGTGCCGCCCAGAGCCTCGATGTTCGCCTGGACCCCGGTGCCGGAAAAATTCCGCCATCTCGGCAGCCTGGAGTTTTCCAAGCTGCTGATCGAGAAGGCCGATGTGGCGGTGGCGCCTGGCGTCGGCTTCGGCGAGCACGGCGACGACTATGTGCGGTTGG
>DATGHD010000244.1:0-7657 GCA_035308145.1 Roseiarcus sp.
GGGCGACGCAGACGATCTCCCCGACATGTTCTTCGACGACGACGCGCAAATCCTGCTTGGCGAGAAGCTCGGGCGCCCGCGTTTCGGCGAGCAACACCGCCGCGCCGACGGTTGGATGGCCGGCGAAAGCGAGCTCCCGGCCCGGCGTGAAGATGCGCAGCCGCGCGGTATTGACCGGATTCTTCGGCTCGAAGACGAAAACAGTCTCGGCGAGGTTGAACTCGCGGGCGATCGCCTGCATGCGATTATCGTCCAGCTCCTCAGAGTCGAGAACCACGGCGAGCGCATTGCCGGCGAGCGCGTTCTCGGTGAAGACGTCGAGCGTAAAGAATTTTCGGCGCATGGGCCCTCAAATCCGTTCCGGCGTAAAGAGGCGCGAAGGATTGACGATCTCTTCCTGTGCGGCGATCAGCGCAAGCTCGGCGGCGCCCGATCGAGCGGTGGCCGCGACGAGACCATAGACGGCGGAAGCGGCGCGCGCGAGCGCGGCCGCGACGCTGCGCTCTTTGAGCCAATGGGCAAGGAATAGCGCAGCGATCACATCGCCCGCTCCATTGACCTTGATCGGCGCCTTCGGCGTGCGCAGCCGCCAGAGATTGTCGCCGTCGGAGGCGATCATCTCGACCGCGTCGCTCGGCGTTTCGTCGAGATCTGCCGAGGTGACAAGGATGACGCGCGGGCCGCGACGATGCAACGCAGCCAGGGCCAGGCGCATCCCGGCGAGATTGCGCGCCTCCAGGCCGGCGACCAACGCCAGCTCGAAGTGATTGGGCGTCAGGATCGTCGCCGCCGGCGTCGCGACCTGGCGGATGAACTCGGCGACGCCTTCGCGGACATAAAGGCCGCGGCCGGCGTCGCCGAGCACCGGGTCGCAGCAATAGACGGCGTCGGGCCGCGCCGCCCGGACCTTTGCGACGGCGGCAAGAATCGCCGCGCCGATCTCCGGAGAGCCCATGTAGCCTGAGAGAACGCCGGCGCAGTTCTGAAGCGCGCCGCGCTCGCCAAGGCCTTCGACGCAGTCCTCGATGTCGCGGGCGTCAAAGACGCGCCCGCGCCAGCCGCCATAACCCGTGTGATTGGAGAATTGCACCGTGTGGATCGGCCAGACTTCGCGACCGAGCCGCTGCAAGGCGAAGACCGTAGCCGAATTGCCGACATGGCCGAGAACCACATGCGATTGGATCGAGAGGATGGCGGGCGGCGGCATGGAGGCGCTGACGGGACTCTAACGAGTTCCGGTCATGGCAGACGGCGACGCCCTTTCGCAAGCGACTGCGGCTGGCGTCCCGCTCTGAAGGCTTGAGAAAGAATCTGCACAAATGCGGAACAAAGTAATCGGCCGCATGAGCGTCATATTATGCTCACATTTGGATAGCTTTTGCGGCCGCTCGCGCCAACCGGCGCGTTCACAAAAAATGAAAAAAGAAAAATTCCGTGGGTCGCGAAAGGCCACATCTTCAAGGCCTTCGCATAAACATGAACAGGGTGAGTAATGACGGTTTACGACAACGCCTACACTTTCCGCTCTCGCCACAATTTGTCGAAACATCTCAATTTTCTTTGCTTTTCTCTCGCGCTGACTTCGGCGCTCCCTCTCGCCTCAGAGGCGCTCGCCGGCGGCGGAAACAGCGGCTCAATGTATTTCAACGTTCCCCAGCAGGCTCAGGAAGCTGCGGCCGCCGCGTCGAGAGGCGCCGTTTCCGCCGACGAAGCGCCGGCGCTGCGCATCGGCGCGTCCGGCGCATCGGAGAATATCGTCAGCATGGTCACCGCGTCGGCGGAGCGTCACGGCGTGCCGGTCGCCCTCGCCCATGCGGTCATCAAAATCGAGAGCGGCTACAATTGTCGCGCTCATTCCGCGAACGGCGCCCGAGGAATAGGGCAAATCCTGCCGGCCACGGCCCGCGCCGAGGGCGTCACCGGCAATCTCTATGAATGCGCGACCGGCCTCGAGGCCTCGATGCGCTATCTCGCCCATGCGCTCGCCTCGCATGGCGGCGGCTGCTCAGGCGTTTCGGCCTACAACACCGGGCTTTTCGCCCGTGTGGGCTGCACCGGCTATGGCCGCAAGGCGATGCGGCTCGCCCGGCTCAACTGACATAGAAGCCGGCGCGTCGCCCAAGGGCAGACGCGCCGGCTCGTTGAGTTCAACCTGTCGCGTGTTCCGCGCTAAGCTCCGCGTCGGCCTTTGACGCCGTCGGCTCGGAGCAAAAGTTGAACGATCCTGCCTTCCTCTCGCGCGCCATCGCGCAAGGCCGCGGCCTAGCCGAAGCCGACGTCGTCTTGAAGGGCGGCCGGATTTTCGACCTGACCTCAGGCGAGCTCAAAAAGAGCGACGTCGCCATTTGCGGCGATCGCATCGTCGGCACGCTCGGCGACTATCGCGGCGCCCGCGAATTCGACGTTTCCGGCAAGATCGTCGTTCCGGGCTTCATCGACACGCATCTGCATGTCGAATCCTCGCTGATCACGCCCGCCGAATTCGACCGCTGCGTGCTCGCCCATGGCGTGACCACGGCGATTTGCGATCCCCATGAGATCGCCAATGTGCTCGGCGCGGCGGGGATCAAATATTTCCTCGATTCCTCGCTCGCGACCGCCATCGACCTTCGCGTCCAGCTCTCGAGCTGTGTGCCGGCGACCCATCTCGAAACTTCCGGCGCCCGGCTGGAAGTCGATGATCTTCTTCCCTTCGCCAAGCACCCGAAAGTGCTGGGCCTCGCCGAATTCATGAATTTTCCCGGCGTGCTCGCCGGCGATCCTTCCTGCCTCGCCAAGCTCGCCGCGTTCCAGGACCGGCGCATCGACGGCCACTCGCCGCTGCTCCGCGGCCTCGACCTCAACGGCTATCTCGCCGCCGGGATTCGCACCGATCATGAGACGACCAACATGCCCGAAGCCCTGGAGAAGCTCTCCAAGGGCATGTTCATTCTGGTGCGCGAAGGTTCGGTGTCGAAGGATCTGCATGCCTTGGCGGCGCTGATCACCGAGCGCCATTCGCCCTACATCGCCTTCTGCACCGATGATCGCAATCCGTTGGACATCGCTGAAGAGGGCCATCTCGATTTCCTCATTCGCACGGCGATCAAGCTCGGCGCGCCGGCGCTTGCCGCCTATCGCGCCGCAAGCATTTCCGCGGCGCGGATTTTCGGGCTGATGGATCGCGGCTTGGTCGCGCCGGGCTGGCGGGCTGATCTGGCCGTGGTCGATGACCTCGAATCTTGTTCTGTGGCGCAGGTTTTCTCAGCCGGGCGGTTGGTCGAAGAGGCGCTCTTTGCGCCGCGGCCGAAAGTCGAAGCCGTCGGCCGCGGCAGCGTCAAAGCTGAGCGTGTCGCGCCCACGGATTTTGTCGCGCACGGCGCCGGCCCCTCGACGCAGGCGATCGGTGTGACGCCGGGCAAGATCATCACTGAGCGCGTCGCCGTGACGCTGCCCTATCAGAAGAGCGAGCGGCAAATCGACCTTGGCCAGGACGCGGTGAAAGTCGCGGTGGTCGCCCGCCACGGCGTCAACCGCAACATCGCGGTCGCCTTTGTCAAAGGCTTCGGCATGAAGAAGGGCGCCATCGCCTCGTCCGTCGGCCATGACAGCCACAACATCTGCGTCGTCGGCGCGAGCGAGGCGGATATGGCGGTCGCCGTCAATCGGCTGATCGACATCGAAGGCGGCTTTTGCGTCGCCGAGGGCGGCAAGGTCGTCGCGGAACTGGCGCTTCCCGTGGCGGGTCTGATGAGCCTGATGAGTTTCGAGGAGGTGCATAAAGCGCTGATCCCCTTGCGCGCGGCGGCGAAAAGCCTCGGCGTCACGCTGCCCGAGCCGTTCCTGCAGGTCGCCTTTCTGCCGCTGCCGGTGATCCCGCATCTGAAGATCACGGATAAGGGGCTGGTGGATGTCGATAAGTTCGAATTTGTGAGGGATTAGTCTCTAGCAAGAGACCGTACGCTCGCACCGTCTTTGCGAGGAGCGAAGCGACGAAGCAATCCATTCATAGGGCGTCGCTCTACGTGGATTGCTTCGCTTCGCACTTAAATGACGACAGCGGAGAATGGCGAGGCAGCGACGTCACCGCGCGCCCTTCTCCTCTTCCTTCCATCCCTCAATCCATTGCCGGCGCAAATTCTCGCCCTCGCCGCGAAAGAATTCATCCACCAGGACGCTGTCCTGCACGCGGTCGGCGCGGAAGTTGCGCAACGCCTGGCGCAGCTCGCACCAGGCGACGACATTGGCGGCCTCAGAATAGTAGATGAGCGCGATCGGCCGGATGGTGCGGCTCGTCGCGCGGCCACCTTCGTCGCGGTAGGCAATCTTGAGCTTCTGCTCTTCGCGAATGGCGTGGCGAATGCGGCCGAGATCGACGCCCTCAGGCGGCGGCGCGATTGTCCCCCAGGCGTAGAGCGCATTGTCGGCGAGGGCCTTGCGCAGCGGCAAGGGAATCGCGGCGGCGAGCTTCTTATTGACGAGCTTGGCGGCGCGTTTCAGCGCGACATCGCCGGTCCGCTCCAAAAGCGCCAGCGCGACGACAAGCGCCTCCGTCTCCTCGATCGTGAACATCAGCGGCGGCAGATCGAAGCCGGGGCGCAAAATATAGCCGACGCCGCGGCCGCCTTCGATCGGCACGCGCATCGCCTGTAAAGCGACGATGTCGCGGTAGACGGTCCGCGCCGCCACCTCCAAGCTCTCGGCGATCTCGGCCGCCGTGACCGGCTTTTTGGCCAGCCGCAAAGTCTGAATGATCTCGAATAGGCGTGAAGCCTTGCGCATCTCGGCCGCCCTCTCCGATAGGAACATAACTGACAAACGCTGTCAGTTGCAGTCCTCTAAGAGGCTCGCCGCGGCCAAAATTGCTTCGCAACGGAGCAGCGCGAACGAGCGAAATGATGACCTACGCGGCGAGCCTCTGGATTTTCTTCATCCTCCTTTTCGGCATCATCATCGTGCCGGGCATGGACATGCTGTTCGTCCTCGCCAATGCCTTGACCGGCGGCCGGCGCATGGGCCTTTTCGCGACCGCGGGGATCATGGCCGGCGGCGCCTATCACACATTTCTCGGCGTGCTTGGCGTCGGCGTCTTGTTGAAGCTCGCGCCGTCGCTCTTTCTCATCTTGCTGCTTGCCGGAGCAGCCTACATGGCCTGGATCGGCGTCACGTTGGTCCAAAGCTCGATTGTCGTCGGCCCGATCGGCGCGGCAAAATCGCGTTCTCCCCGGGTCGCTTTCCGCCAGGGCGCGATCACCTGCATGCTCAATCCGAAAGCCTATCTCTTCACCTTGGCCGTGTACCCGCAATTCATCAGTCCCGCCTTTGGCCCGCTCTTGGCGCAGGCCCTGATCCTCGGCGCGATGACCGTGCTGACGCAGCTCGGAATTTATGGCTCGGTCGCACTGGCCGCCGGCGCCGGCAGGGACTTCCTGCAATCGCATCCGAACGCCATCATCCTGATCGGCCGCGCGGCCGGCGCGCTTTTCATCGTCGCCGCCGCCTTCACCGCCTGGCATGGTTGGACGACCTGGCCGCCGGCGAGTTGAGCGCGTCAAAAATGCGGCTGGCTCATGTGCGTCGGAGCGCGGCGCAGATGGATAGCCCCGCAATGACCAGCCAGAACACGATCATGCCCGTTCCGCCGATCGGCGCGGCGAAGGGAAAAAGCCTGCCGCCGGCGAGGCCCCGCGCGGCGAGATCGGCGGAAAAGAGGCAGGCCGCGAGGCCAAGCCCGAAGCCGGAGATCAGCAAGGCGCGGCGGAATCCCGCGCGCGCCGCCTGGGCGGCGAGCGCGGAAAGACCGAGCAGCGCAGCGGCGTGCATGATCAAGAACAGCGCGCTCGCTTGGGCGAGATCGCCGCCGCCTCTATGGGCCGCAGCCGCGGCGAGCGCGACGCCAGAGGCCCCCATCAGGGCGGCGAATGCGCTGAGCGCGTAAGAGAGGCGGGTCATGTCAGGGACTCGCGTGCAACAGCCGTCGGCCGAGGCTTGTCGACCGCGCCATGCGCGGCGTCAACGGCTTTCCGTCGCTCTCATCCTGCGCTAAGCGAAGGCCCTATGGGGCGCAGAGCCGCCCCGTCTTCGCGGTTCGCCGATGTCCCTCGTCCATCATCTCCATGACCTTGTTCACGCTTACGGTTATTTCGCCGTTTTCGTCGTCGTTTGTCTTGAAAGCGTAGGCGTGCCCATTCCTGGCGAGACGGCGCTGGTCACGGCGGCGATTGTCGCAGCGGACCCCAACGAACTGAACATCGTCGGGGTCGTCGCCTCCGCCGCCGCGGGGGCGATTGTTGGCGGCAGCATCGGCTATTGGCTCGGACGCGAATTCGGCTTTCCATTGATTCTCAAATACGGCCCTTATCTTCATCTCGACGAGCCAAGGCTGAAGCTCGGCCAGTATCTTTTTCAGCGCCACGGCGGAAAGATTGTGTTCTTCGGCCGTCTGGTCGCTCTCTTACGCGCTTTCGCGGCTCTGCTGGCCGGAATCAATCGACTGTCCTGGCCGCGCTTTTTCCTTTTCAATGCGCTCGGCGCAATCGTCTGGGCGAGCCTTTTCGGCCTCGGCGGCTATTTTCTCGGCCAAGCCTTCGAGCATTATGCGCGGCCGGTCGGCGTCGCCGCGCTGATCGTCGTGGTCATCGGCGTGATCGCGTCGAGCCGCTTTATCGCCCATCACGAACAGCGTCTGATCGCCGAGGCGGAAGCCGCGCTGCCGGGGCCGCTGGTCGCGCCGAGGGACAAGCCGACCTAGAGGCTTAAGTTCGGCCATCCACAGCCTGTCCACAGCTTATCCGACGGCTCGTGGACCGCTTATCCCCAGGCGCAACAAGCTCGCAGCGGCCTTGCCTTTCAGGACCTTATTTCGCCGGTTGCCGAGGCGGGGCGCCCGTCGGCCCAATGCGTTCGGTCGGGCCGATCCAGAAACGCAAGGGCTCGGAGCGCCGCAAAACGTCGATCGAGATCGTGCGGCTGATCTTGTCGGCGTCGAGTAAGCGCAACAAATCCTCGACGCCGGCGATTCTTTTGCCGTCCAGCGCGACGATCATGTCGCCGGTCAGGAGGCCGGCCTGATCGGCGGGACTGCCTTGCTCGATCCCGAGGATTCGCGCGCCATTCGCCTGCTCCAGGCCGAGCCTCAGCGCGATGCGCCGAGGGATCGGAACGGTGCCGGCGCCGATGCCGATATAGGCGCGCCGCACCCGGCCGTGGCGGGCAATCTCGCCGAGCACGAAATTGGCGGTGTTGGAGGCGACGGCGAAGCAGAGCCCTTGCGCGCCCATGATCATCGCTGTGTTGACGCCAATGACTTCGCCGCGCGAAGAAACCAGCGGCCCGCCGGAATTGCCGGGGTTCAAGGCGGCGTCCGTCTGGATCACGTCCTCGATCATCCGGCCGCTCTTGGCGCGTAAAGACCGGCCGAGCGCCGAGACGACGCCGGTCGTCACACTCGCGTCGAAGCCAAGCGGATTGCCGATGGCGATGGCGATCTGGCCGCGCTTCAGCTTCTGCGAGTCGCCAAGCGCCGCATAGGGGAACGAGGCGTCCTCTTCGATCCGCAGCAAAGCAAGGTCGGTGTCCGCATCGTCGCCGAGCACGCGGGCGGAGAGCACGCGGCCATCGAGCGTCGTGATATCGGCTGTGCGCCCGCCCTGGATGACGTGGCTGTTCGTCAGTACGA
>DATGHD010000245.1:0-44354 GCA_035308145.1 Roseiarcus sp.
AATATCCGGCCCGTCGCTCCGACGAATCTTAAGGACCACCGCCGTTTCGGCGCATTCGGCCTTCCAATCCCAATTCTGAGCATGGATCAATCGGCCTTCGCGGGTCGCCACCGGCAGCGCGACAAGGCCGGTGCAACCGTCCGGCTCGGCTTCGCCCCGTTGCCGGCGCTGGGCGAGTTTGAGAATTTCGGTGCGCGCGTTGAGCAAAACGACAGAGTCGTATTCGACGCTCGCGCCTTCGGCGACGCCCCGCATTTCTTCGATATAGGCCGGTTCAAACTGAGCGATCGTCGGCTCGAAACGAGCAACGAAGGTTCGGACGTCGCCTGGCGCCAACCCGCTCATCGCCAACTGCTCTGAATAGTGGGAGACGCTGAGCTGCGTTCGCGCTCGCGCTTGCTCGCCATATTGACGCCCGCGCTCGCGGGGCGAGCCCGAGACTTCCACCAAGGGGCATGGCGTCACCATGGTCGCTGGCTCCGACAAGTGTGGGCTAGCCTCAATTCCGGAAATATTGTATTTCGTGAAACTATGAAGCATGCAAGGGAAAAGTTTGTCGTCGGGCGCGACTCCCGTCCTTGGCGCGGGCGCCGAGCATCGCCGCGTAGCAGACAAAGCTCGGGATTGGAGGCTCGTCTTATGGCGTCAGGCGCGATTCCGCGCCCGCGGGTCAATGGTCTGTCGTTATTTCTGGCGATCAAAAGACATTTTGATCGGCGCGCCGAGCGGCCTTGCCGCGCTGATGGAAACTGAGAAGGGCAGGTCATGATTGCAAATAGTCTCTACGATCCTGAATTCCTTTCGAGGGCGGATCGCGCCCACCACCTCCATCCCTGGACTGATCTTGAGACGCTCGGGACGCGCGAGCCGATCGTGATCGCCGAGGCGGAAGGCGTGCACATCCACGATATCGACGGCAATCGTCTCTTGGACGGCATTGGCGGCATGTGGTGCGTGAACATCGGCTACGGTCGGCGGGAGATGGCGCAGGCCATTGCCGATCAAGCGGCGCGTATGTGCTACTATTCGCCTTTCGGTCCGCTTGCCTCGCCGCCGGCGGTCGAACTCAGCGCGCGCCTCGCGCGATCCGCGCCCGGCGACCTCAAACGCGTGTTCTTCACGACGGGAGGCTCCACCGCCGCCGACGCGGCGCTGCGCTTCGCGCAATACTATTTCAACTTCATTGGCCAGCCGACCAAGAAGCACATCATCACTCGGGAAAACGCTTACCACGGCAGCACCTTTTTATCGGCCTCCGTCTCCGGCAAGCCGGGCGATCGGGCGTTCATGGAATTGCTCACCGATCGCGTCCATCATCTGCCTTCGCCTAATCCCTATCGACGGCCGGACGGGATGTCGGTGGAGGAATTTTGCGACGCCAAGGTCGCCGACTTGGAAGCGAAAATCGTCGAGCTCGGCCCAGAGAATGTCGCTTGTTTCATTGCCGAACCCCTGTTGGCGTCGGGCGGCGTCATCGTGCCGCCGCCTGGATATCAACGCCGCACCTTCGAGGTCTGCCGCAAATACGACGTGCTGTACATTTCCGACGAGGTGGTGACCGGCTTCGGGCGGCTCGGCCACATCTTCGCCTCCGAGCCGGTCTTTGGCGTAACGCCGGATCTCCTGCTTTGCGCCAAGGGATTGACCTCGGGCTACGTTCCTCTTGGCGCCGTACTGATTTCAGAAGCTTTAATCGACAGAATCTCTGGCGTCCATGCGAAGGGCAAGTTGCTGTCGATTGGTTTCACCTATTCGGGGCATCCTGTGTCCTGCGCGGCGGCGCTGACCAACATCGACATCATCGAGCGCGAAGGCTTGTGCGCGCACTCCCGCGAGAGCGGCGCCTATTTCCAGAAGCGCCTGCGTTCCTTGGCCGATCTCGAGCTCGTCGGGGACGTGCGCGGCATGGGAATGATGGCCTGCGTTGAATGCGTTCGCGACCGCACCATGCGCGAGGCGCCTCCGTCCGATTGGGAGGTGGGGCGACGGATTTTCGAGAATGCGCGCGCGCGCGGGCTTTTGGCGCGGCCGATGGGGCATCTGATCGTGTTGTCGCCGCCGTTGATCATTACGACCGCTCAAATCGATCGCCTCGTCGAAATTCTGCGCGAAGCGGTGATCGCGACGATGGATGAACTCGTACGTGAGGGACTCTGGCGAGGCGAGAGCCGTTCGACCGCTTCCGCGCTGCGGCCATCGGCCGTCTCATGAACCCCGCGCGAGTGCGAGCGGAAAGGGTTGCGACGAAAGTCCGATGAAAGGAAACAGCCATGCCAGCTGTTCTAAAAAATTGGCTAAATCTTCTCATTTCTTGTCGTCGGTGGGCGTTTGGCGCGCCGCGCTACTGGAACGTCGAAAAGCGATGATTCGGACGTCGAACGGTCTGCGCCTGAATGTTGATCAGCTCCGCCCGGCGCGCTATTCGTCCTGGACGCGTCATCCGACGTGGCGCTATCGGGGGGACTGACCTCAAATGGCGAAGCGAAAAGCGGCCCTCAGGCCGCCAAGCGCGCTGCATGCCAATCTCGTGCGAGAGATCGTGCTATCGCTGAATCGCGCGCGGACACCGGTCGGCGCGCCGATTCGCGAGCCGCCGCTCGCCAAGGCGCTCGCGGTTTCTCGAACGCCCGTACGTTCGGCGCTTCGTGTGCTCGAACAAATGGGATTCGTTCGATTCGAAGCAAGACGCGGCTTCACGCTGGCGCGGTCAGTCGAGACGAACGGGGCGATCGATCGGCTTCTGCCGCGCTCCCCCGACGAGATGCTCCAGGAGGCGATCATCGCTGATCGCGCGGCCAGCAAACTCGCCGCCAGCGTGTCGGAAGCCGAACTTGTCGCACGTTATCGCGTGTCCCGCGGCGCGGTGAGGCGAGTCATGATGACCCTCAGGGGCGACGGCATAGCGCAACGTCTGCCTGGTTATGGTTGGCGTTTTTCTGAAATGCTCGACTCGCCGCAAGCCATTCGCGAGAGCTATGAATTCCGCATTGCCGTGGAGTGCGCGGCGCTGGGACAACCTGGCTTTTCTGCTCCGCCCGACGAGCTTGATGAATTGCGCAAGGCGCATGAGGTTCTCTTGAACGCGCCAGGCCGATTCGAGCCGCGGATCTGGTTTTCGATCAATAGCCGTTTTCACGAAGCGATCGCCTCGTGGTCGGGCAATCGGTTTCTGCTCGACGCTATCCGACGTCAAAATGCTCTGCGTAAGCTCGACGAATATCATTGGTTCCGCGATCTCGAGCCGGAGAGCATTAGACGCTCCTTGGACGATCATATCGCTATTCTCGCGGCCATTGCCGAGGGCGAAACGGAATGGGCGGCGAGTTTGATGAAGCGGCATCTTGAGCTGCACGGGCGCGACTATCCCGCTCGCGTTCCAGGCCTGCCCGTTCCCAACGAGTCGTGATCAGGAACTTTTTCGGACCACGAAGCCGTTGGAACAGTGACGTGTTCCTCGATGCCGGCGGCTCCGCCGGCGCTAACGCCGCGCTCTAGACTATCTACAAGCGGGTCAAGCTCGAATTCGGCGGCGAACCGCGCCGGGTCGCGGATGACGATGGTCTCGCCCCTCACGACCACGCCGCTCTTTTGCAATGCCGACAAGGCACGCGAAAAGCTTTCTCGCGCCAGGCCGAGCTCAGAGGCGATCAGGTTCTTCTCGTAGGGAAGCGCAGCGCGATCCGGCGTTCCTTGACGCCTGGAGAGTGTAAGAACGTAACAACCAACGCGCTCCGTGGCGGATCTGAGTTTCAAATTCTTGACCTGGCAGACCATTCGACGGAACTGTTCGGCTAGACCGCTCATCACCTCTCGCGCCAAAGTGGCATTGCGTACAACCGCGGAGCGGAAAGCATCACCGTGGATAAGAAGAATACGCGATGGTTCGGGCACGCGCGCCGCAACGAGATAGGCGGAATTCATCCAGACGGCGGCCGGAATGATAAGCTCGGGCGCTCGTACAACTTCAATAAGCACCTCGCGTCGCCCGGCGGATCGCCCGATCAATTGAGCGGACCCCGAGATAATGACGTGTTGAAAATTCGGCGCGTCGCCTTGTTCGAAGAGCACTGTGCCTGGGGCCACGCGGTGTTCGATAGCGTGCTTCAGCAAGTTGGCTCGAACCCGCGCCGGCAGTCGCTTCAGAAGGGGCAGGCTTTCCGCCGCACTGGAAATTCTTTCGCTATGCCGATGCTTTCTCGCTTGCTTCATTTTTTCGCCGTATCGAATGTGACATTCGTCACATCGAAGATTGACGTCTATCATTTTTTGAAATTGTCGACTAGCTTCGGTTGCGTCGTGCGCCTCTTGGTCCGTCCGCATCGGCGCTTAGACGATGAGGCGGCAATCGGGCCGTTTGTCAGATTCAACGCTTTCACTGGGAATATCGGAGATGTCGACGATGAGCTTTGAAGTAAAAGCCGCCGCCCTGGCGGTGGGAATTCTCGCGTATGCCTCTTTTGATTGCGCGCTGGCCCAGGACGCGGCGAACGGCGAAAAAATCTTCGCGCAATGTAAGGTATGTCATCAGATCGGGGAGACGGCGAAGAACTCGATCGGGCCCGTCTTGAATGGCGTGATAGGGCGGAAGGCCGGGACCTATCCCGGCTACAGCTATTCGGACGCGAACAAGAACTCAGGCCTAACCTGGGATGAAGCAACCTTCCGCGAATATATCAAAGACCCCAAAGCGAAGGTGCCAGGCACCAAAATGACCTTTGCCGGCGTCAAGGATGACAAAAAGATCGACGATTTGATCGCCTACCTCAAACAATTCGGCCCCGACGGAAAGAAAATGTGACCCATCCCTTGTGATGTTGGTCGCGTCTGGGCGCCCGAGCTGACATGCCCCCTAATCTCTAGAGGCTTACGATGTCCCGCCTGATCAAGCCGATGCTGATCGCGGTCGCGCTGGTCGTCGCTTCCGGCGGTCTGTTGCAGCGGCAATTGCTGGACGAACTCTGGATCTGCGCTTCCTCGGCCAAGACAGCGAGCGTATCGCTCGCAGCCGCCGCCCAGGCGGCGACGCTGGCTCCGGCGCAGACAGGCGCAATGGCGAGCGACATGCACGCGCCGACGATTTTCACGCTGCGCACCGGCGTCGCCGAGGGCCGGATGGTCTATCTCGGCGTCGGCGGCGACATCAACAGCGTCGTCAATCCACCGATCGTCGTGCATGAAGGGGAGACGGTGCAGATCAATCTGATCAACGGCGAAGGCGCTGAGCACGATATCGTCATCGACCAATATGGCGCGCGCTCGAACCGCGTCGTCGGCAAAGGCGCCAGCAGCGCGGTGACCTTCACCGCGTCTAAGACCGGCGAGTTCGCCTATTATTGCTCTGCGCCCGGTCATCGCGAAGCGGGCATGGAGGGACGCATCCAGGTGCTGCCCGGGCCGCGCGCCGCCGTCGTCGCCACCGCGGCCGACATCGTCCATGACCCGATCGACTTGCCGCCGCCAATCGGCGCGCGGCCGCCGCAAATCGTGCGCGTCGATCTGCGCACCGTCGAGGTGCAAGGCCAATTGGCCGACAAAACCACCTACAACTATTGGACTTTCAACGGCAAAGTGCCGGGACCGATGCTGCGCGTGCGCGTCGGCGACACCGTCGAGGTTCATCTGAAGAATGACCCAAGCAGCGTGATGACCCATTCGGTCGATTTTCACGCCGCGCTCGGGCCCGGCGGCGGCGCCGAATTCACCCAGACCGATCCGGGCGACGAGAAGATCGTCAGCTTCAAGGCGTTAACGCCCGGCCTCTTCGTCTATCATTGCGCGACGCCGAGCGTGCCCCAGCACATCACCAACGGCATGTACGGCATGATCCTCGTCGAGCCTGAGGGCGGGCTGCCGCAAGTCGATCGCGAGTTCTATGTGATGCAAGGCGAGCTCTACACGGCTCAACCCTTTGGCGCGCAGGGCGATCAGGAGATGGACTATGAAAAGTTGATCTCCGAAAGGCCCGAATATTTTCTCTTCAACGGCGCCGTCGGCGCGCTGACCAAAACGCATCCCTTGCGCGCCAGCGTCGGCGAGACGATCCGTATTTTCTTCGGCGTCGGCGGCCCAAATTACACTTCGTCCTTTCATTTGATCGGCGGGGTCTTCGATCACGTCTACCAAGGCGGCGGCCTCGGCTCGCCGCCGATCGCCGGCGTCCAGACGGTCACAGTGCTGCCGGGCGGCGCGACGGTGGTCGATATGAAGATCCAGCGCGCCGGCCGCTACACGCTTGTCGATCACGCTTTGTCGCGCCTCGAACGCGGCCTGGCGGGATTCCTCATCGTCGACGGGCCGCGCGAGGACGCGATCATGCATGCCGGGCCAGCGCAGTAAGGGCCGACGGCGACGGCCGGGCGTGAGAGGATGGGCGGTTAGTAAAGGGCTATGATCGACGTCGTCTTCGCGCGCGCTCTGCACGTCCTCGCCGTCATCCACTGGATCGGCGGCCTCGCCTTCGTCACGCTGATCATCCTGCCCGTCGCCGCGACGCGGCCCGATCCCGCCGAAGGACTATCGCTGTTCGCCGCCGTCGAGGGCCGCTTTTCGGCGCAGCTCCGCTTTTCGATTCCGCTCGCCGGCGCGGCGGGTCTGTGGATGACTTATCGCATGGACCTATGGGACCGTTTCGCCGACCCGCATTTCTGGTGGATGTCGGCCATGGTCGGCCTTTGGCTTTTCTTCATGGCCATGATCTTCGTCATCGAGCCGCTGTTGCACGGAAGGTTCGAACGGCGCGCGCGGAGCGATCCCGCATCGGCGTTCCGCCGTTTGATGAGCCTCCATTTCGTGCTGCTCGCTCTCGCGACCCTGACCGCGCTCGGCGCAGTCGCCGGTTCGCAGGGATTCGACTTCTACTGAAGAGGACGGCCGAGGTCGGGCTGCTGGCAATGAACGGGCGAAGGGCCCCTGGCTGGCCGCCGGCCAAGGGTTTGCCGTTCAGTCTCCCTGGCCTGGGCTAGCCGAGAAATAGCTCTCGAATTTATCCGGCTTGCCGTCAAACTCCTTGGCGTCGACGGGCGGCTCACGTTTGATCGTGATATTCGACCACTTTTGAGCAAAGTCTGCGTTCAGCTTGAGCCAGTTCTCGAGGCCAGGCTCGCTGTCGGCAAAAATTGCTTCGGCCGGGCACTCAGGCTCGCATACGCCGCAGTCGATGCATTCATCGGGATGAATAACGAGCATATTTTCGCCTTCGTAGAAGCAATCAACCGGACACACTTCGACGCAGTCTATGTATTTGCACTTGATGCAATTGTCGGTGACCACAAAGGTCATGAAAGTTCCTTTCAACCTGCTTCATGAAGACCCTTCGGACGAGACCGTCTCGCCTCCACCGAACGCCTCGGCTTGGTCCCGCGCTGTCCCGAGCGCAGGCTCCAGATCTATCAATTTTGCAAAGCTCATGATCCTCGCCGGCGCTAGCGGTTGGCATGCCGATTAATGCATGATAAACTGGTATTGTAAATACCAAATTATGGATTTCCGCGCGATGCCCATTGAGACGCCTTGGCGTTCGGCGTTTATTTCAGCGCCTTCTTGACGAAGCGGAGCTTAAGGCAAAGCCCCAAGGCTTGCGCTTGACGATGGAGCCGGCATACGGCGGAATTCTTGCGAGGCGGAGATGACGGAATACATAAAGGCGTGGCAGTGCATCGGCTGCGGCAAGATCGAGGCGCCGCAGCCTTGCATCGGGGTCTGCCAGGATCGCCAGGTGCTTTTGGTTTATGCGTTGGAGCACGATGAACTCGTGGAGAGCGCCCGCCGCGGGGAGGAGGGCATGGCGATCCTGAAGGCTTTGGCGCGACAACTCGCGTTCACAACGCCGCGAAAAGGGGAGTGGGAACGGTGCTACGGCGCCTTGCAGAAAGAAGCGCGGCGGGCGCTGTCGGCCCTCGCGCGCAATGAAGCAACGAAGAGCGCCAAGCGAGCCAGAGCAAACCGATCGAGCGTTTGAGTTTAGCGATCAGCGTCTGGTCCGCCGGCTGGGTGGGGCTCTTTTTTTGACTTCGCCCGCCGCCTTGTCCGACGGCGGAATCCAGCCGATTTCGACGCAGTCGGCGAGCGTGCGCTTATCGAGGTGCTGATAAAAGCATTCCCTCGCCTCGCGCAGGATGACGCGTAGTTTGCAGCCCGGCGTCAACGTACACGCGCCGCCATCCGCCCGAAAGCATTCCACAAGCGCTTGATCCGACTCCAGGGCGCGAATCACGCTGCCCAAGCGCACGCTCGCCAGCGGCGCCGCCAGCATGACGCCGCCGCCGGCGCCGCGAACCGTGCGCAATACGCCAAGCGCCGCGAGATCCTGCACGATCTTATGGAGATGATTGCGCGATAGCCCGCCCAGGCGCTGCGCGAGCGTCTCGACATTCATATGAGCGCTGATGTTCTCTTGGCGGCCGAGCAACATCACCACGCGCAACGCAATGTCGGTGGAGGCGAGAAGACGCAAGATTTAATTCCTTAAGTGGCATTGACAATGCCACATTGGCCATGGCACATATTTAGTGGGATCGAGAATACCACTTAAATGGCGAGGCGGCCAGTCGCCGCGTTGAGTTGGAAGGCGGCCGTCTTCGCATCGAATATATCCAAGACGCCGACGGCGTTGGCTGGAGCCACATCGCGATATCAAAGAAAAGTCATTTCTCGATGGTCATCTATCTTTGCGCCGGCCCGGAGACGAAGAACTGGGGCGATATCGCCGTCGTTCCGAGTGATCAGCGATTTGCCTCGGCGCGTAAGCATCAACCATCGTCAGCGATCATCTTCTCCAACCAACGAATTTCCTCGCGCGCCTCCCGCCTGAGCGAGACGGGCGACGATTTCGCCCGCCAGCCGCTGAGCCTCGCCAACCACGTCTTCGTCGTCGGACCGCTCGCCGATCAGCGCGAAGCGGTCAAAGCGCTCCTCCAGCAGTCGCAATCCGTCTGCAGCGTCGCGCAGTTTCGGCGATGCGTCACTCGCCATCCCGCCCGCAGCGCTTGCTTCTCGAGCAGCGAGGCGGCGGAAGATTGCGGCGTCCGAGGTCTGACCGACATTATCCAAGGCCGTCGCGAGCGCAGCGTGCGCCGCCGCCGCTTCAGCGTCCCAGGCTCGCGCCCAAGAGCGCAGAATTTCGACGCTTTGCGGAATTTCGATCGTGGCCGGCCGCTCCTTATGAAACGCGCGGCGCCGGTAACGCCGCAGCAACGCCGCATGGTCCAGCTCGTCGCGGGCCAGCTCCTCGGCCAATGCGCGCACTGCGGAGCTTTCCGCCTCGGCCGCCACGTAAGCGTAATAGGCGAAAGCGCGTTCTTCATTGCGCACGGCGAACGCGAGCGCCTGGTAAAGGCCAATCGTTGCGCCCCGCGCTTCCTCTTCGTCATAGCCCGTTGGCGTCTCCCAGCCTACGTCGGGGGGCGCCGGAGCGCGACCCAGCAGAGAGCGGCCGCGATCGGCCACCTTGCTTGCATGCCGATCTTCCATCTCGGCGAGCGCGTTAAACTGCGCCGCAATTTCCAACTCTCCTTGTCGCTCCATTTGCGCCGACAAGGCGCGGTAGCGCGTCGCGGCCTCCTGTTCCAACGCATGGGCTACGGCGAGCAGTTCATCAACCGAACGCATCCTCGCCCCACGGCTGCCTGTCGCACTCATCATTCCCTCCTTGCACATCAACGGGTCTCCCATTTTGAAGCGATGTCTTTGCGCTACATCAAGGAGCGGTGAAACCGTTGTCGGCATTAATGGGCGCAGTTCAAAACCGTGAACCAGAGCGCTCCTTAAAAGCGAATTCGCCAATGAGGGATTGCTGTTGTCATGTATGTTCTGTCCGCCGCGCGTCACAAGATCGTTCGGGTCGTCTCCTCTGACCGCACATGATCTGTTCTTTGTCACGCTTCCCGGCGAGGTCGATAGTGCGACCTTTATTCAACTCGGCGGTGTTCGCCGTCTTGGCGCTGTGTTGTATCATCGCAGCGACGCCCAGTTTGGCGCTCGAAAGCCGACTTCAGGAATTCATCAATCAGGTTCCAGCCGGCGAACTGCTTCCCGGGGCGGACCACTACGGTCCGGCCGAAGGCAATCCATCATCGGCGAAAGTGTACGCCGGCGAGCGCTTAATGGGATACGCCTTTGTCAACGCCGACTGGGTGAACTCGACTGGATATTCTGGCCAGCCCATTCAAATTCTGGTCGGACTGACGACGCAGGGCAAAATCTCCGGCGCCCGGTTGATGGCGCATCACGAGCCCATCGTCCTCATCGGAATTCCGCCGGAACGGATCGCCGCCTTTATCCAAGGCTATGTAGGGCGGGACGTACTGGACCTTAGCCACGAAGCTTCATCGGAGAGGCCTCCCGTAGACATCGTGAGCGGCGCAACGGTGACCGTTACGGTGATAGCGGAAAGCATGGTGCGCTCGGCAATCCGAGTGGCGCGCGCCGAGGGGTTCGGCGGCCCGGCGCAAACCCAATCGGCCACCGCGCGCGAGATCGACCCGTCGCACCAAGCGCCGGCGGATTGGCTCGGGCTGCTGAACGAAGGATCGGTGCGCCGTTTGACCCTGTCGGTGGGCGACGTGACGGAGGCGTTCAAACGCGCCGGCAATTCGGACGCCGCCGATCACCCGGAAGCGGCCGATCCCGCGACATCGTTTATCGACCTCTATGTTGCGCCGGTCTCGATCCCCACGATCGGCAAACGTCTGCTCGGCGATTCGGGCTTCGTCGCGCTGCAACAGAGCCTTAAGCCGGGGCAACAGGCAATCCTGGTGGCGGCCAACGGCGCCTATTCGTTCAAAGGCTCGGGTTACGTGCGCGGCGGGCTATTCGATCGTTTCGAGGTGTTGCAAGACGATAACAGCATTCGCTTTCGCGACCGCACGCATACCAGGCTAGGCTCAATCTCCGCAGCGGGCGCTCCCACGTTCCAGGACGTCGACCTCTTCCGCGTGCCCGAGGGCGGCGCGCTGGACGTGACCCGGCCGTGGCGGCTGCAACTCTTGGCGCAACGCGCTTTTGGCGCACGCGACAAAGCTTTCCTGACCTTCGACGTCAACTACGAGATTCCCCATGCTTATTTGAAGCCGCCGCAGCAACCGGCCGCCGCCGCCTCGCCCTCGGCAAGCGCCGCGGAAGCGCAGTCGTCGGAGCCGCCGATGTGGCATGCAATGTGGCGCGCCAAGATGATCCAAATTGGCGTGCTGCTTTTCGCCATCGCTCTGCTGACCTTGATCTTCTTTTTCCAAGATTGGTTCGTTCGCCGGCCGATCCTCTACGATCGCGTCCGATTGTGCTTCATGGCGTTCACGCTGGTGTGGATCGGCTGGTATGCGCAGGCGCAATTATCGGTCGTGAACGTGCTCGCCTTCCTCTACGCCCTACGGACGGACTTCCGCTGGGATTACTTTCTGATGGCGCCGCTTATCTTCATCTTGTGGTTCGCAACCGCGGCCTCGCTGCTTTTCTGGAATCGCGGCGCCTATTGCGGGTGGCTGTGTCCATTCGGGGCGCTCCAGGAACTGACCAATCGCGCCGCGCGGCTGTTGGGGATCCCGCAGCTCAATTTGCCTTTCGGCGCGCATCAGCGCCTGACGGCGCTCAAATATATCGTGTTCCTTGTATTGTTTGGAATCTCGCTCAGCGCGCTCGGCGCCGCCGAGCAAGCGGCCGAAGTCGAGCCGTTCAAGACCGCGATCGTCCTGCGCTTCGCCCGCGGCTGGCCGTTCGTGCTCTATGCCGGGGCGATGATCGCGTCCAGCCTGTTCGTCGAGCGGGCTTTCTGCCGGTACGTTTGTCCGCTCGGCGCCGCGCTGGCGATTCCGGCGCGGCTGCGCCTGTTTGACTGGCTGCGGCGTTACCGCGAGTGCGGCAGCCCCTGCCAGCGTTGCGCCAATGAATGTCCGGTGCAGGCCATCCATCCTGAGGGACACATCAATCCCAATGAATGCATCCAATGCCTGCATTGCCAGATGCTCTACCATCACGACCAGCTTTGTCCGGTCGTGATTCAGCGCCGTCTCAAGCGAGAGAAGCTTGCAGCGACATTGTCGCCTTCAATGACGCCCAGAGTGAAGGTCACCGTGAGGCGAAACGGCGAGAGAGCGCCGCTGTGATCTGACGCTGGGGCGACTTGTGACGCTATCGGATTCCGCGCTCGCGGAATCGAAAAAAGGAGAGAAACGATGACCGGTAACGAAGCAGATCAAAAGGCCGCCGTAAGCCGTCGCGGGCTGCTCGGGGGGAGCGCACTGGCCGGCGCAGCCGCGCTTTCGGGCGGCGGCGCGTACCTGAATTTTGTAAGGCAAGCAAACGCCGCGACAAGCGGCGGCCAAACCGCAGAGGTGAAGCCTGGCGACCTCGACGAATATTATGGATTTGGCAGCTCTGGCCAAACCGGCGAGGTTCGCGTCATCGGCATGCCTTCGATGCGCGAGCTGGTGCGCATCCCGGTCTTCAATCGCTGCAGCGCGACGGGATGGGGCATAACAAATGAAAGCCGAAAGATATTAACCGAGGGGCTAATGCCCGCCACCAAGAAGTACCTAGAGACGCGAATGGGCGTTTATCAAAACGGCGACCTGCATCATCCGCACGTCTCTTTCACCGACGGCGCTTACGACGGGCGCTACCTGTTCGTCAACGACAAGGCCAATTGCCGAGTCGCGCGCATCCGCCTCGACATTTTCAAGACCGACAAGGTCATCGAAATCCCCAACGCATCCGACATTCACGGTCTTCGGCCGCAGAAGTATCCACGAACCGGCTACGTCTTCGCTAACAGCGAGCACTTCATTCCAATACCCAACGACGGCGAAGTGCTGGACGACCCGAAAAATTACTGGTCCGTCTACACCGCGATCGACGGCGACAAAATGGAGGTCGCGTGGCAGGTGCTCGTCGACGGCAATCTCGATAACACCGACGCCGATTATCAGGGCAAATATGCGTTCTCGAGTTGCTACAACCCGAACAAGGGCACGACGCTCACAGAAATGACCGACCACGAGCAGGCCTGGGCGGTGGTTTTCAACATCAAGCGCATCGAGGAAGCGGTCGCGAACGGCGATTACAAGGTCGTCAACGGCGTAAAGATCGTCGACGGCAGGCACGGCTCGAAATACACGCGCTACATTCCCATTCCGAATTCGCCGCACGGCGTCAACACCGCGCCGGACGGAATCCATGTCGTGGTCAACGGCAAGCTGTCGCCGACCGTCAGCGTCATCGACGTGCGCAAACTGGATGATCTTTTCGACGACAAAATCAAGGAGCGCGACGTAATCGTCGCGGAACCAGAACTGGGCCTTGGCCCGCTGCACACCGCCTTTGACGGCCACGGCAACGCCTTCACCACGCTGTTCATCGATAGCCAAATGGTGAAGTGGAACATCGACAAGGCGAAGCGGGCGTTTGCGGGGGAGAAGATTGATCCGATTATCCAAAAACTCGACGTCTCCTATCAGCCCGGTCACAACCATACCTCGATGGGAGAGACCAAGGAGGCGGATGGAAAATGGCTTCTTTCACTCAATAAGTTCTCGAAGGACCGGTTCATCAATGTCGGCCCGCTGAAGCCCAATAACGATCAACTCATCGATATATCTGGCGATCAGATGAAGGTGGTCCATGACGGCCCGGCCTTCGCCGAGCCGCACGACCTTTGCATCGTACATCGCAGCAAGATCAACCCGATCAGCGTTTACAAACGCGACGATCCGATGTGGGAGGAAGCGCGCCAGTGGGCGGCAAAGGACAAAGTAAAACTCGAGGAAGCAGCCGATGTCATTCGCGATGGCGACAAGGTGCGCGTCTATATGCACTCCAACGCCCCGCAGTACAGCCTGGACAAGTTCGAAGTGAACGAGGGCGACGAGGTGACCGTCTTCCTAACGAACATGGACGACATTGAGAACCTCACCCACGGCTTCACCATCGTGAGGTATGGCGTCGCCATGGAGATCAGCCCACAAATGACCGCCTCCGTCACCTTCAAGGCCGACCGTCCCGGCGTGCATTGGTGGTATTGCCAATGGTTCTGCCACGCGTTGCACATGGAAATGTCGGGGCGGATGATCGTCCATCCAAAACGAGCCTAATTGTGTTTCGTCCGCCTGTACTCGCCGCCTTCGCGTTCGCCGCGCCGCTCGTAATCGGCGCGGCGCTACCGGCGACGAGCGCGCGAGCGGAAATGATCGACGTAGGGCCGGGCGAGAGCGCGACAGAGGCGCTTTCACGCGCTTTGCCTGGCGACACGCTTCGCCTGTCGGCAGGCGTCTATGGCGCCCTGGTGATTGATCGTCCTCATCTGACGATCGAGGGCGAGCCGGGGGCGATGCTCGACGCGGGCGGGACCGGCAAGACAATCTGGATAAAAGCTCCGGACGTAACGATCCGGAGCCTGGCTATCCGGGGCTCCGGTCTAAGCTTGATCGATAAGGATTCGGGCGTCTTCGTCGATCGCGGCGCCGACCGGGCGCGGATCGAAGACAATGCGCTCGAAGACAATCTGATCGGGGTCTATCTCGACGGGCCGCATGACGCAGTCGTCATCGGAAATCGAATACAAGGCCTGCATCGCCTGCGACGGACTGAACGAGGACCCGCGATTTCGCTTTGGAACACGCCCGGCTCGGTGATTCAAAATAATGACATCCGGTCCGGTCGCGATGGCGTATTTTCCGTGACAAGCAGCCACAACATCGTGCGCGGCAATAAATTTCACGATCTGCGTTTCGCGGTTCACTTCATGTACACGAACGATAGCGAGGTCGCGGACAATCTTTCGGAGGGAAACGACGCCGGCTACGTCATGATGTATTCCGATCGTCTGCGCTTGCACGACAACGTCTCCGACGCCGACCGCGATCATGGGCTGCTGTTCAACTACGCCAACAATTCGTTGATCGAGGACAATGTCGTGCGCGGCAGCGACAAATGCGTGTTCGTTTACAACGCCAACAAAAACCGGTTCGCCGGCAATTGGTTCGAGGGATGCCAGATCGGCATACATTTCACCGCCGGCTCGGAACGCAACGAAATCACTGGAAACGCCTTCGTCAACAATCGTTCTCAGGTGATGTATGTTGGAACGCGTTTCCTGGACTGGTCGGTGCGCGGGCGCGGCAATTATTATAGCGACAATCCCGCCTTCGACCTCAAGGGAAGCGGGATAGCCGACACCGCCTACCGACCCAACGATCTGATGGATCAGGTCGTTTGGCGGGCGCCCGCCGCTATGCTGCTTTTGAACAGCCCCGCCGTGCAGGTCGTGCGGTGGGCCCAGGCGCGGTTTCCGGCGATCCATCCGGGTGGCGTGATCGATTCGGCGCCGCTGATGGCGCCGCCGCGCCCTGCCGCCTTAACGCGACTGTCGCCATGACCGACGAAACCATCGTCATCAGCGACGCCAGCTGCCGCTATGGGCGCCAATACGCGGTGCATAATTTCGATCTAACGCTGTGCGCAGCCGAGTGCGTCGGTCTGGTTGGCCACAACGGCGCCGGCAAGACCACCCTCATCAAGATGATGCTCGGCCTGACGCGTCCGAGCTCAGGCGGCGTGCGCGTCCTCGGCGAGGATCCGGCCGCCGGCGCCGCCGTACGGGCGCGGCTCAAGCTCGGCTATCTGCCAGAAAACGTAGCGTTGCAGCCTTCCATGACCGGCGCCGAGACGCTCGCCTTCTACGCTCGTTTGAAACGGCGACCGATCGCCGAAAATGCGGCCCTGCTGGCGCGCGTCGGCCTCTCCGACGCCGCCCATCGGCGCGTCGGCGAATATTCTAAAGGCATGCGTCAACGCCTCGGCTTGGCGCAAGCGCTGCTTGGAAGCCCACGCGTGCTGTTGCTGGACGAGCCGACCTCTGGCCTCGATCCGGCGTTGCGACAAAGCTTTTATGAGATCATCCGGGATCTGTGTCGCAACGGCGCCACGGCGCTTTTGTCCTCGCACGCGCTCAGCGAATTGGAGGGACAGGTGGATCGCGTGGTCGTGATGAACTGCGGCCGCAAGGTGGCGGACGGCAGCATCGCCGAATTGCGCGGCCTTGCCGCCATACGGCCTCGAATTCGACTGCGCTTGCCGCGCGCGCCGCGCGCGGTGGCGAACGGGCCCGACGCCTGGGCCGGATGGTCGCCGGTTGCCGAAAACGTGTTGGAACTGTCATGCGAGGAAAGCGAGGTTGCTTCCGTTTTGCGCACCCTGCCGAGCGCGGCATGCGACATCGAGATCATTCGTCCCTCGCTCGATGAGCTTTACGCCTCCTTCCAAGCGAGAGGCGCATGAGGCAGATTCTCATCATCGCGGGAAAGGAGTTGCGCGATGGAATGCGCAACCGTTGGGTGGTCGCCACCACGGCGCTGCTCGCCGCCTTGGCGCTCACGCTCGCATTCCTTGGCGCGGCGCCAACCGGCGCGGTGAGGGTCAGTGGGCTGGCGGTCACGATCGTCAGCCTGTCTAGCCTCAGCATCTTCTTGGTCCCATTGATCGCGTTGCTGTTGTCGTATGACGCCATTGTCGGAGAGGTCGACAGGGGCGCCATGGCGCTGCTGCTCGCTTATCCGGTGGCGCGCTGGCAGGTGATGCTCGGAAAATTCGCCGGCCATCTCGCTATTCTCGGCTTTGCGATTCTGGTTGGCTATGGCGTCGCCGCGCTAGCCTTGCAATGGGCCGGCAACGACGACCAGAGCGCCTGGACCGCCTTCGCAATCATGGTTGGGTCGTCTGTCCTTCTCGGCGGAATCTTCCTCGCCATCGGCTATCTCGTCAGCACGCTGGTTCGCGATCGCGGCACGGCTGGCGGCGTCGCCATAGGAGTCTGGCTCTTCTTTGTCTTGCTTTACGATATGGCGTTGCTGGGGCTGCTCGTCGCCGATCAAGGCCGCACCGTGACGGCCGACGTGCTGAATATCATGTTGCTGCTCAATCCGGCTGACGCCTACCGGTTGCTCAACCTGACATCATCAAGCGACGTCAGCACCTTCGCCGGTGTCGTTGGCTTGGGCGCGCGCGCCGGCCTTGGCCCGGGCCTGTTGCTCGGCGCGCTCTGCGCTTGGATGGCCGCGCCGCTGGCGGCTGCGACCGCGCTCTTCGCTCGGAGGCAGGTATGAGACGCAGAGAGCTGCTGCTCGGCCTGGTCTTGCTGGCCGCGTGCAAACGGGACGACGCGAACGCGGAGGCGCCGCGGCCGCGCGAACCGACGGACGCTTCCGTCGCGCAATTTTGCGGCATGGCGCTCACCGAGCACGCCGGGCCGAAAGGCCAGATCTTCATTCGGGGATTGCGCGACCCCTATTGGTTCGCCACCGTTCGCGACGCCTTCGCTTTCGTCCTTCTGCAGGAAATGCCAAAGGCGATTTCGGCGATCTATGTCAATGACATGGCGCGGGCCAAAAATTGGGATCAGCCGGAGCAAGGGATGTGGGTCGAAGCCCATGAGGCGTCCTACGTGATCGAGAGCCGCCGCCACAGCGGCATGGATACAAACGAGACGATCCCGTTCAGCGACGCCGCCGCGGCCAAGCGCTTCGCCGCCGCCAATGGCGGCAGGGTCGTGAGTTTTGACGACATGCCACGCGACTACATTCTCGTCGCGACCTCGGGAGAGCCATGATGCGAATGACCCGTCGCCGTTTCATCGCCATTAGCGCCGCTGCGGGCGGGTTGCCGCTGCTGCCTGTCGCACCCGCCCGCGCAGCGCCGCTGCTGCGCGTCTGGTCGGGCGCCGCGCTTGGCTGTGACGCGACGCTGCAGATTCATCATCCCGACCCTCGGATTGCTGACCAACTGATCGCTGCAAGCCTGGCCGAAGTAGAACGCTTGGAGCGGATTATGAGCCTGTACAAGCCGGACAGCGCGCTATCCCGGCTCAATCGCGACGGCTTCCTCGATGATCCGCCGTTTGACCTTGTCCGGATTCTCTCCGAAGGACGCCGCTACAGCGCGCTCACTGCCGGCGCCTTCGATGTTACGGTGCAACCGCTGTGGAATCTCTATGCAGGGCATTTTTCCCGGCCCGACGCATCGCCTGACGGCCCCGCGGCGGACGTCATTGCTGCGGCCGTCGCTCGCGTTGGCCAAAACAATTTGGAGATCGATCCGGAGCGGCTACGATTCGAGCGTCCGGGTATGGGGATCACGCTCAACGGCATCGGCCAAGGCTACATCACCGATCGGGTCGTGGAGCTGCTGCGGCTCGGCGGCGTGGAGCACGCTTTGGTCGATATGGGAAAGACGCGCGCGATTGGCGGGCATCCCGCCGGCGGACCCTGGTCAGTCGGACTAGAAGATCCGCGCGCCCCCGGCGCGTTCGCCGAGCGTATTGCGCTTGAAGACCGGGCGGTCGCGACCGCCGGCGGCTATGGCACCCTCTTCGATGAGGCGGGCCGCTTCAACCATATTTTCGAGCCTTGGAGCGGTCGCACCAGTTGGCGATGGCTTTCGGTCTCGGTCGAGGCGGCGACAGCGACCGAGTCGAACGCTCTATCCAATGCCTTCGCGGTGATGCCGGCGGAAGCCACGGCGCAGCTGGTGCGCGAGCTTCGGCTTGTCGCGCATTTCGTCCATCCTGATGGCGCGCGAATGGCGCAGCGAGCGTAGCGCATCTCCGGTCCATTATCCTTGCTCGCGCCGTCGGCGACGAAGCCAACTCGCGCTGCGTCGAAGGTCGCGCCGCAAGAGCGACCGGGGGATTCGCCGCTCTATGAGTTTCTTAACCTAACCCAACTTCGTACCATGGAGGGGTGAATGGCGCCAACGCCGCGCTTCAAGGCCGACTCCAGCCCAGCGCTCTTCTCGGCTGGATTTAGGCCTTTCTTTCTTCTTGGCGCCATCTGGGCTGGAGCGGCGATCGCCCTGTGGCTGCCGGCCTATTTTGGCGAACTGACGATCGCCACTGCGTTTTCGCCCCGCGATTGGCACATTCATGAGATGCTTTACGGCTACGTCAGCGCCGTCGTCGCCGGGTTCCTTCTCACCGCGATCCCGAATTGGACCGGACGCCTGCCCCTCCAAGGCTGGCCTCTCGTCGGGTTGACCGCCTGTTGGATTATCGGCCGCATCGCTGTGGCCTTCTCGGCGTTCATCGGAGGATGGGTCGCAGCGGGCTTCGACCTTCTTTTCTTAACGCTGTTGATTTCAGTAGCGGCGCGCGAGCTAAGCCACGGCGCTCAAAATCACAACATCCGCGTACTGGCCGTGCTGTGCGTTTTCCTGGTGGGTAATGTGATCTTTCACGTCGAGGCTCTGGTTGAAGGAGAGGCTGACTATGGCGTCAGAATCGGCCTCGCCGCCGTGCTCACTTTGATCATGTTGATCGGGGGCCGCATTGTCCCAAGCTTTACGCGCAACTGGCTCGCGCGCGAAAATCCAGGTCCGCTTCCAGCGGCGCCCGGCCGGTTCGATCTCGTCGCGATCGCAGCGGCGGCGGCCGCGCTCCTTGCCTGGGTCATCGTCCCCACTGCGCGGGCGACAGGAGCGGCTTTGATTCTTGCGGCAGGGCTGCACGCGATCAGGCTGGCGCGGTGGCGAGGCGAACGAACCTGGCGCGACCGTCTCGTTTTTGTGCTTCATATCGGCTACTTCTTTGTTCCCCTCGGCTTCCTCGCTACCGGCCTCTCCGTCTTTGGACTCGCGCCAGTCTCGGCAGGGGTCCATCTATGGACGGTCGGCGCGGTTGGGACCATGACATTGGCTGTAATGTCTCGCGCAAGCCTCGGTCACACCGGCCGGGCGCTCGTTGCAAGCGCCAACGTTCAAGCGGTGTACGTCCTCGTGATCGCAGCTGCCCTTGTTCGAGCGTGCGCGGCCCTGCTGCCCGACTGGAGCGCCGCGCTGCTGATTGCATCGGGCGTCGCATGGATTTCTGCGTTCCTCGGTTTCGCCGGGTCTTACTGGATCATCCTGACGCATCCTCGGAGGCTCCGATAAATCGTTGGAGCCCTAAAGGCGCAAAGATGCGGCTTAAGCGCCGCGCCAATAATGCATTTTTCGGAGTTCCTCTTGCGCTTCACCACGCGGAATTGCCGCCCTTTTCGCGGCTGGAACGCTCGGCAATCCAAAAAAACATTGATCTGGATCAATGATCGCCCTGGCCGACGAGAAAATATATGACCCACATTTTTAGCGGGGCGAGGCGACGCGCGATGGGCATAGCCAGTTCTGACGGCGTCAGAAGCGCGAGCTATCGCGGCGCGAACGGGGGAGCCGAGCATTATATTTCCGTCGAGGCCGACGGCAACCTCGATCACGCCGCGCAAATTGCGCAAATCGTGGATCGCTACGCCGGCGCGCGAGCGGCGCTGGGCCTCGCGCCGGAGACCGCCATATTTCGGCGCATATTCGTCAGCGACGTCATGAACCACGCGGCCTTGATCCGTCAGACCGCGCTCTTCACGGAGCCCTTCAATAGTCCCGTCGCGGCAGCGCTCATCCAACAGCCGCCGCTTTCCGGCGCAAAACTTGCTTTGCTCGCGTATCATATCGACGCGCCGGTCGCGAAACGGCGGGTGTCGAAACACGACCTCGTCGTCGAAAAGAACGGGCGACGACATCTCTGGACGACCGGGTTATGCGCCGGCGAAGACGGCGCGAACCCCTCGGCTTCAGCGCAAACGCGTGGGATTTTCGACCAACTCATCGGCGCTTTGGCGAGCGAGGGCGGGACGCTGCGCGACAATTGCGTGCGGACCTGGATCTATCTCAAGGATGTCGACGTCTTCTATCAGGCGATGGTCGAAAGCCGCGGCGCCATTTTCGCCAACCAAGGTCTGACGCCGGAAACGCATTTCATCGCTTCGACTGGCATCGAGGGCGCCTGCGCGCATCGCTACGATCTCGTCGCGATGGACGCCTATTCGCTTCTCGATCTCGATCGGCGGCAGGTCTCCTATCTCAACGACTTAGAATGGTTGTGCCCGACCAAGGATTACAACGTTCATTTCGAGCGAGGCGCGCGCATCGCCTACGCCGATCGGGCGCACTATTTTATCTCGGGGACTGCGAGCATCGACAAGAACGGGCGTGTCGTTCATGCGAGGGACGCGCTCCGCCAACTCGATCGTGCGCTGGACAACGTGCGGGCGCTCTTGCGCTCCGGCGGCGCCGATCTCGAGAACCTGACGCATCTCATCGTCTATCTGCGCGATCCAACCGATTTCGTGCGGATTCAAGACCGACTCGTCGACCAGTTCCCGGACTTGCCGTTTCTTGTGGTTCAAGGCGCGGTGTGCCGGCCGCAATGGCTGGTGGAAGTCGAGGGCGTCGCCATCGCCGCTAACGACGCGCCGACGCTTCCGAGCTTTTGATCGCGAGGCTGAACTCTTTCACGAAGGAGACTTAAACCATGACTGATCTCCGTCAAAAGTTGGCGACCCTGGATGAGGAGGAAATCGTCGCTGCGAAATTGCGCCACGACCCTTATGACTATGCCTTCGTTGAACAGGCGCTCTTCCCCAGCCTCAAAGAACCCATCCTCGCCGACGCGCCGAAAATCCCAGACCGCGGCAGCTACGGCTTGCCGAGCCTCAATTACGGACCTGCTTTCGGGGCGGTGATCAAGGACCTTCTCAGCCCGCGATTCAGGAGCGTGATCGAAGAAAAGTTCGACACCGATCTCAGCGCCAATCCACCGGTCATCCTGATGATGGGCAACACCTCCGGGCGCTACAACGAAGGCTACGCTCACCCCGACTCCAAACACAAGATCATCACCGTGATCCTCGGCTTCAGCTGCGAATGGCCTTACGAGAAAGGCAGATTGCGCGTGTTGCGCAGCGCGGATCGCAACGATTGCGCATTCGAATTTCCGCCGGTCTATGGGCGAATGCTGATGTTCAGGGTATGCGATCATTCCTGGCACGGCTTCCTGCCGCAGAAGGGACAACGCATGAGCCTACAGCTCTGCTATGTCGACTCGGACGCTTATGTGCGCAGCGAATATTGGCGCCACGGCGCGAGCGCTTTCGCCAAATCCGTCCCTTTCTTACGCAAAATGCTCGATTGGGCGCCGCGCTTCGGCTGAAATCTTGTCGTGAGAGGACGGTCCGCCGCATGAGCTTTCCGACCCTGCCCAGCCTCGATGAAGTCGTCGGCCATTTCGACGGCGCGTTAGGGGCCGCCCGGCTAAAAGAGCAGCCGTACCGTCATTGGCTCCTCGCCGACGCCTTCCCTGAGTCGATGTGCGTCGGCGTTCTCGTTTTGCCGATCGCCCCGGCTGTCATCGATGATTGCGGCGGCGTCCGCGACCGTCACAATGACAAGCGAAGCTTTTTCACGCCGAGCTTACAGTCGAAATTCCCGGCTTGCGCTCTGCTCGCAGAGGCGATGCAGCAGCCCGCTATCGCCCGGCGCTTTAAAGACGTATGCGGCGTCAAGGTCGAAGGCGCTTACCTGCGCATGGAGTATATCCAAGACACCGACGGCGCCTGGCTGGAGCCGCATCGCGACATCAAGGAAAAACTCTTCTCGATGGTTCTTTATCTATGCACCGGTCCGGAAGCCAAGGGCTGGGGCACCGACATCTACGATGATCGGCGGCGATGGGTCGGCCGCAGCTCGGCGGCGTTCAACTCGGCGGTAATCTTCGTTCCAGGGCCAAACACATGGCACGGTTTCGACAAGCGGTCTATCGACGGCGTACGCCGCCTCATGGAGATCAACTACGTCGATCCGAGCTGGCGAGACCGCGATCAACTCTGTTTCCCGGATAGGCCGATCGAAGTCGCCGACGCGACGCTCCCCTAGGAGCCGCATTGGTCCGCGGGGAACGACGAGGCCGTCGGCCAAGGCGCATTTCGGAGTCGAAGACGGGGACGATCGGCGACGATGAGCGAGGCGGCCTCTGGGTGAGCTGGCCCATACTGAGGCGCGCTTGCGCCGCCGATTCGTTTAGAAAGACCGGTTGGAAGACCGGTTTAACAGGCAAAACTAAAACGGCTTCTGTCGCCTAAGGCTTTGATCTATGTGGTGCCGGCTGCAGGAATCGAACCCGCGACCTACTGATTACAAATCAGTTGCTCTACCAACTGAGCTAAGCCGGCCAGCCTCTTAAAGGACCGTCGAGGAATAAATCCAGATCGGGCCGGCGCCAAGGGAAAAATTCGCGGCGAACGGCGGAAATACGCTCGCCTGCCGAGCAAACCTCCCCTCACCGATAGATGTCATCCTTCATCAGATAGTTCAGCACATAGTCGGCGACGCCGGCCTCCAGGTCGTGAAACGGCTTCGCGTAGCCGGCGCGCCGGAGCTTCGTCATGTCGGCTTGAGTGAAATACTGATATTTCTCCCGGATCGTCTCCGGCATGTCGAAGAACTCGATGGCGACCGGTTTGCCCAAAGCCTTGCCGATGGCGAGCGCCAAGTCGCGGAACGAGCGCGCCTGGCCGGTTCCGAGATTGAAAAGGCCGCTGACGCCGGGGCTTTCGATCAGCCACATCATCGCGTCGACGCAGTCCTTGACGGAGATGAAATCGCGGCGCTGCTCGCCGTCCGCGAAATCCGGCCGGTAGGACTTAAACAGGCGGATCTTGCCGGTCGTCGCGATCGTCCGCGTATTTTTGGCGACAAGGCTCTGCATGTCTCCTTTGTGCTGTTCGTTGGGTCCGTAGACGTTGAAGAAGCGCAATCCCGCCCATTGCGGCGGCGCCGCGCCTTGGGCGACGCGCTCCATCGCCCAACGGTCGAAGGCGAGCTTGGACCAGCCGTAGAGATTGAGCGGCCTTAAGCTGTCGAGCGCGCTTTGCGATTGATCGTCGGAGAACCCGTTCGATCCGTCGCCATAGCAGGCGGCTGAAGAAGCGTAGATCAAAGGCGCGCCTTTTTCAGCGCACCAGTTCCACAGCGCCACGGACGGGCGAAAATTGGCGCGGATGATTTCATCGCCGTCGCTCGCCGTCGTCGAGGAATTGGCGCCCAGGTGAAAGACCAAGTCGGCGCGGCGCGCGCCGGCGAGGAAGCGGTCGAGCTCGCCGGGAAAAACGAGATCGAGAAAACGGCGCTTGGCGAGATTGTTCCACTTCGCGCCGTGGCCGAGCGTATCGACGATCACGATGTCGCTTCTGCCCCGCTCGTTGAGCGCGGCGACAATGTTGGAGCCGATGAATCCCGCCCCGCCGGTGACGATGATCATCGCGAGGCAGTCCTTTTCGCGCGCATCGCCTGCTGTGCAACATCTCTCGCCGTTCGGCAAGCGCGCGCGTCGGGCGGCGGCGAAGGGCGTCGCTCGCGGTTCTTGGATGGCGAAAAGGAGGAGAGTCTGTCAGACTGGAATCTCTCGCGAGCGGCGAGGGGAAGAACCGATGGACGATGTCGCTCAAACGCCGAACGCCGCGACGCCCGGAGACGCGCAAAACTTTTGGTCCGAGCTGGACCCGCCGCAGTGGATCGCGGCTCGCGCCGCCATGCGCGCTCGCCGCGTGGCGCGAGGCGAGACGTTGATCGAGCGGGGCGCGGCCGCCGATACGCTTTACGTCGTCAATTTCGGCCTTTTTGAAGTGCGCGGCGCCGACGGCCGCGCTCTCGCGGAAATCGGGGCGAACGAGTTGATCGGCGAGATCGGCTTCTTCGCCGGCGAGCGGCGGACGGCGAGCGTCGTCGCCGTCCGCGATTCCGAGGCGCTGGCGATAAGGCGCGCCGAATTCGAGGCTCTCTGCGAACGGGCGCCGGAAGTCCGGCGCGCCGTCGCCCGCTCGCTCGCCCAACGCCTCGCGCGATTGGCGCCGGTCGCCCATCGCCTCGAGCCGCCGAGGCTCGGCGGCGCGATGCGGATCGTAACGCTGGTCGGCGCCGGCGCGCCGGCCCCGCCGCTGACCGGCTTCGTCCAAGCCTTGCGCGCAAGCCTCGCCAAATTCGGCCGGACGGGCGCGCTCGCCGCCGGCGACGCCCCGCCGGACGCCGCTCTCGCCGACCATCATGCGTTCGCGAGCTGGCTCGGCGGTTTCGAGCGGGCGCACGATATCGTCATTTGCGTCGCCGACGAAAGCCTCACCGACTGGACGCGAGCGGCGCTGAGGTCCGCCGATCAAATTCTGTTGGTCGCCGCCGGCGCCGCTTCGCCGCCCGGCGAGGTTGAGGCGCTCGCCCATTCGATCGTCCCGCCAGAGAGACGCCGCTTGGCGCTGACGCATGATCCGGCTGGGGCCAGCGAGAGCGCTTCAGCTTGGCTGCGCGGCCGCGAGGTCGTGATGACGCATCACGTCGCGGGGCAAGATGCGTCCGACTTCGATCGGCTCGCGTCGGCCTACGGACGGATCGCTTCGCTTGGCTCTCAAATGACAAACCGGATTTGCCTAGGGCACGCTCGCCCGCCATGGCCCCTCGACGCGAAAAGCGTCGCCATCGCCCGGCCAAGGCGGCATGGTGATGGCGAGGAAGGTCAGCGGCTCGTCGCCGAGCGCGCGGAACTGAAAGGCTGTTCCGAGCGGGATGGTTAGCGAGACGCCGGGCCCGACCTTTTCGATTGTTTGCCTCCCGCCGTCGCCCCGCCAGATTTCGCCGCCGCCGCTCAGGACATGCCAGATTTCTTCAACGGTCCGGTGCTTGACCGCGTGCGATGTCGCGCCGGCCGGCAATTCGAAATGGGCGAGGCTGCCGCCGGCGAGCGCGAGCAACACCCGCACCGCGGTGCCGTCCGGCGCGATCGCGACAGGCTCGGCGGGCAGGGCGAGGGTCTCAAATTCGCGCATGGACGACGCTTCCAGACCAAAGGAGCGCGATCCTGCCTAGGCCGGAGCGAAGCCGCAAGCGCCGCCATCGGATCATTTTTGCGTGGGCGCGCCGCGCCAATTTATTGAGAAACTTGGGCCGCCGTTGACCGCCGCTGATCGGGTGGCGAGCGCCCGACAATCAGACACAGACATAGCAGGAGCCCGCGCGAGCCTCCGCTATCATCGCAAAATATCCCTGACTCTCAGCTTCACTGATCTCAACATACGTCCTCAAGCTGCGACCCGATTACATTTCCAAACTCGTCATAGATGGGCACGCATTGCATGCAAGCGCTGACGGCATAAGGGCACTCCTCAGTTGCGCCCCGCCAAACGGGGGCCCTCCGTACCAGAAAAACCGATGTCCGTGACCGTACCGCCACCCGTGCCGCCAACCGCCCTCGCGCCGCCCGTCTTCGTGGTGAGAAAAGCTGCCCAGACCAGGTCCAATCTGGCCATGCAATTGCTCGTCGATCGCAGGATGAGAGCTGAAGACGTTGGGGTGCGAGAGTCCTCCTCCTATCGAGCCGTGAAAGTAAGAACCGTCGTGGGAAAACCCGCCTCCGAACCCGCTGGGGTGGGAGAAGCCGCCGCCGTGCGAAAAGCCGCCGCCGACGAAGGCGCCTGGGCCCCCGCCGCGTGCGAGAAGCGGTCCCGTGCTCACTGAAACGCCGAGCATCAGTGCGGCAATTTAAAGCGGCAATCTTCCTTACGCTGAACATTCTTTTAATCCCTCTGCGGCCGGCGCGCCCTAGCGACAGCTCTAACTTCGCGGGGCGAGGGCTCGATCATTTGCTTCAATGTCGCCAAGACCAGTGCGCTGGGCGCCAGAAGCATCATGCTGAGGATCACGTAAGCCATTATCGCCCTGTACTCTTCAATTTAACCGCATGGCGGGCAATATTTGCAGCCACCTTAACGGGTTGGACGTTACGGGCTTTGACGCAAGTCAAGTTTGTTGATTCTGATATTTTCGATCGCTATCGGAGATCGATGGAATGCCCCGTGGCGGCCGAAAAAGCCTTGAGGATTTCCGATCTCATTGGATCGCGAGATGCTCAAAACCGGCCCGATCGGCGATTTTCTCGACGGTCCCTGCGCGCAAGGCGAGGCGAACTGGACGCGCGATGCGCTTCACAGGAGGAGAAGCCAACGCCAACGAACACTACGTGGGCGGCCCTCGAAGCCGTTCGAACTCTCCACCGCGCGATCGCCTTTCATTGACTTGTATCAATGCGGCGGAAAGCGATGAGGCGGAATCATTGGTATCAGCGTAAGGAGGGATTACCTATGCCTACACTACTTCCGTGGACGAGCGTCGAAATTGGCGACGTGGAAGTCTTCGTTCCATCTCCGCCGTGCCTGGTCGTGTACACGTCGTACTCTGATAGTGGACCGGAGAGTTCGGTGACCTATTTCTGGCAGGATGAGAACACCGGCATGCTGAACCATCGCCTGCTCTACATGGAGCCGGTTCCTTTCGAAACTGCGCTGGCGTGGGCGCAGGAGCATGCGCCGACCCGCAGCATTGAGCGCATACATGTGAAACATGCGAGAAGGACAAAAACGCTCGGGCGTAGGACGAAGAAAAAGGCGTCGCAACGCAAGACGACTGCAACGAAAATCAAAACGGCTAGGGAGAAACGCCCGACCAAAGGGCGCGCGGCCAAACGAGGGGGAGCGAAACGAGCGAAATAGCCGAACCAACTGCCGCTCGAACGGTGGCCCGAGAGAAGCAGTCGCGCCGTCATTTGGATCACGCGACATCGCCGCTTATCGCAGCGACTCGACCGGCATAAGAAACGGCGGACGGATCGATTCTGGCAAAGGGCCGATATGGCGCAGACGTTCGATGTTCGGCTCGAGCGCCCTGCGGACATGCCCAGCGAGGGCCTTCATCGCTGATTTCTTTTGTCCGGCAAGGATCAGATCGAATACTCTCGCGTGCTCCTCGAGCGTGCGGGTCAACTCCTCGGCGTGCGGCAGAGCGGCGAAGGTCGAGTGCGTGGGGATAACCAGCAACTGACTGCGATGGATGGCCCCGACCATCTGCGGATTGGCCTGCGCCAAGACCGTGTGGACATGCAGCTCGGTTTCCAGTCTCTCGAAGCGCAGAGGGGTGATCGTCCGCCCCATCGCCATATCGAGGCGGCGCCGCCGCGCCCTGACCTGGTCGAGGTCCAATCGCTCCATCGACTGCCCAAGCGCCACCGGCTCGAGAAGCCAACGCATTTCGAAATGGTTCTTGAGATCGTCCGCCGTGAGCGGTCCGGCGTACCAGCGCTGGTTGCCTTCTTGGGCGATGAGGCCGGAGCGCTCCAGGCGCGCCAGCACTTCATGCGCCACCGTGCGGCTGACGCCGTAATGCTCGGCCAAGGCGCTTTCGTTGACGAGGAAACGGCCGAAGGACAGCGACGCCGCAATCGCATGCTCGACGAGCGGATAAATGCGGCCGTGGCGCCTTCGAATTTCGGGCGCGCGCGCCGCGCCGGTGGGAAGTCGCAATCCGGCGTCGGCGAGTTCGGCGCGCAGCAAGGCTTCCGGCTCGGGGCCGGCCGCGATCAACCCGCGTCCGTCGAAGCCGCGCAGCAATCCGTCCGACTTGAGGCGCTGGAGAGCAGCGGCCGCGGGAATGCGGCTCGAGCCAAAGGCGCGCGCCACCGAGGCCTCGCCAAACACGAGGCCGGGCGGAAAACTGCAATCAAGGAGATGTTCGCGCAGAACATCGTAGATGAGTTCGTAGAGCGGACGCTGCTCAGGGCGAGGCGAGGCCATCGTGACCGATCGGTTGCGGGGCGTCGGCGCCGTGGATCTTCTCCATGATCGCCTTGCTCATCGTCTCGTAGCGGCGGTCGTTCTCTATCTCGCCGACGACCCCAAAGTCGTGCATCACGACGATACGGTCGGCGAGCGCGATCATCTCCGCCATATCGCTGGAAATCAACAGCACCGCGACGCCTTGTCGCGACAGTCCGCCGATGAGCTCGTGCAGTTCAACCTTCGTCTTGATGTCGATGCCGACGGTCGGTTCGTCGACGATGAGGATGTGGGTCTCCGCCGCCAGCCATTTGGCGATCGACACTTTCTGCTGATTGCCGCCCGAAAGCGCGGCGACGAGCTGGCTCAGCGAAGTCGCCTTGATGGCCAACCGATCGACGAACGGCTTGACGGCGCGCCGTTCGGCCGACGGGCTGACGAGGCGCAGAACCGAGGCGATCCTGCGCCAAATCGTCATCGCGACATTGGTTCCGACGGGGTGGCTGAGGATGAGGCCCTCGCCCTTGCGGTCCTCGCTGACATAGCCGATGCGGCGCCGGGTCAGCGCTTCGTGCGGATTGTGGATGACGGTCGGACGCCCGTTGACGAGGAGGCGGCCGCCGGTGATCTCGCCAAGGCCGATGACGGCCTTCGCCAGTTCCGTCCGTCCCGCCCCGACAAGTCCGTAGAGGCCGAGGATTTCGAAACGCCGCAAGACGAGATTGACGTTGGCGTGACCATACGAGGTCGCCACCCCGGCAAGCTCCAGTACCGTCTCGCCGGGCGCTCGGCCGCGAGCGATTTCGGCGCGCCGTTCTTCGCGGCCGATCATCAGCGACACCAGCCTCGATCGCGTCACCTGCGAGATTGGCTCGCCGGAGGCGGCGAGGCGACCGTCTCTGAGGACCGTGACGCGGTCGGAAATCGCCATCACCTCGTCGAGCTTGTGCGAGACGAAGACGATGGCGACGCCTTCGCCTTTCAGGCGGTTCAGGACGGCGAAGAGCGCCGCCGCCTCATGGTCGGTGATCGAAGCCGTCGGCTCGTCGAGCAGCAAGACGCGCGCATTGAGCGAGAGCGCCTTGGCGATCTCGACGAGTTGCATCTGCGCGACCGAGAGGCGCGCCACCTGCGTGCGCGTGTCGATCCCCAGGTCGAGCAAGTCCAGCGCTTCGCGCGCGCGACGGTCGATCGCGGCATAGTCGATCACGCCGCTCTTCGTCGGCAGGCGTTCGAGCATGATATTCTCGCCGACGGAGAAGAGCGGAATGAGATTGCGCTCTTGATGCACGGCGCCGATGCCCGCCGCGAGCGCATCGCGCGGAGAGGCGAACGCCGCGGGGCGGCCGTCAAGAGAGAGTTCTCCCGCATCAGGCCGTTGCACGCCGGTGATGATCTTGACCAGGGTCGACTTCCCAGCCCCGTTCTCTCCCATCAATGCGTGAATCTCGCCGGGCGCGAACTCCATCGAGACGCCGTCGAGCGCGCGGATGTTGGCGAACGCCTTCGTTACGTTCCTGACGCCAAGGCGCATGGTCAGGTTCTCGCGGCGCGAATGGCGCGCCATCGGTTGATGCCGACGGTGAGCATGATCAGCGCGCCGAGCATGAACTGGACCCAGTACGGATCGACATTCGCGAGCACGAGGACGTTTTCGATCAGCGCGATCACCAACACCGCGAGAAAGGCGCCTGTGATCGACACGGAGCCGCCCGCCAGCGACGCGCCGCCGATGATCGGGCCGGCGAATGAGACCAATAGCCATCCCGCCCCGGTTTCGGGCTGCGCCGCGCCGAGCTGCGCGACCGCGAGAATAGCCGCCAGGCCGGACAAGCCGCCCGAAATGGCGTGCGCGAGGATCACCATCGAATCCGCCGAAACGCCGGAGAGTTGAGCGGCGCTCGGGTTTCCGCCGACCGCCAACAGCCATCGGCCCGCCTTGAGATGGTACAGAAAGACGCCGAGAAGCGGCGCGACGATCAGCGGCGGCCATAGCAGCGCCGGTATGAAGTCCCAATGGCTGTCGCCGAGGGCGACGAATTCTCGCGGAACGCCATGAAAGGGTTTGGACTCGGTTAGTCCGAGGTTGATTCCGGTGAAGGCGGAGCCGGTTGCGAGCGTGACGATAAAGCCGTTGACGCCGGTTCGAGACGTCAGCACCCCGTTGATCAATCCGCCGGCGACGCCGACGAGCAGCGCCAGCGGGATGGCGAGAATCAGGGGAAGTCCGAGCCGCTCCAGCATTCCGCCGAACAGAACCGCCACAAGACCGCCCAAGGCGCCGACAGAGAGGTTCATCTGGCCGACCGCTAGCATGATCATCTGGGAAAAAGCCACGAGCACCGCGACGGAGGCGCTGCGCAGCATGACATAGATATTGAATTCGGTGAGAAAGCTCGGCGACAGGAACGCCGCCGCGACGCCGCCGAGAACGAGGACGGCGAGAAGTCCCGCCCAATCGCCGCCGATCGCCCGCCGCACCGCGGTCATTCGAGGCGCGCCCGAGCAATGCCGCGATAGCGCTGCGCGAGCACGGCGGCGAGAAGGAATAGGCCGAGGAAAAGCTGCAACCAGAAGTTGCCGATGTTCAGGACCAACAGGCCAGAGCGGATGATTGTCACGAGCGTGGCGCCGAGGAGCGCTCCGAGGACCGCCACCGACCCGCCCGCCAGCGCCGTTCCGCCCAGGACCGGGCCGAGAAAGGATGGCAGAAGCCAATCCTCGCCTCCGACCGCCGGCATGGCCGCCCCGACCCGCACGACGACCATCAGGCCCGCCAGCCCCGCCAGCAGACCGGACAAGAGATGACTGACGATGATCGAGCGATCGACCGAAATGCCCGAAAGAGCTGCGGCCCTCGGGTTGGCGCCCGCCGCGAGCATCTCCTTGCCGGTCACCGAATAGCTGAAGAAAACGAACAATGCCGCGCCCAGCAACAACGCCACGACCAGCGGCGGAGAGACAAAGCCCAACATCCGATAGGATCCAATTGCGCTTACTTCCGGCGGCAGCCGGTTGATCGGGACGGCGCGGGTGAGGATCAGCATCGCGCCCGAGAACAAGTTTGCGGTCGCGAGAGTCGCGACGAACGAATTGACGCCCGTGCGGGCGATGGCGACGCCGTTGAGCCCGCCGAGCGTCGCTCCCAGCGCCAGAGCGAGCAGGAACGCGAGCGGCGGCGGCAGCCCAAGTGAATGCATCAGCCAGCCGGAACACATGACGCAGCACACGCCGATCGCGCCGACGGAGAGGTTCATCCCGCCGGTCGCCAGCACGACCATTTGGGAGAAACCGACGACAACGTCGACCGCGAGCGACCGTCCCATCGCGAACAAATTGAACGATGAGGCAAATGCGGGCTGGCGGGCGGTGAAGATGATGAAGAGCGCAGCGATCGCAGCCGCCAGTCCAATTTGCGGCGCATCGCGCAAGCGGCCCCATGCGCGCTGCGCGGGCTCGGACGCCAGACTCACCGCCACTCCCTCTCAAACTTCGCGTTGGCCATGAAGCGCCCGGCGCGGCCTCCACTCGAGCGCATGCCGGCGGCGCGGCCGAAAACCGCGCCGCCTCGACGCCTCGAACCGCCTTACTTGCAATCCATGTAAGTTGACTTGAATTTCGACTGAATGTCAGCAGTCAGTTTTTTGAGCTCGTCCTTGTACGCGCCGAGCTTGTCCGCCTTCACCTCCAGAACGCCCGAGTCGATGAAGTGCGCTGTCTGGGGGGTTTTCACCCAAGGCGCGTCGGCTTTCATCTTGCACGCGCCGCTGGCCAGCAGATCGAGGGCGTAGGCGCCGATATAGGCCTGGCCATAAGGGTTTTGCACATAAGTGGCGACTGCGAACCCGTCCTTCACGTCGTCGAGCACCGCCTGATCATCGTCAAAGGCCACCAGCTTGATGCGCCGGTCGCCGATCGCACGAAGCGATTTGGCGATGACCGCCGAGGTGATGTGGGCCGTAGCGACGATCCCGTCAATCTGGTTCTTGCTCGCGGCGAGCAGAGCGTTGATCTTTTGATCACCCTGCGTCGGATCGTCGGTGTCGGCCACGGTCTGCAGCAGCTTGACCGCGCCGTTCGTCTCGTCGACCGCCTTCTGCACCGCCTGCTCGCGAAGCGTCGTGTTGGTGTCGATCAAGAGCCCGGTCAGGTGAACGATGGCGCCCTTACCGCCGATGGACGCGATGAGCGCCTTGGTCATCGTGTAGGTCGTCTTAAACGGGTCGGTGGCGAAACAGAATGCCGCATCGGTCGGGTCCTGGGTGCAACCGCCGAGCGCGGCGACCGGAATCCCGTTGGCCTTGAGTTCGCTGATCGTCGAATTCACGCCGACCGGATCGCCTGGAAAGATGCCGATTCCATTGACGCCTTGCGACGCGAGCGATTCGAGAAGCTCCTGTTGCAATTCGAGCTTCCACTCCGCCGGCACTTTGTACTGAACGGACGCAATGCCAAAGTCTTTCTGGGCGTCGGCCGCCGCTTGCTCCCAAGGGGCAAAATAAGGATGCGGCCCGCCGGGCGCCACGACGATCTTGTTGCCGGACGCCGTCGCCGGGCCTACGGCGAACGCCATGACGAGCGCCGAAACAACGACGCTTGCGCCCTTCACTCGAGCCTTCATGTTCTCCTCCCTCGTGCTGTCGTCCGCTGTTGGCGCTTCGACCAGAAAATGGTAGAGCAATCGTATATCGCACGCAATAGTCATTTTTGGAGGGCGCGAAATGCGGATCACCGACATCAGGTGCTACGTCATCGATGGAGAGCATCCGGCGACGCCATTCCGCTGGCGCAAGGGATTGCCGGGGTCAGGAGACGGCACGCCGCGCAACCAAAAGCCGCGTGCGGCGATTCTGCGCATGGACACGGACGAGGGCGTCACCGGCGCGCTTAAGATCGGGGATGGCGACGCGGTGGCCAGTCTCACACGCCGGCGTCTGAAGCCGCTCATCGGCGAAGACCCGCTGATGACCGAACGCCTATGGACCCGAATCTGGGAGATCGATCGCATCGAAGAAATGAACATGGCCCATCTGGGCCTGATTGATCAGCTCGCCTGGGACATCAAATCACGCAAGGCCGGCCTGCCGCTGTATCAGCTGATCGGCGGAAACGCCTCCCGCGTGCCGGCCTACGCCTCCACGGTGACCTGGGAGACGATGGGCGAATATGAGCGACATATCAAGGAATGCGTCGATGAGGGCTTTGTCGCGTTCAAGCTTCACGCCTGGGGCGACCCGGCGGAAGACGCCAAGCTCTGCCGAAATCTCAGACTTTGGACGGGCGACGATGCGATTTTGATGTTCGACGGGTCGGCCGGCTGGGATCTTCCAACCTCGCTTCGCGTCGGGCGCGTTCTCGAGGAAGCAGGTTTCTATTGGTACGAAGAGCCGATGCGGGAGTTCAATCTCGCCGCGTACCGCAAGCTCGCGGCCGACCTCGACATCCCGGTACTCGCCGCGGAAACATCCGACGGCGCGCATTGGAACGCGGCGACCTGGATCGACGACGAAGCGCTCGACATGGTTCGAACGTCCAGTTTCTATAAGGGGGGCATTACCGGCGCGCTCAAAATCGCTCATCTCGCCGAGTCCCACGCCATCAAGGCGCAGGTTCACGGCATGGGCATGGCGAACGCCCACCTGTGCGCCGCCATCCCCAACAACGACTTCTATGAACAGCTTGTCTATTCCTCCGAACATATCGCGACGCTGAAGTCGCGGCGGGAGCTTCCGATCGTCGAAGGCCATATCCTCGTTCCGGACGCGCCGGGATTGGGACTCGACTGCGACTGGACCGCGCTTGACAGGACTGCGCTGGCGATCGTGTGAGGCCAGGTCGGCGAGCGCGTGCTAACTACCCGACTTGATCGAGCCTTTTCGCCAGCGCGTTCGAGTTGGCTTAAGGCGCTTGCGACCGGAAATAGTCCTCTCGACCGACGGCGAAGGACAGCCCGAGGATTGACTCGCGCCTGTCGAATGCCCGCTTTCGCTTCCCGTCGCCCTGAGAAGAGTCGAGGGTCGAGAGCCGAAGTTCGTTGCCTCACACCCCCCGACTTTGGCCGCCGCGCCTCGCTCTGCTATTTAAGGCGGCATGCCCGAATCCGATATTCTGACCGAAGCCCAAGTCCTCGATGAATTCCGCGCCGCCGGCGCTTTGCTCGAAGGGCATTTCATCCTCTCTTCGGGCTTGCGCTCGCCGGTCTTCTTGCAAAAAATGTTCGTCTTCCAGGATCCAGCCCGCACCGAGCGCCTCTGCCGGGCGCTGGCGCGCAAAGCCGAGGCCGCCTTCGGAGCGATCGACGTCGTCGTCTCGCCGGCTGTCGGCGGCATCGTGCCGGGCTATGAGACCGCGCGCTGGCTCAAGGCCAAGGCGATTTTCGTCGAGCGCGAGGAGGGGGTCTTCAAGCTCAGGCGCGGCTTTGCGATCGAACCTGGCGCCCGCGTCTTGATGGTCGAGGACATCATCACCACCGGCCTTTCCTCGCGCGAATGCCTTGACGCGATCAGGGCCCATCCCGGCGAGATCGTCGGCGCGGCCTGCCTGATCGACCGCTCGGGCGGCAAGGCCGATATCGGCGTTCCGCGCGTTGCGCTCGCCACGCTCGACATTCCCAATTATCCGCCGGACGCGCTGCCGCCGGAACTCGCCAAGCTGCCGCCGGTCAAGCCCGGCAGCCGGCAAAGCGCCGCCGCGACTTAAAGAAGCGCCGCGCCGTCACGGGCGCCATTAAAGGAAAGGCTCTGTTCGTGCCCGCTCCGCTCCGCCTTGGCGTCAACGTCGATCATGTCGCGACGGTCCGCAACGCGCGCGGCGGCGCCGTCCCCGATCCGTTGCGCGCCGCGCTTCTTGCGATCGAGGCGGGCGCCGACGGCATAACCGCGCATTTGCGCGAGGATCGTCGTCACATCCGCGACGACGATATGGCGCGGCTCAAGGCGACGATCTCAAAGCCGCTGAATTTCGAAATGGCGGCGACCGAGCAGATGCTCGACATTGCGCTTCGCACTAAGCCGCACGCCTGCTGCCTGGTGCCGGAAAAGCGCACCGAGCGCACCACCGAAGGCGGGCTCGACGTCGTCGGCGGCCACAATTATCTCAAGCCCTTCGTTTCCGAACTCAGCCGCGCCGGCATTCGCGTCTCGATGTTCATCGAGCCTACGGTCGAAGCGTTGCGGGCTTCGGCTTCGCTCGGCGCGCCGGTTGTTGAATTGCACACCGGCGCCTGGTGCGACGCGCTGGCGCATGGCGAAGCTCAGCGCGCCGCCCATGAGTTCGAGCGGCTGCGCCGGGCAGCGGCCGCCACGGTCGGCTTGAAGCTCGAATGCCACGCCGGCCACGGCCTCGATTTCGACAGCGCGCGGACCATCGCCGCGCTGTCTGAGGTCGTCGAGTTGAACATCGGCCATTTCCTCATCGGCGAGGCGATTTTCATCGGCCTTGCCGAAAGCGTGAAGAGGATGCGCGCCGCAATGGACGAGGGGCGGAAGAATGCGTGACCTCTTGCGCGAGCGTGGCGTGGCGGGGCGGCGCGGCGCTCCGATTTCGGCCGCGGCGCTTGGGCCTCCTCTCCCTGTGGAGCGAAGCGGAACGGGGAGAGGTAAGGTGAGGGGCCGGTCGTCTGGCCTCGACCGTCGAGGTCTACTCCCCAAGCCCCTCACCGTACCTCTCCCCGCTGTGCGGGGAGAGGGGGCGCAGGCGCAGAGCCTCGCGATCGGTCGCTCAGCGTCGGCCAACTCGCCAAAGGCGTATCGCCCATGATCCTCGGCATCGGCAGCGATCTTTGCGACATCAACCGCATCGCCGAGACGTTGGAAAGGTACGGCGAACGCTTTCTGTCGCGCTGTTTCACCGACATCGAGCGCCGCAAGTCTGACGCCAGAGCCGATCGCGCGGGCTCCTACGCCAAGCGTTTCGCCGCCAAAGAGGCCTGCGCCAAGGCGCTTGGCACGGGACTTCGGCGCGGCGTCTTCTGGCGCGATATGGGCGTCGTCAATCTGCCAAGCGGCCAGCCGACGATGCGTCTGACCGGCGGCGCCGCCGCGCGCCTTGCGTCGATCACGCCGGCGGCTCACGAAGCGGTCATCCATCTGACGATCACCGACGAGCATCCGCTTGCCCAGGCCCTGGTGGTGATCGAAGCGCGCCCGCTTGGCGCCGCAAAATAAGGGCAGTTGAGCGCTTCAAACACGCCGATCCAAAGGAAGCGGCTTGAAGCGCCGGGCGTCTCGTCGCGCAAGCGTTCGTCGAAAAGGCTCGCGAACGCAAAATGTGGCGACCGCCACAGCCAACAAGATTGGCAGACCGTAACCTCATCATACGCCGATGCACTAAACGTCTCCGGCGCGGCACGAGGAGGCATCTATGCTGGTCTCCATATCTCGCCAGGCGATCGACCACCCGAACATCGCCATCGCCAGTGCGATCATCTTCATCGTCGCGGGCTGGACGTGGGTCATTCATACGCTTGCCCCGCTGTTCTCGTGAGGCGGGGACCTTTTTGGCGAGCCCTCTATTCCCGCAATTCCTTGAACGAAGCGTGTCGCAACTCGCCGCCTGACGTCCGGCCTTGACGTTAGCGCGCTTTTTTTCATCGCCTTCTTTGCGGCGGCCCTCCTGTTTCATCTTTACGCCGGCCCGCTCCGCTACGCCTCAAAGAATAGCCTGTCGCTTGAAAAGTGGAGAGCAGCGAAACAATCCAATCCGCGCCTTTGGAACCTATGGCGCTGCCTAAGCGTTGGCCGCGAACGCCAACCGTTAAAGGAGCGGAACCATGTCAAAAGCGTTGATTTTTGTGGCCCTTATTGCGGCGCCTGCCGCCGCCGCGCCAACGCTCGCCCAAGCGCAGGATTGGGAAGACGCGCCCGCGACGGTGGTCGTCGGCGGCATGCCCCCTGCCGAGTTCCCGGCGTTCCGCAGATACATTGTGGAAAGGCAGATACCCTCCTATGCGTGGTCCGATCCCTACGCCTCGGATGAACCGGTCGTGGCAGGCGACATGCTTCCGGACGAGGGCGTGACCTACTACGCGGTCCCGCCGCAGTACCATGTGACGCGTTATCGTTATACAATCATCAACGACGAGCCGGTGCTGGTCGATCCGATGACGCGTCGGGTGGTTGCAGTCATCGACTAAACGCGCGACCGGCGGGCCGCCCGATTGAGCGCGGCGGCCCGCCTCGTTTCGGCGTCGCCGAAGCAGATGGCGCCGGGCTTCCCGCGCTTATTCGCCGCGACGGCCTTTAGCGGCGCGCGTCGCAATCAGCGACTAGTAGGCCGAATCCTCGTAGTGGAGGCGGCCGTCGCGGCCGTATACGACCACGCACTGATGATTCATTCCGTTCGGCACGCCCCAGAGCTCGCGACTGGCGTCGGTGGAGTTCCATCCGTGCGGATAATTGCATGGCACGAGAGCCCGCCTCGGCGTTTGCGAGAACGCCGCGCTCGCCAGCGCCGCGCTGGCGACGGCGGTCAAAGCAAGGACGCTGATGTGAGAACGAAGAGAAGTTTTCATAGAAGCCTCCGTGAGGTTCGCCCTCAATCGAAACGCGCCGTGTCGCCAAAATTATCCGGCCAGCGGACAGCCAAAAGCAGGCGGGCGCTTCCTCGCTTTCGGCGGATCATCGATCAGCGCGGAGCAGGGCCGTCAGTACGTCGAATCCTCATAATGGGCGCGCCCGTCGGCGCCATATTCGACCACGCATTGATGATCCAATCCGTTTGGCGTCCCGCGAAGCTCGCGGCTCGCGTCCGTCGAGTTCCACCCGTGCGGATAGCTGCAAGGAACCAATACGCGCCTCGGCGTCTGTGCGGACGCTGCGCCGGCAAGAGCCGCCGTCGCGATCAGAAGGGCCGCGGCGATTGCCGAATAGGAGAGCGATCTCAAGATAGGACCTCCGGTTTAAGCCGCCCCTTTTCATTCCAAGTTTTTGGACTTTGCAATTATACTCGAAGGCTTCGCTCTTTGTTCTAAAGCTTAGTTTATTGAGCAGCCTAGCAAGAATTCTTTCCGACGCCTAACGCGGCGGCCAAGTCGCCAACTGACCGGATCCGGCGCCGCTTCCGGTCACAGACGCCAAATTCCTATTTCCGAAAATTCTATTTCAGGAGCTTGAACGCGTGCGGCGACCAATCATTGCGCCCGATGCCCGGAATGCACCAGAGCATGCAGAGCGGCTCGATCGCCCGCGCCGCCTCGACCGCGCCCATGTCCTCGGTCTCCCAGCCGAATTGGTCGAGCAGTTTTTCGACCGTCTTCTTGGATGTCGCGTTATTGCCGCAGATGAACATCGTCGGCTTGCCGCCGGCAAATTGCGGATTGACCATCTGGGCGTTGCCGACCGAATTGAAGGCTTTGACGAAATGCGCTTGCGGATAGGCCTTTTGCAGCCGCTCCATCAGCGAATCCGTCAGGCTGGTGAAGTAGGAGAGGACGCCATTGACCGGCGGCCCGCCGCCGATCGGATTGCAGGCGTCGATCACCGTCTTGCCGGCGATATTTGCGGCGTCGGCCAGGCGCAAGGCGTCGAGCGCGACGGCGCCGCCGACCGCGAGCACGATGACTTCGCCGAACGCCGCCGCTTCTGCGAAGCTGACGACCTTCGCCTTGGGGTTCTTCGCCTTCCACTCGGCGAGCTTGGCGGCTTCGCGCGTGCCGAGCGCAACCTCGTGGCCATGCTTTAAGAAACCGCCGCCCAGCGTCGTTGCGACAACGCCCGATCCGATGACGCCGATTTTCATGCCGTCCTCCTCTTGTGCTCCACAACGTACTCTGATGCGTCATTTAAGAGCAAAGCGAAGCAATCCATTTCGTCGGGCGGCGCCCTATGAGTGGATTGCTTCGTCGCTTTCGCTCCTCGCAATGACGAACCCAATCCCTCTACGCCGAAGGCGTCAGCGGCGCGCCGAGCGATGCGCGCGCGGGGATCTTGCGCAGCCGGCGGCCGGGCTCTGAAGCGACCATCAAGGCGATACGCGGCGGCTCCTTGATTAGATGCACGACCTGCTCCTCCAGCATTTGATCGGCGTGGGTCACTCTTTCCCGCGCGTGCATCAGTTCGAGCCAGGATTCGATCAGGAAATTCTCGACAAAACGGCCGTCCTCCGCCGTGTCCTCGAAGAGGCCCCAGGCGAAGGCGCCGTCGCGTTTGCGCGCGTGTTTGAGTTCTTCGAGCACGGCGAGAAAGGCGTCGCGGTTCTCGGGCGCGACGCGGAACTCCACCGTGACCAGCACCGGGCCGCGGTTATTCTCCGGCGCATGCGTGCCCGCCGGCGCCCGCCAATGCATGGAAGGCGTGAGGTCGGCGCCCTCGGCGGCTTGCAGCTTCCAATCCCAGGTCAACGGAATGGCGATGATGACGCCGGCGGCGGCGACGAAATGAGCGATCGCCAGCCCCTCCATTGCCGCGACCTGTCCCCAGACGACGCTGCCGACCGTCGTTGCGCCGAAAATCACGGTGAGGAAGATCGCCAGGCCGCGTCCGCGCACCCAATCGGGCAGGGCGACCTGCGCTGACACATAGAGAATGGAAAGCACGAGCGTCCACGCCGCGCCGGCGATGAGGCAGGCGGCAATCGCCACGATGGGCTCATGCGCCAGGCCGAAAAGGACGAGCGCCACGGCGGTGGCGATCGTGCCGGCGGCCGCCACCTGGTCCGCGCCGACTTTTGTCTTGAGCCAATTGAGCATGAACGAGCCGGCGATGGCGCCAAGGCCGATCGCGCCGAGGAGAATGCCGTAGCTCTGCGGACCCGCCGTCATCTGGCTCCGCGCCACCAGCGGCAACAAAGCCCAATAGGCGCTGGCGAAAGGAAAGAAGGCCAAAGCCCTGATCAGCGTGGCGCGCAAATAGTCGCTGTTGGCGGCGTAGCGTAGGCCGTTGCGCAAGGCGCTGAAAAGCCGCTCCGCCGGCAGGCTTTCGCCGCTCTTTCGCGGCGGGCGCCACCAAATGAGCGCGGCGATGATCCCGAGATTGCTGAGCGTGAAAATCCAGAAGGCCAGGGCGATGCCGAAGGCGGCGATGATGAAGCCGCCAAGCGCTGGTCCGACCGCTCGGCTTAAGTTGAATCCGACGCTGTTGGCCGCGGTTGCGCTGTCGAGGTCCTGCCTCGGCACGAGGACGGGCACGAGCGCGGCCCAGGCGGGCGAGGTCAGCGCGCCGCCGGCGCCGAGGAGAAAGGTCGTGGCGAGCAGGGCCGCGGCCGTGGCGAGATGAAAGGCGACGAGCCCGGCGAAAATCGCCGAGACCGCGATGATCAGCAATTCGACCACGATCAACAAGCGCCGTGAATCGATGACGTCGGCCAGCGCGCCGGCTGGCAGCGTGAAGAGGAAGAGCGGCAGGCTGACCGCCACTTGCACCAGCGAGACGGCCAGCGGGTTGGCGTTGAGCGAGGTGATCATCCAGCCCGAGGCCGTGTCGAAGACCGCCGTGCCGAGGTTGGAGATGACGCTGGCGGTCCAGATCGCGGTGAAAGCGGCGTGGCTGAAGGCGCCCCAGCGGTCGGGCGCAGGCCCGGCCGCTGTCGCAGCGGGCGTCGTCTCGGCGTTCAACGGGTCCTCCGCGGGCAGGGGCGTTTTGGAATTTATGGCGGCCCTGCGCGTTTTCCGCAAATGCGCGCGAGGCGAGGGCGCGCTTGGCGGCGTTGGTTTGAGCGCGGCCGAGCGGCCGGCCATGCGCTCTCCCTCCCCCCTTGTGGCCCCTTGTGGGAGGGTGGGGGAGGGGGTCGCGCGGAGCTCGCCGCTTCTGAGAAAGTACTTGCGCTTCGCTTGAGAAGGCGGCGCGCCCCCCTCCCTCACCCTCCTCCACAAGGGGGGAGGGAAGGCGTCACGCGCTCTAGCGCCGATGGCTAGTAGGTACGCCGGCGCAGTCCATACGAGACTCCGATCGAGGGCGGATTATCTCATTGTTTGCATGGCGGAGCGAAAGCGCGAGATGAATTCGAAGTCAAGGAGACGCGAAGCGTCCCGCCTCCGGCGGCGGCCCTTCGGGCCGTCCTTGAGTTCGAATTCATCTCGCGCAAAATGCTCGCCAAGCAATCAATGAGAACGTGGCGCTGAAACCAGCGCCAGTTTCATATGTATTTGAGCAAGGACGCCGACGGAGGCGATGACGTAGAATTCATCTCGCGCTTTCGCTCCGCCATGCAAACAATGAGAAAGTCCGCTCTTTGTCAGAGTCTTGTTTGCGCCGGCCAGCAAGCGTTCGTACTCGAGGAAGGCGAACCTCGTCCGCGGCGTTCGTCGAGAAAGCCCCACATGGGACTGCTTCTTTCGGGCTCCTCCCGACAACGGGACGCCTTTTCACCATCATTCGACAAGTCTGCGCGCCCGACCCCTCTTAAAATGAACCTGTCATTCCCGCGAAAGCGGGAATCCAGGGAATCTCCGCGCCTCAGAACGGGCTCTGTCTGGATTCCCGCTTTCGCGGGAATGACAGGGCGGCGAACGCCGATGCGGCGCCGCCGACGCTCGCCCATTCCACCCTGGATTGCTTCTTTCGGGCTCCGCTCGACGACGGGACGGCGGAAAGGGCGGGGCGCCCTCCGCCTTAATCCCGTAATCCTCCACCATCGTCGCTTCATATCCCCGAACCCTTTTCTCCTCGGGCAGGCCGGTCATGCGAGGTTTTCCCTATAACAACAGCCGCTTCGAACGGGGCAGGCAGTACCGCGACATCGACCGGCGCATCCTCGGCGCGCGCTTCCTGGTGACCGCCACGGACGAGCAATGGAGCTATGTCTCCATCCGGCGGCTGGTCGCGTTCATCGAGCGCTCCATCGCCAACGGAACGTCCTGGGCGGTCTTCGAGCCCAACGGGCCGGCGCTATGGGGAAGGCTGCAAAGCAGCGTCGGCGCGTTCCTGCAGAGCCTCTACAATCAGGGCGCCCTACAAGGGTCGACGCCGCCGCAAGCCTTTTTCGTCAATTGCGGGCCTGACACGACGACGCAAGCCGACATCGACAACGGAATCGTCAACATCGTCGTCGGCGTCGCGCCGGTCTATCCCGCCGAATTCGTCATCATCGCCATCGGCCAATGGGCGAGCCCGCCCGCCAATCCGCCGGTTCCGGTCTGGCCGCCGTTGCGGTTTCCGGCGCGGCGCTGGCCGGGGTGATCTAGTACCCTCCACCGTCATGCCCGGCCTTGCGCCAGGCATTCACGGGGACAGGCCAGGCATCGAGGAACATTGCGGCGACGGGCCGGGTCACGGCCGATCCAAGCGGGCCGGCTTTTTCCGGTACAAGTAGTAGCCAAGATAAAGGACAAGCGCGGTCAGCAGCGGGCCGGAGAGGACATAGAAGATGACGACCGCGGTGAAAAGCAAGTGATTGTCAGCGGGTTGGATAGGGAGCGAAATGCCGAACGGCGGGATCGCCGCCGCGACGCCGTAGAAGACAACGGTGAACAATTGCCGCCACGCCCACAGCGAATAGAGGGCGAGGAGCAGCCCGAAGGCGATCAGGATGAGATTGTTTCGACCGTTCATGCTCCGGCGTTCGCTTGCGGCGGGCGAGGATCAGATCGGCACATATAAAACGATGGAACCATTGCTTCCGATGATCTTCGACTGCACAAGGCGCTGATGATCGTCGTACCAGACATCCTGGGAATATCGGCTCTTGAGCGTATAGTGGCGCGCTTTCACGGGATGGGCGTTGATCGTCAGTTCATCCATGCCGTCATCGACCACCAATAACGGCATGACCTGTCCGTCTTGAGCGTCAAGCATGAACGAACGCCGCAAAAGCTCGGGGTTCCACAGGCTTCCCGGCATGATATCGGAATCCAGGCGTGCGGCCTTGCCGTCGGCCTCCATCTCCAGGCCGGATGCTTTCATCGCGACCGAAACCTCGTGCCGGGTTCCATTGTTGTCGGTGGTGGCGGTCAACGCCACCAGACGATCATTGACCCAACGCTCACTCGCGGCGTGTTGGAAATGATAGGCCGTTACGAGAAGAACCTTGACCGTGAGATCAGTCGCGACGCTCACGCTCGTTTCCTGCCCGGCGCGATTGACTTCGATGACATGCGTGCCGATCTGCTCGCCGTTCCGCGTAATCGCGAAGCGGAGCGTTTCGGTTGCGGCCGGTGCGGCCCAGCCAGATGGCATAGACAGAATGACGCCGATAATCCCCGCAACGATTCTCATCGCGGTTCCCTCTTTCATGCGCTGCATGGAAGCATTCTTCGGTTCAATTCTGCATCAACGATTTTGAGTTTCAGGCCTGTGGCGAGGGCGCGGGTCCATGAATACCGGTCCAAAGCGAGCGCGAAGCACATGATCTAAGCCAATCGAGGCCTTTTTGATGACCATTTCTTTCGGAAAATCAGAATCAGGTGTATACTGCTCGATCAGCTTTCCCTTAGAAGAGCCCGCCGCCTGTGCCGACCAAAGCCAGCCATTCAAGGACGCCATAGCCCGTCGTATACGACGGGCTATGGCGCCGCCAGAGGCGGCGACGCGCTTTGCGCGTCGTCCTTGACTTCGAATTCAGCTCGCGCGCCCTCGCTCCGCCATGCAAACAATGAGACAATCCGCCCTCCGTCGGAATGTCATATGAGCCACGGTACCGAGTTGCCGACCTCCCGTCTTCGAGCGAAACTGCCCGCCCAACTCGCGCGCAAGGCTCAATTGACCAAACCCCACGGCCTCGACCGAGGCCTCACCAACTACGGCGACAAGGATTTCGCGCGCTTCCTGCGCCGCTCCTTTGCGCGCTCGATGGGCGTCTCGCGACAATTATTGGATCGACCTGTGATCGGCATCGCCGCGACGCCGTCCGACTTCAACAATTGCCACCGTCTCATGCCCGATCTCGTCGAAGCCGTTTCGCGGGGCGTTCTCGCCGCGGGCGCGCTCCCTCGCGTCTTCCCGACCATCTCGCTTGGCGAGGTCTTCCTCAATCCGACCAGCATGG
>DATGHD010000246.1:0-4241 GCA_035308145.1 Roseiarcus sp.
GCGCTCGAAGGAACGTTCCTCGGCGGCTGCATTTTCTCCGGCCGCGCTGCGGGCAGAGCCGCGAAGGCGGTGGGGTGAGGTTGAATACCCATCTTTTCCCCGGGGGACGATATGTACTTGACCGGACTCATGGTCTATTGAAACGCCGTTTGGGCGCAGGGACTCCGTAAAAGCGTTCTCGCTGCCCCTCCAACGAAACGAGCGATTTAAAAAAGATGCGCCTAGCTTGGGACGCGCTGCCGTGCTCGTAGGCGTATTTTGCTCCGGTAATCCTTTGATTTAGCATCTCCAAAGGAAGTCTCACGACGCTTGGGTCGTTTGGCGCGACGCTATTTCGCTTAGCCATCGAAAGCCGCCTTCCAGAGAGGGGATCACCCCCTGATCGGCTCGTGACGCAAAGCGGCGCGCAGGAAATAGCTCAAGCCGACCAGGGCGCAGACGATAAAGATCACTTCGAGCGCGCGGGTGAACAGCTCGCCGAGCTGAAAGAGCCCGCCGATCGCCCAGGCGGCGGCCGCGCCGGCGCCGACCAATTCCGTGCCGACGAGGACAGCGACGCTGATGAGCGTCAAGGCGTTCCGCCAGTTGATGGGTTGTTCCGCAGGCAATCTCTTCATCCGCTCGTTCACGTCGAGCCGTCGCGCGCCAGTATACTATGGTCGCGGCCGAAGCAAGTGAATGTGCCGTCTCACTCCATATGAGACTCTGATAGAGGGCGGATTTTCTTATTGTTTGCTTGGCGGAGCGAGGGCGCGAGATGAATTCGAAGTCAAGGATGCGCCTTAAGCCGCACCGCCTCCGGCGGCGCTTCGCGTCCTTGAGTTCGAATTCATCTCGCGCAAAATGCTCGCCAAGCAATCAATGAGAACGTGGCGCTGGAATCAGCGCCAGGTCTCACATGTATCCGGACCAGCACGGTCACTTCGGCTCGAACCAGCGAGGCCCCATGACGACCCATCGCGCCGCCTGCAATTGCGGGCGCCTGGAAGTCCTTTGCGAGGGCGAGCCCCGCCGGATATCCTTGTGCCATTGTTTTGAATGCCAGCGTCGGACCGGCAGCGTCTTCGGCGTCCAGGCATGGTTCTTGCGACAAGAGGTGGCCGTCACGGGCGATACCCGTGAATTCGCTCGGGTGTCGGACAGGGGCAACCTCGTGACGTTTCGGTTCTGTCCGGTGTGCGGCTCGACGGTCTGTTGGGAGGCGGCGGCCTTTCCAGGTTTGATCGCGGTCGCCGTCGGATCCTTCGCCGATTCGGCATTTCCGGCGCCGAATGTCGCAGTCTGGGAGAGAAGACGGCATGAGTGGGTTGACGCTTTCGCCGATCTGCCGATGGAACATGTGAACTGATTTCGTAAGGATTCCGATCGAGCCGCTGATGACTGACACCCCCGCCTTCTCCCGCTGCGCCGTGGCCGCGCCGCATGTTCTGGCCGCCGAGGCGGGTCGCGCGATTCTCGCCGAAGGCGGCAACGCCATCGAGGCGATCATCGCCATGGCCGCGACAATCGCGGTCGTCTATCCGCATATGAATTCGATCGGCGGCGACTGCTTCTGGCTGATCGGGGAAAGAAACGGTCGCGTCCGAGCCATCGAGGCCTGTGGTTTCGCCGGCGCGGGCGCGACGATCGCGCGCTATCGCCAACTTGGCGAAACGATTCCGCCCCGCGGCGTCGACGCCACGCTGACGGTTCCCGGCGCGATCGGCGGGTGGGCGCTGGCGCTCGAACTGTCGCGAAGCTTTGGCGGGAGAGCGCCTCTTTCGCTCCTTCTCGACCGGGCGATCCGGCTTGCTCGCGAGGGCTATCCGGTTTCAGCGTCCGAGGCGGGCATCGCGCCAAACGAATACGAGAGCCTCATAAAGGCGCCCGGCTTCGCCGAGACCTATCTCGTCGACGGCAAGCAGCCGCCGGCCGGCGCGACCCGCAAGGCGACGCGGCTCGCCGACACGCTCGAGCATCTGGCCAATACGGGGCTCGACGATTTCTACCGCGGCGATGTCGCCCGCGAAGTCGCCGGCGACCTTTCGCGAATCGGCTCAGCCGTGACGCGCGAGGACCTTCGCGCCTATCGCGCGAATTGGCGGGCGCCTTTGTCGCTGCGCCTCAAAGGCGTGACCCTTTACAATACGCCGCCGCCGACGCAAGGCCTCGGGTCGCTCGCTCTGCTCGGTCTTTTCGAGCGGCTCAATGTGCCGCGCGCCGACAGCTTCGCCTACTTTCACGGCTTGATCGAATCTGCGCGACGCGCGATGGCGATTCGCGATCGGGTCTGTACTGACTTTGATCATCTCGCGCCTGACTGGGCGAATTCGATGAGCGGAGAGGCGCTCGATCGCGAGGCGGCCTCGATCGACAAGGCGCGCGCCGCGCCATGGCCGGCGAGAGAAGGTCAGGGCGACACGGTGTGGATGGGCGCGATCGACGCCGACGGGCGCACGGTCTCCTTCATACAATCCATCTTTTGGGAATATGGCTCGGGCTGCGTCCTGCCGGCGACCGGTGTGCTGATGGCCAATCGCGGCCTCGGCTTCTCGCTCGATCCGAAGGCGCTCAATCCTTTGCAGCCGGGCCGCCGGCCTTTCCACACGCTCAACCCGCCGCTCGCCTATTTCGACGATGGCAGGATCGTCGCCTATGGTTCGATGGGCGGCGACGGCCAGCCGCAATTCCAAGCCCAGATCATGACGCGCTATCGCTACGGCGAGGATATCGCGACGGCGCTCGCTCAGCCACGCTTCCTGGTCGGGCGCGCCTGGGGGGCGCCTTCCCCGACCGTGAAACTGGAAGGAGGATTCGACGAGGGCCTCGGCCAGGCGCTCGCCAAGGCGGGCCATCCGATCGAATGGACCGAGAAGCCTTTGTCCGGCGCTTTCGGTCACGCGGGGCTGCTCGCGCGGAACGTCAAAGGCGCGATCGAGGCCGCGCACGATCCGCGCTCGGACGGCGGCGCAGCAGGATTCTGACCCGATCAGGCGCCGCAGCTTCGAATGTCATTATTCCGTCATGATCGCACCGAGCGCCGAGAACGGAAATCGTCCCGCTATTGACGCGCCGCGCCGCGCTTGCTCTTAAGCCGCGCCGGCCGCTGAGCAGGCGTTTCTCTTGACGGACTTTTGGGGGCGGGCATGACCGAGTGGCCACGGCATGGGAGGATCGACGGCGCGGTTGTGATGATCGGCTTTGGCTCGATCGGCAAGGGAACGCTGCCGCTGATCGAGCGCCATTTCGACTATGACAAGAGCCATTTTGTCGTCATCGACCCAGACGATACGGATCGCCGCCTTTTGGACGAGCGCGGCGTCAAGTTCGTGCATATGCCGATCACCAAGGAGAATTATCGCGAGGTTTTGACGCGCTTTCTCACAGCGGGCAGCGGTCAGGGCTTCTGCGTCAATCTATCGGTCGACACGTCCTCGCTCGCCATCATGGAACACTGCCGCGAGATCGGCGCGCTTTATATCGACACGGTCGTCGAGCCCTGGCCGGGCTTCTATTTCGACAAAAGTCTTGGGCCGGAGACGCGCTCTAATTACGCGCTGCGCGAGACCGTCCTCGAGGCGCGCCGGCGGAAGCCCGGCGGGCCGACGGCGATCTCCTGCTGCGGCGCCAATCCCGGCATGGTGTCGTGGTTCGTCAAGCAGGCGCTCGTCAATCTGGCCGCCGATCTCGGCGACAAAGCTCCCGAACCAAAGACCCGTGAAGAATGGGGCAGGCTGGCGCAGCGCCTCGGCGTCAAGGGCGTGCACATCGCAGAGCGCGACACCCAGCGCGCCAAGTCGCCGAAGCCGCGCAACGTCTTCGTCAACACCTGGTCAGTGGAAGGCTTTCTTTCGGAAGGGATGCAGCCGGCCGAACTCGGCTGGGGCACGCATGAGGCCTGGACGCCGGGCAACGCCGGCTCTCATAAAAGCGGTTGCGGCGCGGCGATCTATCTCAACCAGCCGGGCGCCAACACGCGCGTCCGCTCATGGACGCCGACCGCGCTCGGCCAATACGGGTTTCTGGTCACGCACAACGAATCGATTTCGATCGCCGATTATTTCACCTTGCGCGGGCCCGACGGCAAGGCCGTCTATCGGCCGACGTGCCATTACGCGTACCACCCTTGTGACGACGCCGTGCTCTCTCTGCACGAACTTTTCGGCCGCGCCGGCGTCGCCCAGCAGAAGCATCACATCCTCGGCGAGGGCGAAATCCTGGATGGAATCGACGAGCTCGGCGTATTGCTCTACGGCCATCAG
>DATGHD010000247.1:0-2078 GCA_035308145.1 Roseiarcus sp.
AACGTCTATTGGATCTGCACCGCGAAACGGTCGCCTGGTGGCGAACAAAGTTATCCGAACCGGCGATCGGCCGCTTGATCGCGAAATGCCTCGAGTCCCCTGACGCGATTGAAGACTCGGCCGCCTAGCAGCCTGTCGGACTCGGGTTTTGGACGGGCGATTTTGGCGCGCTGAAACGTCTTGCGGCGTGGGATCGGCTCCCAGCGCCGTTCAGAGGCGGGATTTGGGCCGCTTCGGACGCTTGCTTTGCTGGCGCGGAGACGCTTGGCGGCCGGGTCAGGCGGGGGCGAGGACGAACATCCGCTTCAGGTTCCACGCCATCGTCACGAGGCTCCACTCGCCGCGCACTTTGTCGAGGCCGCGCAATGAAAATTGGCGGAATCCGAGCGCCGACTTGATGATGCCGAACACCGGCTCTGGCGTCTGCTTGCGCAAAGCATAGAGCTTGCGGCCTTCGGGCGTCTTCAACCGATGGGCCATGGCCTCGACCGGCGTCGGATTTTCCGGCGCGGGCCCCTCCTTCGCGAAGCGCTCGCCAAGCGGGGGATGATGCGGCTGACGGCCCATGGCGATCAGCGGTTCGAGGCTGGCCTCGCGGCAAGCCTCGACATTCGCAGCGCTGAAATAGCCGGCGTCCGCCAAAAGCGTTTCGACCGCGCCCAAGCGTTCGGGCAGAGCCCCGAACTTGTCCAGCATCGGCTCGAGCTGCTGCTTGTCGTTCGGCGCCTGGACCACATCGGCCGCAACGACCAGCAGGCTCCCCGCGGCCACCACAGCTTGAGCGTTGTAGGCCTGCTCGAAGCCGCCGCCCGCCGCCGGCATGATGCGCGAGTCCCCGTCAGTGAGATTGATCTGGTCGTTCGGCAGCGGCCCTTCGCCTGGCGGCGCAGGCGGCTTGCCGCCAGGCTTCTTGCCGGTCGTGGCGGTCTTGGCCTCGCGCGCGGCGAGTTTGGCCTCGTGCTCGGCCCGCTCGCGCTCGTATCGCTCTTTCGCCCGCGCTTCGATCTTCCCGCGCGCCTCTGCGAGCTTGGCCAAACGCTTCTCGCGCAACGCCAGCTCTTCGGGAATTGACAGGCCGTCGGGGACATCGCCCTCGTCCTCCGCCTCGGCGCGCGCCAAAAGGTCCGCCACCTCGGCTCTCAGTTGTGCCTCGAGCTTGCACGCGTGCTCCCAAGACAGCGCGCTGTGACGGCTGGCGTTGGCGTGGATCTTCGTCCCATCGAGGCCGATCGTGCCAATCTTCAGCACGCCCATCTCGCGCGCAAGCAGCAGCACCCGGACGAACAGCCCCTCGATCTCCTTGAGAAACCGCCGCCTGAATGTGGCGATCGTGTCGTGGTCGGGATGGTCGTTGGCGGCGACATAGCGGAACGCCACGCTGTCGTAAGTCGCCCGCTCCAGCTTGCGGCTCGAAAACATCCCCGTCGCATAGCCGTAAACCAAGACGCCCAGGAGCATCCTGGGGTGGTGCGCAGCCGAACCGGAGCCGCGATAAGCGCCGATCATGCCGCCAAGATCGAGCCCGTCGATCACCTCGACGACAAAGCGCGCCAAATGTCTCTCGGGAAGCCATTCGTCGACCGACGGCGGCAGAAGAAACGCCGTCTGGCGATCAACGTCGCGGAAATTGCTCATCGCCAGCAAGCCACCCCTTCGGCCGCGAATCAATGGCACGATTCTAGCAAAATCAGCGCCGTTGGTTTAAGTCCGACAGGCTGCTAGAGCGCCCGATCTTGAGGGTCGCCGCCGCGCCGGTCGCGATTAGCGATTAGCATGAGGCGGCGTCTCTCAACCGCGTACGCGAGCTGACAAAGGGCTGAAGACGGCCACGCTTGCTCGCTCGAGGACTCCAGGGGCTAGCAACTGGGGTAATTGTACCGCCAGTCACCGTAGTGGTGGCAGGAGCCTCCGGACGAGTGATGCTTACTGGGGCCTTTCGGCTCCCCGCGGCAAGGTCGGAGACCGAAGATAGTCCGATACCATCGCCCCGTTCGTCCACAGCCCGCCATGCCTCGCCGCCTTGTTGTGATCGCGATCTCTCGGACGTAGGCTTGTAGCGATCCAGGGTCTTTTATCTT
>DATGHD010000248.1:0-9587 GCA_035308145.1 Roseiarcus sp.
GATCTCGATCTCATCTTCGCGGCGCCGGTTTCATCGAGAGCGATCCTCGCCGCGCGCGCCCTGTCGATCGCGATCGACGGCGTCGCCTCGGTGGCGATCCTTCTTTTGCCGCTCGCCAATATGAACGCGCTCGTCGGCCACTGGACGTGGCTCGCCGTCTATCCGGCGCTGGCGGCGACCGGTTTGTTCGGCTCGGCCATCGGCATTGCGCTGGCTCTCGTTCTCTTCGCCGCCTTCGGCCCGCGACGCGCGCGTCTTGCCTCGCAAATCGCCGGAACAGCGATCGGCGCGAGCTTCGTGCTCGGCCTGCAGGCGCTGAGCATGCTGCCGGCGAGCGCCCGCGCGGCTTTCATGCATGTGGTGACGCCGCCTGCCGCAGGCGGCTGGGATTTCCGAACGCTGCTTTGGCTTCCAGCCAAGGCTGCCGCCGGCGATCCCATGTCGTTGCTCGCCTGGTGCGCGATCGGCCTTACCGTCTTCGCCGTCGCGGCGCTCGCCTTTGGCCGAAGTTTCGCATCAGCGGCCGTGCTCACCGCCGGCGCGCCTACGGCGCGCACGCGCGATTCGCGCGCGCTTTCCTTCCGCTCGACCCTCGGCGCGACTTTGCGCGCCAAGGAGCGCCGTCTCCTCTGGCGGGATCCGTGGCTGATGTCGCAAATCATGCTGCAGGTGATCTATACGCTGCCGGTGAGCGTTATCCTATGGCGCAACGGCGGTACGACGGGTTCGGTCGGCGTCGCCTTTGCGCCGACCATTGTCGTTATCGCCGCGCAGCTCGCGGGCTCGCTGGCCTGGATCGCGCTATCGGGCGAGGACGCTCCGGAATTCCTCGCGACCGCGCCGGTGACCCGCGGCGAGATCGAGCGGCGCAAGATCGAGTCGATAGCCGCGCCGATCATGATCTTTCTCGCGACGCCGCTCGCCGGGCTCGCCCTATCTTCGCCTGCCGCTGCGCTTCTCACGGCGCTCTTCGCCGCCGGCGCCGGAATATCGACCGCGCTGCTCAATCTTTGGCGCCAAGCGCCGGCTCGGCGGACCATGGTCCTGCGCCGTCACAGCCAGTCCAAGCTCGTCGGGCTGATCGAGCATCTCTTGTCAATCCTCTGGGCGGTCGGCGCGGTGATGGCGATCATCGGCAGCTGGACAGCGGCGATCCCGATCGCATTCGCCGGCGCGGTTCTTTGGCTCAATCGCCCGCGGGCGCCGCGGCGCGTCGCGCTCAGTCTTCCAGCAGGCGCCTGACGAATTCCTCGACGCCCTGCTCGACGCGCGGCCGGCGCAACCGCTCGGCGGCGATGATCGCGACGATCTGGGCGTAGGCGCGTTGAAGGTCGTCGTTGATCAGAACGTAGTCGTAGCTCCGCCAGCGAGCGATTTCGTTGCGCGCGTTCTCCAGGCGCCCGACGATGGTCGTAGAGGAATCTTCGGCGCGACGCTCGAGCCTGGCGCGTAATTCGCGCATCGAAGGCGGCAGGATGAAAATGCTGACGACGTCGGCGCCCAGCGCCTCGCGCAATTGCTGGGCGCCTTGCCAATCAATGTCGAAGAGCATGTCGCGGCCTTGCGCCAAGACCGTTTCGACCGGCGCGCGCGGCGTGCCATAACGATGGCCATGCACATCGGCCGATTCCAGAAGATCGCCGGCCGCGCGCATGGCCTCGAACTGCTTCATGCCAACGAAGTGATAGTGGATCCCGTCAGCCTCCGAAGAACGTCGCTCTCGCGTCGTCACCGACACCGACAAGGTCAGATCGAGCGCCTTGTCCTGGAGCAGCATGCGCGTCAGCGTCGTCTTGCCCGCGCCCGATGGGGACGAGAGAATCAGCATCAGGCCGCGTCGTTTGGTCGCCATGCCTCCGCTCACTCGACGTTTTGTATCTGTTCGCGCAACTGCTCGATCTGACTGCGCAGTTCAAGGCCGATCGTCGTCAGCGCCGCGTCGTTCGCCTTGGCGCAGAGCGTGTTGGCCTCACGCGACAGTTCTTGCGCGAGGAAATCGAGCCGGCGGCCGACCGGTCCGCCGGTCTCGATGAGATCGCGCGCCGCCGCGACATGGGTGACGAGGCGGTCGAGCTCTTCGCGAATATCGGCCTTGGCGGCGAGAAGGATCGCTTCCTGATGCAGGCGGTTCTCGTCGAAGCCGCGATTGGCGTCGAGAAGCACGGCGATCGATTGGGCAAGCCTCGCCCTGACGGCTTCCGGCCGACGTCCCGGATTGTCGTCGGCGGCCTTGGTCAGGCCAGCGATCGCGGCGAGCCGTTTATCGAGAATCGCCGCCAGGGCGCCGCCCTCCGCCTTCCGCATCGCGACAAGCGCCGCGATCGCCTCATCGCAGCTCTTCAGTGCGCCCTCGCACGCGGCCGCCAGCCCGTCTTCATCCTCGGAGGCTTCGTCGACCTCGACGACGCCGCGGACGGCGAGAACGCCGTCGATCGTCGGCGGCGCCAGTTCCGCTTTTTGCGCCGCCTCTTTCGCCGCCGCGATGACCGCGGCGAGCGCCTCCGGATTGACTTTGGCTTTTGCCACGCCGCCCTCGCGGTGGGCGCTGATCGTTGCAAAGCACGCGCCGCGGGCAAGGGCCTTGGCCAATCGAGCCCGCGCCTCGCCCTCGATGCGATCGAAACCCGGCGGCGTGCGCAAGCGCAAATCGAGGCCCTTCGCGTTGACGCTTTTCAGCTCGACGACCCAGCGATAGGGCCCCTCAGCGCCGGTGACGCGGGCGAAACCCGTCATACTGGAAAGAGGCATCGGTTCTTTGGCGATTCGGCAATGGAGGCCGCGGGGCGCAACCATAGGCGGCGCGGAAGCGGCGCTCAAGCCGACGGCGCTAACGACGCTGTCCGAAGGCTTTGCGCGCGTCAGCGGCGAGCCTTATTGTGCGCGGGCTTGCGCCGCGGCGGCGCATCGCTTGTGTCAAGAAGGGGGCTGACTTGTTCATCGCTCTGAAGCGCCTGCGCACGCTCGCCATCGTCGCGCTCATCGGCCTCTCGGTCTCCGCCTGCGGCTACAATCGCATCCCGACGCTGGAGGAGGCGGCCAAGGCGCAATGGGCGGAGGTGCAAAATCAATATCAGCGCCGCGCCGACCTCATCCCTAATCTGGTGGCGACGGTGCAGGGCTACGCCAAGCAGGAGAAGGACGTTCTTACGGAAGTCACCGAGGCGCGGGCCAAGGCGACGGCGATCCATGTCGACGCCTCCGATCTCTCCGATCCGGCGAAGGTCAAGCAGTTGCAGGATGCGCAGAACGCCCTCTCGGGCGCTCTTGGACGTCTTTTGGCGGTGAGCGAGAACTATCCCGACCTGAAGTCCAACCAGAATTTCCTGGCGCTGCAGGCCCAGCTCGAAGGCACCGAAAATCGTATCGCGGTGGCGCGCAAGGACTATATCGAGGCGGTGCGCGCCTATAACCTCGAGCTGCGCACCTTCCCCGGCGTGATCTGGGCCTCGACTTTCTTCCGCTCCAATCAGCCGATGGTCGAATTCTCGGCAAACAGCGACGCCCAAGCGACGCCAAAAGTGAAGTTCTAGGTTCTCAAGCCGTGCGTCTCGCTCAACGTCTCGCCGCCTTCGCGCTGGCGCTCCTGCTCGGCGCCATAGCGGGCGCGTCGCTCGCGCGCGCCGAGCCGAATTTGCCGGCGCTGACCGGGCGCGTCGTCGACCAAGCGAATATCCTCTCGGCCGATACGCGCGCCGCGATCCAAACAAAATTGAAGGACCTGGAGGAGAAGTCGGGCATCCAACTCGTTGTCGCCACGGTCGCTTCGCTGGACGGCCTCGAAATCGAACCTTACGCCAATCAGCTCTTTCGCGCCTGGAAGCTCGGCGAGGCCCAGAAGAACAACGGCGTCTTGTTTCTCATCGCGCCCAAAGAGCATCGGGTGCGCATCGAAGTCGGCTATGGGCTGGAAGGAACCCTCACCGACGCGACATCCAAAATCATCATCGCCAACGCGGTGGCGCCGCGTTTCAAGGCGGGCGACTTCAACGGCGGCGTATCGCGCGGCGTCGACGACATCATCACCGTCCTGACCACCGACGCTTCGGAATGGCAAAAGCGTCCGGAGCTGCGCGCGGAAGATCATTCAAGCATCATCCCGGTCCTGGTCGCTATGCTGATTCTTTCGATTTTCTTCGTTTCGTTCGTCCATACGGTCCGTCAGCAAGGCGGCCTCGGAAGAGCGTTGCTCTACATGGCGTTGACCAGCAATTTGCGGAGCGGAAGGTCGGGTGGATTCTTCGGCGGCGGATCTACCTTCGGCGGCGGCGGTTTCTCGGGCGGCGGCGGTTCATCGGGAGGCGGCGGCGCCTCGGGGAGCTGGTGATGCAGATCAGCGCCGAAGAAGCCAGCCGCGTCGAAGCTGCGCTCCACGCCGTGCAGTCGCGGACGGGCGGTAAGATCGTCTGCGTGCTCGCCCGCGCCTCCTCAACTTACGAGGCGTTGCCTTTCGTCTGGAGCGCCCTTCTTGCGCTGATCGCGCCCTGGCCGCTGATCGCTTTCACCGAGATTTCGATCGAACGTATTTACATCGTCCAGATGATCGTTTTCCTCGTCGCGCTGGCGCTGTTGTCGCTGCCGCGGCTTCGCCCGGCGTTGACGCCGACGAGAATCCGACACGCCAACGCTCATCGCGCCGCGCTGGAGCAATTTGCGCTTCGCGGCCTCGGGGCGGAGAGCGGCGGCGTCCTCATTTATGTCTCGCTTGCCGAACGCTACGCGCGGATCATCGCCGATGAAGGCGCGGCGAAAGTCATTCCTCAGAGCCAGTGGCGCGCGGTGGTCGACCGATTGCTGGCCGACATGCGCGCAGGCGCGACCGCCGACGCGTTGATCGAGGCGGCGACGCGGTGCGGCGATCTGTTAAGTCAGCATTTCCCGCCGCATGGCGGCGAGCAGACGGGTCTTCATCATTTTCATATTGTGTAAGACAGCATCGGCTTAACGGAGCCGGACGCCGATCACGGCCCCTTGACGGCCGCCAGGATCGTCGAGGGCGCCGCGTGGTCCCCCTGCTGCAAGATCACCGCATAGGCATCGGCGCCGTCGAGACGGGCTTGGGCCAGATTGGCGCTGAGCGTCATCTCTGCGCCGCTCCACTCGCCGACTTTGGTTATGCCGCGCACGACGTTGGAGTACGTAATCGTCGCGCCGGCGTTTTCGCCGCGCTGAATAACGACCGTTCGTTTGCTGGCGAGCGCGAGAAGATAGACCCCGGCGCTATGCGGGGCGCCGGGCGGCGCAGCTCCAACCGTGATGTTGATCGCATCGCCTTGCTCGGCGATCGACATAGGTACGGAGAGGACGCCGGCGCGCTTGGCGGTCGCCGATTCTGCGGCTTCGATTTGATTGCGATCGCTGCCGATCGCGTCGGCAAGTCCATTCACGATCGCTTGCGGCGTATAGACCTGGCCGCGCCCGATCGTCTTGGCGTAGGCTTCTTGACGCTGCGTATAGGTGGGCTGGGCAAGCGTATCTTTCCAGCCGATATAGTCCCAATAGTCGATTGAATATGACACGGCGAGCACGCTCGGATCGCGTGCGAGTTCGCCCAAAATCCGGTCCGCAGGCGGACACGAAGAGCAACCCTGGCTGGTGAAGAGCTCGACGACGCTATGCACGCCGGCCGCCTCAGCGGCGTAACTCGGCGCCGGGCCGATGATCATCGCGACCGCAGCCGCGAACGCCGCTCCTCGGGCCGACATGGCTTAACCTCTTGCCTCGACGCTCACATTCGAGGATTAATTACCGGGCGACCGGCCAAACGCGCCAATCAATTCTGGGTGACGCGGCGTGAAGGCAAGGACCGATTGTCTTTCTGATAGACGATCCTTTCGCTTTCGCCTACACCCGATGGTAACGTAAGCTTATGAACGCCGCCTAGTAATGGCCGTAAACCTGAGCTTTGCGGGCGCGCGCTAAGGAACGGAAAAACATTGATGCGGGTTAGGGGCGCGCGAAGCGCAGGTCTCATCTTCCTTCTTGCGGCGCTTTTCGCCGCGCCCGCTTTCGCGACGCCGTCCCTCATTATTGACGCCGACACCGGCGAGACTCTCTACGAGCGCGAAGCCACCGCGGTCTGGTACCCTGCCTCTCTGACCAAATTGATGACGGTCTATGTCGCGCTGCACGCAGTGAAGGACGGCCGCGTGACGATAGATACGCCTTTCGTCATGTCGGCGCGCGCCGCCAGCATGGCGCCCTCGAAGATGGGATTTCCGCCGGGCGCCGAGGTGACGCTCGATAACGCCCTCAAGATGATGATGGTGAAGTCGCCGAACGATGTGGCGGTGATGATCGCGGAAGGCGTTTCAGGTTCTGTCGAGGCCTTCGCCGACGAGATGAACGCCGCGGCGGCTCGTCTGGGGCTGAAGGAGTCGCATTTCGTCAACCCCAACGGCTTGCCGGACGCGCGGCAAGTTTCTTCGGCGCGCGACATGGCGATGATCGGCCGGGCGCTGTACAAAGAATTTCCTGAAGAGGCCGGTATTTTCGGCATTGGCGCGCTTCAGCTTGGCAATGAGATCATCCCGACTCACAACGGCCTGATCGGGCGATATCCAGGCGCCGATGGTATGAAGACCGGCTTCACATGCGCGGCCGGATTTAACGTCGTTGCGAGCGCCACGCATAACGGCCGGCGTCTGATCGTGGTGGTGCTTGGCTCGCCTTCGCCGCGCGAACGGACGGCCAAGGCGATCGCCCTTTTCGACCGCGGCTTCGCCCAATGGGGCGGCGGGCTTGGACCTGTCGCGGATTTGATGCCTGGCGTCGGACCGGCTCCGGACATGCATCAAGACATTTGCTCGCGCCACAATCGCGCGGCGCTATTGGCCGCGGAGGAAGAGGATATGCGCGCGGCGGCCGCACCGGCCGCCAGCAGCGGGCCGCTCGGACGCGGGCTCAGCCTTTTCGCGGCGCTGGCGCCGCAAAACGATCCGGAGGCGATGGCCGCGATGCCGGCCCCGCATTTCGACCCGGTCCCGGTGTTCATCGGTCCGAAGCCTGGCTGGACGGGTCCCGTCGCGCAGGCGCGACCGGCAGATGGACAAAAGCTGTTCGCGGCGCCGGAAAGCGCGAGCGCTTTTGCCGCCTCTTCCGACAAGACTGGCGGCGTCGGCGATGCGACGCCTGGCGTGGCGGCGAGCGCGCCGATGGCGCTGCAAGGCGCGATTCATCCCAATGGAAAGGCGAGCGGGCTGATCGCGCCGGCCTCGAAGGCGACGAAGAAATTAAGCAGGATCAAAGAGATGAAGAAGGGCCCGCGCGTCGCCGAGCCAAAGAAGCCGCCGGCTGGCGCCTCGCCGGCGAAGACCCCGTAAGGCCATATCACCGACCCGTGAACGGCAATCTTATTTTTGCCCGGATATGGCCAATCGCGCGCCGCATCGGCGGGTCACTTTGAAAGTCTAGCCGCGAAGGAGCGATTCGACCGCCGCTCGGTTTTTCAGCCCCCCAGCCCCCGAGAGGCTAGTTGAATCGAAGATTTGCCTCGCAGGCCAGCGGACCGGCGGAACCCCTCCAGCCGGTCCGCTTTTTTTTGCCAAAGCGCCGAGGCCTTTCACGCCGCCAGGCGCTTGCATCCTAAAGCCATCGCCGCGATATGAAGCGCCGTCTCGCCTTTAAAGGCGAGCGTCAGGACGAGGCTTTCCGGAAATAAGAGGCTGGCGGTGACGACCGACATTCATTCGAGTGCCGACGCGGAAAAGAACGATCGCGACCAGGGCGAGGCGAAGACGCAGAGCTTCGAGGCCGATGTTTCCCGGCTTCTCCATTTGATGGTTCACTCGGTCTATTCGGATCGCGACATTTTTGTCCGTGAACTCGTCTCCAACGCCGCCGATGCCTGCGAGAAGCTCCGCTATGAGGCGCTCGCCAGGCCCGAGCTCATTGAGGGCGGCGCGTTCGCCATCGCCATCACGGTCGATCCTGACGCCAAAACCCTGACATTCGCCGACAATGGCGTCGGCATGAGCCGCGAGGATCTCGCCGAGGCCTTAGGGACGATCGCGCGATCGGGCACCCGCGCTTTCCTCGACAAGCTCAATTCGGACGAAGCGCTGAAGGAAGGCGCCAATCTGATCGGCCAGTTCGGCATCGGCTTCTATTCAGCTTTCATGGTCGCCGATGAAGTTGTCGTCGAGACGCGGCGCGCGGGCGCCGGCGAAGCGTGGCGATGGTCCTCCGATGGCAAAGGATCCTACACCATCGCGCCGCTTCGGCTGGACGCCGCGCCGAAACATGGCGCGCGGGTGATCCTGCATCTCAACGACGCCTCCAAAGACTATGCCGATCCCCACCGTATCGAGAGGATCGTGCGCGAACATTCCGGCGCGGTGGCTGTGCCGATCGATCTGATCGACAAGCCGGGCGCCGAGCCGCGCCGCATCGCCGACGGCGCGGCGATCTGGGCGAAGCCGAAGGCGGAGATCAAGCCGGAAGAATACGCCGAGTTCTATCGCGGCCTTGCCGGCCAGTTCGACGAGCCGGCGCTAACGATCCATTGGCGGGCCGAGGGACGCCAGGAATATTCCGCGCTCGCCTTCATCCCCGGCTCACGACCCTTTGATCTCTTCGATCCTGCGCGAAAGAGCCGCAACAAGCTCTATGTGCGGCGGGTGCTGATCAGCGAGGACACCGATCTTCTTCCCGGTTGGCTGCGCTTCGTCCGCCTCGTCGTCGACAGCGTCGACCTTCCGCTCAACGTCTCGCGCGAGATGATCCAGGAGAGCGCCGTCTTTTCGGCGATCCGCAAAGGCGTCACCAACCGCATCGTTCAGGAGCTTGGCAAATTTGCCGAGGGCGAGAAGGAGAAATTCGCCAAAGTCTGGGAGAATTTCGGCGCGGTCATCAAAGAGGGCCTCTACGAGGACCCGGAACGGCGCGACGCGCTGTTCAAAATCGCGCGCTTCGCCACGTCGACTCATCCGACAGGCGGCCGTTCCTTGGCCGAGTGCGTCGGCGGCTTAAGAGAAAACCAGACGGCGATTTTCTATTTGACGGGCGATGACGCCAAGCGCCTGGCGGCGAGTCCGCAGCTCGAAGGTTTTCGCGCTCGCGGCGTCGAAGTGCTGTTGCTGTCGGATCCCGTCGACGCGTTTTGGGTCTCGACCGCCGCCGGCTATGACGGCAAGCCCTTCAAGTCGGTCACGCAAGGGGCGGCTGACATCAAGACGATCCCGATCGTCGAGGGGGCTAAGTCGGCGAGCGGCGAAGCGCCGTCGGCGGAAATCGCGACGCTGTTCGCCTTCTTCAAGCAGACGCTCGGCGATACGATCGGCGACGTGTGCGCTTCCGATCGCTTGACCGACAGCGTCGCGTGTCTGGTCGCGCCGGACTTCGGGCCGGATCGTCAGCTCGAGCGCATGCTTGCCGCGCACGGCCGGCTTGACGAGCGGACCAAGCCTATCCTTGAAATCAACGGCGCCCATCCGCTCGTTACGGCGCTGGCCCGCCGCTATCGCGAAGCGGCGGACCGGTCGCTGATCGAGGATGCGGCGTGGCTCGTCTTCGACGAGGCGCGGCTGATGGAGGGCGAAGCGCCGTCGGCGGAAATCGCGACGCTGTTCGCCTTCTTCAAGCAGACGCTC